>JALSHT010000015.1 GCA_026982095.1 Nitrososphaeria archaeon | reverse complement strand
ATGTCAGGCCGGCTGTAAATATAGTTTCACTAGTTGGCCACGGAGCTGTTAGGTCTGCAGTTTTAGGGTTTGAACCACTAGAGCCTAGTAAAAGGGATATGAAGCTTATGAAGGAACTGGTTAGAGAGGCTATGGAGGCCGGGGCATACGGACTTAGTACAGGCCTTATATATGTACCGAGTATGTATGGAGATACCAGAGAGATTATTGAGCTGGCTAAAATAGTGGCTAAATATGGAGGCATATACGCCACCCATATGCGTAACGAAGGCGTGAGACTCCTTGATTCAGTTATAGAGGCTATAACAATCGGGCTAAAATCGGGAGCATCAGTTGAAATATCCCACCTCAAAGCATCGGGAAAGCCCAGCTGGGGTAAGGTAGACGCTGCTTTGAAACTAATAACCGACTATATAGAGAGGGGATACGATATATCTGCCGATGCATATCCATATACCGCATCATCAACTTCATTATCTGCTCTCCTACCTAGAGAAGTTAGAAGCGGCGACGCAGAGGAGGTGCTCAAGAGGCTCCGTGACGAGAATATACAGAAAGATATTAGAGAAAAGCTTGATAACCAGCTCTTCGAGGAGAGATATCTATCATGGAAAGATGTATTAATAGCATACTCTAAGAACCACCCAGAATATGAAGGTAAGACTCTATATGATATCGCGGAAAACCTAGGCTTAGACCCAGTCGATACTCTCGTAAAGATATTGTTGGAGGATGAGCTAGCCACCGGTATGATACTATTCGGTATGAATGAGAGGGATGTAGAGAAGGTTATAAGCCATCCCTATGTAGCGATAGGTAGTGACAGCTCAGTAGGTCCCTTTGGAGAAGGTAAACCACATCCACGTAAATACGGTACCTTCCCCAGGGTTATAGCTAAATATGTTAGGGAGAAGAGGCTTATGACACTCCCAGAAGCAATTAGGAAGATGACATCACTACCCGCACGTAAACTAGGTCTATGGGATAGAGGGATAATAAGGCCTGGATATAAAGCCGATATAACCATATTCAACTACTATACAATAGAGGATACAGCCACATATGAAAATCCACATTCGTACCCAAGGGGGATAGCATATGTAATCGTGAATGGTGAAGTCACAATAGAGCATGGAAAACTGAGGGAAGATAGTAGAAACGGTAGAATCCTAAGGAAGAAGTAGTATCTATTTATCCCCCTGCTATTGGGGGGAAGAGGGCAATAGTATCCCCATCCTTCATCTCAATATCAAAACCACCAATATGCATAGCCTCCCTACCATTCACCAGGAGCCTATAACCAGTTTTTAAATCCCCATTCTCATCCAAAATCTCATTCCTAAGGGATGGAAAACGCTTGAACAACTCCTCAAGTACATCCCTCAATGTAGACCCCTCTCCAGCCTCTACATAGTGGATAAGCCCTCCAGTGATCTCCCTCAAAGTAGCAAATGTCTTAACCTGTATCCTCATATTCCCTAAACAACAAATAATGCTCTCGGACTAAATAATACTCTATCTCCATCCCTCAACCTAGTATCAAGACCCTCCAAAAAATCTATTCTACGCCCATTAACAGCTATCTCTACTGGATGCCTCAGCTCCTCCC
>JALSHT010000014.1 GCA_026982095.1 Nitrososphaeria archaeon | reverse complement strand
AAGTTTAAGAGGTGGACCTGCTTCTTATGTGGGGATGTAGTTATTGAGGGGCAGAGATTTGGATGGATACCGGATAAGGGCTTCACCCATATCGAATGTCTATATGAGGAGTTGATGAAGAGATTCAGAGGTAAGCCTCCCACGGAGGTTGTAGCCCTCATAGATTTTGATGAGCTAGCTGCATATGGGATCGTTAGGGTTAAGCAGATAGAGGCGGTCTTAGAGGGTGATTTGAGGGAGAAGGTTGAGTCTGGTAGGCATAGGCTCGAGGGGCTATCGGCCCTAGCAGGTAAGCTTTTAAAGGATGTCCTTATGAAATATGGTATAGAGCTTTAGATATGGGTATAAACCAAATCATCTTTAAGTATCTAGTGATATAGGTATTAATTTTTCAAGTTTTTATACTTAGTATATATGCGTTAATATTTATGTAGAGACAGACTTAAGATTTTTATTATTTGTTTCGGTGGTTTCATGTCTTCGGATGAGGGGAAGCCACGGAAGTCGAGGAGAAAATTCCTTATTGGTATTGCTGGATTGGGTTTAACAGCTTATCTTCTATATAGATATTATCCTGATATCCTCACTTTACTACCGAGTGAGCTTAAAGAACCAGATGTCTCAAGTCCTAAGCCTGATAAGCCTCCAATAGAAGGGGGAGGTGGTGAAGAACCTACAGTTGAGACCCCTGTATATGAGGGTTTGGAGGCTCCAGAGCCTCCTGCTGAACTGGCCACTCCATATCTCAGGATATCTAAGGCTGGTGGGTCTCTATCCATAATTGGTGATACTGTATATCTTAAAATAGTGAATGAGGGGAGAGGTCCCTGTCTATCTGGTGTGATGGAGTTGTATAGACTACCTGCTTTGGCTGGATTTATTCCAGATGAGGCGTGGATAAATGGTGGTTGGCTCGAGGAGGCTGAGTTGATTGGTAGGGCTGAGTTTATGGTTAATCCAAGGAGGAATCTCAATTTTTGGCATAGAGTCTCCGATGTATTTGATAGAATCGCATATAAATATGTTGCTGTTGTTTATGATGAGGCTTTTGATCCAAGAGATTATACTCTCTCCGATGATAACCGTAAGCTTATACAGTTTTAGGTGGTTTTATGCCCAAATATATTACTCATATAGCTATATTGGATAAGGCTATTGAGAGGCTCGAAGCATCTTCTGATCCTAATGACAGAGAGATTGCACGTATACTTAGGGAGAATCGGGAGGCAGCTATATTAGGGGCTATCGGTCCAGACCTCTTTTTCTGGGGGATGGACTATGAAACGAGCCGGATCCTGTATGATGTCTTGCAGGTCTATAAATTCTTCAAGAATCTATATGATAATACTATAGGTAGAATTTCTGAAGCTATTAGTGCATTGGGGGAGCCTGTTGAGGAGGCTTTGGAGGTCGCTGTACCGGGGGCGGTTGAACTCGTTAGGACTGTATTAAGGGAGGTGGAGGAGACAAAGGCTGTATTGGAGGAGATTTCTAGAGGTACATTCTTTATCCCTATAATAAATAGGGTTAACAACTTTGCATCTCTCCAAGTTTTGAGTATTGACGAGTTTGTGCTTGAGCAGATAAGGAGTTTTGGAGGGGCTTTCAACCTTGTTAAGGTGGGTAGGCTGGGTCACTATCTATATGATTTGATGAATACCCCTCTACAGTTTGGTGATCTAGAGGAT
>JALSHT010000013.1 GCA_026982095.1 Nitrososphaeria archaeon | reverse complement strand
CCGGACAAGGAAGATACCATATTTATCTTTGACCTCCTCAAGATACCTATAAATCCTTGAAGCGGGGGTCATTGGATATTGGACCCATACACGTAGTCCAGCTTTTACAGCTCCAGCGGCCGCCATATGATTACCAGTAGCAACTAGGAGGCTATTCCTCTCCTTAGCAGGATCTAAGAAGAATCGAACCCCATCTTTAAAATGCTCCAAGGCATAGTTATAACCCAATTCATGGAGTTTTCTATTCGCCTCAGCAATTTGAGGCCTCTTGGCGAACCTCTCAAGGATGACATCTTCTACGATTTTTTTATCTAGGCCTAACACATATGTTGTAACGCCGAAGCCAACCATATTTCTAACCACGAGATTGACCTTACCACCCTCGGCAGCCTCTCTAACTATCCGAGTCATAGGAACATCGTAGATATAGACGCCACGCTCCCTAAGTTCATCAAAGACCTTCTTATCCACCCTACTAGACTCAGTATCGAATATAAGCACTGAACCATCTAGAAACTCATCCATATGTCCATATGTATGTTCTCCCCCATCACCTACTAGCGTTACATCATCAAGGGCAAGGAGGACATCAACATAATCAACGTGGCTATTGACAGGTTTATTATCGTATCTAACCCTAAAGTAGCTGTGTCCACCTCTGATAAGACTCTCATATTCTATATTACTAAATACATAGTATCCATGCCTAACTAAAGCCTTAGAAAGCAGTTCAGCCACGGTGTTAATACCTAGGCCTGCCGCTCCACCTATCATCCAACTTACTCCACGAAACCTCTTCATATTCTCGCCCTTATCTAAATCCACATAACATTAAATATTACCCAAATCATAAGCTAATGGTAATTAAACCATTTAATAGTATATAGTTCAGAGAACGTATATACATAGTATAAGTTAAAAGCCATAGTATATATAAAGGAAGAGGTATAGAAGCTAGATACTCTCATTAATAACCTCATCAAGTATTTCCACAGCCTCATCAACTACATCTTCAGTAATAGTCAGAGGCGGAGAAAACCTTAACGTAGATACTCCCGAGCCTATAACAATCAAACCCTTCTTAAAACTTCCCATAATAACCTTCTCTAAAAGCTTCTTATGAGGCTCCTTAGACTCCCTATCCTTTACAAACTCCATACCAACCATTAGGCCTAGACCCCTAACATCACCGATAACCTCATACCTCTCCTGAAGCTCTTTAAGTCTCTTCATGAGATATTCACCGACCTTAGCTGCATTATCAATCAGCCCATTAAGGAGCTTGTCAAGAGTGGCATCCGCAGCCGCTAGAGAGACTGGATTACCTCCAAAAGTATTTGCATGCGTCCCACCAGGTAACGTCATAACACTCTTCCTACCTATCAATGCACCTAATGGGAGGCCGCTGGCAATAGCCTTAGCAGTAGCTATCAGATCCGGCTCAACATCCATATGCATATACCCAAAAAGCTTACCAGTCCTTCCAAACCCAGATTGAACCTCATCAACCATAAACAGACCTCCATACTCCTCGATAAGTCGTTTCAGACCCACCATAAACTCCTTAGGAGCTGGGACATACCCGCCTTCACCAGCCACAGGCTCTATAACGGCGGCTGCCAACTCCTCACCAGGAAGATGCTTCTCAAAAACCCACTCCTTGATATAATCTAAACATGCAATTCCACACGAGGGATACTCCATCTTGAATGGACATCTATAGCAATATGGATAGGGAACATGTACCGCCCCAGGAACCATCGGGAAGAAGAACCTCTTCTGAATCGGCTTACTAGCCGTAAGACTTAAACTTCCAAG
>JALSHT010000012.1 GCA_026982095.1 Nitrososphaeria archaeon | reverse complement strand
CAAGTAAAGCACCGAGTTGAAGCCCTGATATCGTTATTATAGGTATTAAAGCGTTTTTAAGGGCATGTCTATAAATTACAATTCGTTCTGATAATCCTTTTGCTCTAGCGGTAACGATGTAGTTACTCTCCAGTGCATCCAATACCGATGCCCTGGTTATCCTGACTAGGTTTCCCATTAGTAGTGTGGCTAGTGTGAAGGCTGGGAGAATAATATGTGCTGGAGTTCCATATCCAAATGAAGGGAGTATCCTCATATTTACAGAGAATATGTATATAAGGATGAGTCCTAACCAGTAGATAGGCATTGATGAGCCGAGTAGAGATGCTATAGTAGCTGTTGCTCCAGTCTTTGTAAAAGGTTTTAAAGCAGATATAATTCCTAATGGAATCGCTATAGCTATTGAGATTAGCTCCGCTACAATTGCGAGTTCCAAGGTCCTAGGGAATCTTATGAGTATCTCCTCTATAACTGGCGTCTCAAACTTAAGTGATGTCCCTAAGTCTCCCCTTAGAATATCGGTTAGATAGTCTATGAACTGTTCGTGTAGAGGTCTATCTAGTCCCAGTAACACTCTAATCCTCTCGACATCCTCCTCTGTAGCCTCCAACCCAGCTATTAATCTAGCTGGGTCTCCCGGTAGGACTCTCACTAGAACGAACATAAAGACTATTAGGATGAAGAGGGTTGGTATTGCCTGTAGAAGTCTTCTAGCTATGTATCTAGCTAGTGACATGCCCCGAATCTCCATTCAATATTGGGATGGTCTATGCTATATATACTTGATGAGGAGAAGATTAATTGATTTGGAAGGTTATCTTCTAAATAGGTTGAGATACTCCATCTAAGCTCTTCTTTAAAGCTCTTCAATTATTTACAAGGATTTATGTGGTCTTTTTAACAA
This sequence comes from Nitrososphaeria archaeon, assembly GCA_026982095.1. Next base: position 1,466 of record JALSHT010000012.1, on the reverse strand, counting down.
TTCTATTATACAATATCTGGTGGCTGGTGTTAGATATGGATATCTCTAAGGTTTTCGCGGAGTTGGGGTTAGGTACTTGGAGGTATCAGAGGGTCTGGAAATATCCTCTTGAGATTGTAAAGGGTGAAGGTCCATATCTTATTGGGAGGGATGGTAAGAAATACCTAGATTTCAGTAGCCAGCTTGTCAATGTAAACCTTGGATATGGTAATAAAAATGTTATTGAAGCCATTAAAGAACAGCTTGAGACACTGGCCTATATCGGGCCTTCATACGCAACTGAGATAAGGGCGTTGGCTTTGAAGGCCCTGGAGTCTGTTATGCCGGGTAGGCTCAAGAAGTATATGATATCTACTAGTGGTGCCGAGGCTAATGAGGACGCCCTTAAATTCATTAGGGTATATAAATTCCCAAGGTTTAAGGTTATAGCTAGGTATGAATCGTATCATGGAGCATCAGCTGGAGCCATCTCCCTTACTGGAGACCCACGTAGAGTCTCTGTGGAGACTCATACAAATGTTAGGGGAACTGTATTCGCCCCTGATCCATTCTGTTATCGATGTCCGTTTAAGCTTGAATATCCATCATGTGGTCTGGCATGTGCAGATTATATTGAGTATATGGTTAAGAGAGAAGGTAATGTAGCCGCAATATTTATGGAGCCCGTTACAGGGACTAATGGAGTCATTGTTCCTCCCGATGGATATTATGAGAGGCTTAGGGAGATAGCTGATGACAACGATCTTCTACTAGTCTTCGATGAGGTTATGTCTGGATGGGGTAGGACTGGATATTGGTTTGCACATATGCATTGGAGGGCTAAGCCTGACATATTAACGACCGCTAAAGGGGCTACCAGTAGCTATGTACCTATTGGAGTAACAGCTATTTCTGAGGAGGTTGCTGAGTATTTCCAAGAGAGTTTTATGCCTGTCGGACATACATTTGCCTATCACCCAGTGGCTATGGCCGCTATGAAGGCGGCGATTGATGAGTATAAACGTCTTAATCTGATTGAACGGAGTAAGGTCTTAGGTGAGTATCTGGGTAAGAGGCTTATGGAGCTTATGGAGAGGCATATATCAGTTGGTGATGTACGGGGCCTTGGCCTCTTCTGGGCAGTCGAGATTGTTAAGGATAGGGATTCTAAGAAACCCTTTAATACTAGGGAGGATAAGCTTGCTGGTAAGACTTTGATGACAGATAGGGTATCAAAAGATATGTTGGAGAGGGGCTTTATGATGATGAATTGGATATCCCACTTTGTCTTGGCACCTCCACTTATTATTGAGAAGGAGGATATAGACCGTTTCGTAGATGCATTTGACGAGAGTCTTAAAATCGCTGATGAGGAGGCAAGGGGTTAGCTAATGACGGGGAGGTTTGAAAGGAAGTTTATAGAAGGGCTATTTGTAGATGCTGCTGAGGAGATGTATAATAGGATTATGGAAGTATATGAAGAGAGG
>JALSHT010000011.1 GCA_026982095.1 Nitrososphaeria archaeon | reverse complement strand
CCACCACTATACCTCTCTAAGACCGCTATATATAGGGGTGAGTCACCCATGTAATTAGGGCCTCCTGTAAACCTTCTATAGCTAGAAATCCCATCGTAGCTTGAGTAGAAACCCAGTACCGAAAGTGGTCCTTCGTATTCAGATATTATAATGAGGTCATCATCCAACCTCTGACTAAGAAAACTGACTGCAGACTGTAGAAACTCAAATTTAACGCCTTTAGATAGAAGAGCCTTCAAAATGATACACCAATAGATAAAAAGGAGGTTAGGATAGGATATGTTTGAACTCTCCCAAGCCAAGTCTATCCAAAGTCTCAGGTAGAGGCTTACCGTCACTCCATCCACGTATCCTATAATACTCAGGTAGATACTTCTCCATAGCCTCCTTAGTAGTCTTACCCTTGGCTGGCCCATCAGGCAATGGAGTCTCCATAAGCCTCTTAGGCAGTGTATCCCTATATCCATGGCCCTCTCTAACGGCGAAGAGCCTCTCAACATTATAGATCCTCTCACCAGTCTCCATAAGCTCCTCAACACTATAGTCATCCCAGCCCATAGCCGTCTTCATCAACCCGATATAGTCCTCAGGCCCAGTCGAGAAGGTATTGAACTTACATACAATTACAGAATCGATGAAGGCAAAGTAGTCCTGCTGCATCTTAACAAGCTCAACCTTCTCATCATCAACGACCAATGGATCAAACTTCTTAGGTACACCCAATACATCGAAGCTAACTGCGTAAGCCCTTAAGTGACACCCACCTCTATTGCTAGTGGCATATGATAGAGCCATGCTATTGATGCCCCTAGGATCATATGCAGGGAGCTCCATACCACGTACATGGATAGCTGCCTCTGGATAGCCGAAGTACTCAGCCATTCTCATAGCTCCCTCTGCAACATAATCTCCAATCCTATTTCTATATGCAGCCATCCAAACAAGCTGTATAAGAGCATGGGGATTCCCAAAGACTGGGTTGACATCACCAGCCAACGCAATAAGCTCCTTAGCCTTCTCCTCAGGCAACTCACCCTTAAGAGCCCTTTCATAAAGTTCCATAAGAGCGGCTACCGTACTTCCAAAGCTTATAGTATCAAATCCCATATCATTCATTAGATAGTTGGCCTTGACGAGAGCCGCCAAATCACTAATCATAGTCGAGCCGCCGTTAGCCCATATCGTCTCATACTCAGGGCCTTCACTCAATGGAGTCATGAAAGGACCTTCCTCAACCTCAGATACCCTACTACATAGTATAACACATCCCCAACAACCCTTCCTAGCCTTTAGATAGGTATCCGCAAGCTTCTCACCACTAATCTCATAGGCCTTATCAAATGTACCCTGCTGCCAATTCCTAGTAGGGAAGGCACCATGCTCATTAATAATATTAACAAGAACCGCTGTACCAAACTGGTTCAAGGCCTTTGAAATATCATGATTCCTAATCTTCTCAATAACCTTCTTAGCCTCATCAAAGAAGGCCTTCCTATCATAAAGCTCCTCAGTAGGCTTTCTATTACCATATGCCCATATAGCCTTCACACCCTTAGAAGCAATAACAGAGGCTAGACCGGCACGACCCGCAGCCCTATACTTATCATTCATTACAGCGGCAATTCTAGATAGATTCTCAGCCGCAGGCCCAACAGACAATATACTTCCTATAGACTCATCATGTACACCTACCTCATCCCTAATCATCTTCTCAGTATGTAGGACACCCTTACCCCACATCTTACTTGCATCATTAAACTTTACCTCCCCATTCACAATACTTATCCATACAGGATCCTCACTCTTACCCTCAAGAACTATACCATCATACCCAGCGAATCTAAGCCAAGGACCAAACTGCCCCCCACTATTTGCATCACCCAATATACCTGTTAAGGGACTCTTAGCCACTACATGGTATCTACCGCTCTCTACAGAGGCGGTTCCCACAAGAGGCCCCGTCAATATATATACCTTATTCTCAGGGCCAAATGGATCTGCACCCTTAGGAATCTCCTTCAAAGCTAGATACGCACCTAATCCCCTACCCCCAATATACTTCCTGACGATGTCATCACCGAGCTCCTCCACCTTACTCGTCATCCTAGTAAGATCTACCCTCAAAAGCTTAAACTTCAAACTAGACACCCCAAAACAAAAACCTATCGAAATATAATATTCTCCCAGCTGGATTTAAATTTTATAATCAGTTAAGTAAGGATGGGGGGAAGACCTAAGTGGGAATGCCTTATACTATAACACTGTTAAGATATAAACAGAATATAAACATTTGAAGATGATATTTATCATGTAATTACTATCCACCCGCTGGACCAATAAAGGCCACTACATCCCCATCCGATAACTTAGTATCAAACCCCTCAAGATGCTCTATATCCCTACCATTAACTGTAACCCGATATAATGGATTTAAAGAGCCATCCCCCCTAAATAGAAGGCCTGACAAACCTTCATATCTATCTAGAATAATCCTGAAAAGAATATGTATGGTTGCACCATCATCTAATTGAATAACCTCTTCAAAAACACCTGTCACACGATAGACTAGACCTAGATACCTAACCTTGACATACACATTCAAATAGATTCTATAGATATCATATAACC
>JALSHT010000010.1 GCA_026982095.1 Nitrososphaeria archaeon | reverse complement strand
CCATTTATCCTTACATTACCGGAGCCAGGCCTCACTATAGCCCTTGCAATAGCCTTCTTCCTCTTACCAGTAAATATTTTTACGGTAGTCCTAGCCATGTATCATCAACCTCCCAACCTCTCCTCAACGGGGATCCAACCTATAAACTTTGCTACCTCATATAAAGTAACATACCCATATGGATTTTCCCGATATAATGTATCTTCAAAGACTATAATTTCTTTATCCGCCAGACTACTTGGGATACCCCTATATACACGAAGACGTCTATAAGCCTCCTTACCCCTAGGTTTCCTCCTAGGAAGCATTCCTCTTACGACCCTCCTGAAAATACCTTCAGGAGATCTTGGTTTGAATGGGCCGTGCCTACGTGGATTAACATTAGACTTTATCCATAACCTCCTCGTGAAATCCTCTAAAACCCTCTTCTTCCTACCTGTTATGACAGCCTTATCTATATTTACAACATGTACCTTATATCCATTCAGTAATAATTTAGCCACTTTCGATGCGAGCCTACCTACAATTGCATTCTCCGCGTTAACCACGACCTCCCTATTTAATGTACTCATGTTATGATCTTCACCCCCTTTCCATCTGGATATTTATTTACAAGTTCTTCAATCGAGAGGATTTCACAACCAGCCTCTAGAAGCTTCTCCTTAGCGGTGAGGGAATAGCTATATGCACCTACCGTAATTTTATGGGAGATAGAGCCTGAGCCGACCACTTTACCGGGGACGACAACCACATCCCCTTCAGAGGTATATCTGTTTAGCTTTGATATATTTACGGCGATCCTCTTCCTCTTAGGCTTCAAAAGCATCTCCCGAACAGCCTTCCAAATAGTAGCATCATATTTATTCGCGGTCCTCCTCAAGAGATTAGCGACATACAGCCTTCTTTTATCAACAAATTTAAGTGACATTTACCTCAACCTCCTTGAACGACTTCATAAAATTATCAAGCTTACCTAATAAAATTTCGAATACATCCTCTAGTATCTCCCTCACAGTAAGCTGCCCCACAGGCTCGAAATATAGTAGGCTTGAAGACTCATCTATATCTACCTTTACATAATCTGGAAACTCCTTTTCACATAACATACACAATGTACATTTTAGAGGGTCTACAACCTTCACCTCACCGCCGCTAGCCTCAAATACACCCTTGGGACATATATCAACTATCTTCTTAACCTTATTCTTAGGAATCTCCTTAGAAAGAGAGATCTTTGGTATACCCCTTACCACAGCTACTGATACAGGACTCCATTTAGCATGTTCGGAGCCGCTTCCAACCCTCGCCCACAGCTCAGCCTCGATAGTCTGTCCGGGAGCCAATTTAGCAATCTCAATTTCATCGGAGACCGGTTTAACTGCCCTATCCTTAGACTTAACATCTTTGGAATATACAGTGACAAACCTATCCTTTGCAGATACATTCAGAACCAGAGTTACATAGTCTGTCTCATCAACCGCCTCAAGAAGCTTCTTAATTTTCTTTCTAGAAGTCTTGAGAGGGACTAACCCAAGCCTGTGAGCCAGGGTATCGTCGTTCAAGACAGAACTATTCTTAAAAATAAACACATCATCAATCGCTATTGTCCTTACCTCAGACATAATAATACGTCTAATAGAGTTAGCCACCTCAACCGGTACATTCTTGAGGACAGCCTTAAAGACACCGTCACTCTCGAGAAGCTCAATCTTAGGCTTCTTCATAGCCTACGACCTCTCCTACCTCCTGGACGTCTAGTCCTATCGTGTGGAATCGGTGTAACATCCTCCACGATACCTATCTTCAATCCACTCCTAGCTAGGGCACGTATAGCGGCTTGTGCACCAGGTCCTGGAATAGGTGAGAAATGGCCTCCAACACCCCTAACCTTTATATGGACACCGGTTATACCTTTAGCCTTAGCTATCTCAGCAGCCTTCTTAGCAGCCATCATAGCTGCATATGGAGAACCTTCATATCTATCCGCCTTTACAAACATACCTCCAGATGTAAGAGCAATAGTCTCAGCGCCAGTCAAATCAGTTATATGTACTATCGTGTTATTCAAACTACTATAGATATGGGCTATCCCCCACAACTCAACCTTCTTCTGACTCTTCTCCCTCGACAACTTCAGTCACCTCCCTCCAGATAGGATGATTTGGATCGGAATAGGGGCTTGTAGGTCTAATCCTAACAAGCTCCTCCTCATCACGATATATAAGCCTGCTAGGCCTATCCTCCACACGGTCACCCACCATAATATGGCCATGGACCACCATCTGCCTAGCATGATAAATCGATTTAGCTAGACCCTTACGATAGACAATGGTCTGGAGCCTCCTCTCAAGGAGATCTTTAACCTCTAGACGTAATACATCATCTAAAGTAGCATTTTCTCCTAAGATACCCATCTTATATAACCTAGATACCAATGTTCGTTCAGCCTCCATCCTCTCTTCACCACGAAGACCATATGCCTTCCTAGCCACCTCCCTAATCTTCCTAAGCATAGTTGCAGCCCTCCTCAACTCCCTCTTATTCTTAAGTCCATATTCACCGATTAGACGTAGCTCCTCATATAACAGTTCACGGTCCCAAGGCTTGAAAGGACCCTCATACTTCTTCCTAAAACGCCTCATAAACTATCACCTCCTCCTCTTAACAACAAGCTTTTTATGCTTCCTACCTGTAGTCC
>JALSHT010000009.1 GCA_026982095.1 Nitrososphaeria archaeon | reverse complement strand
GCCCTTGTCTCAGTGCCCATCTCCGGGCTCCCCCTCCCAGGGCCCGCACCCGTTATAGGCTAGGTGGGCCGTTACCCCACCTACTACCTGATAGGGCGCAGCCCCATCCTACGGCGGCTACACACAGCATGGGTGTGTAGCCCTTTCGGGGATGGAGCGTTCCAGCATCCATCCCCTATCGGCTATTAGCCCCAGTTTCCCGGGGTTATAGCCGTCCGTAGGGTAGGTTGGCCACGTGCTACTGAGCCGTACGCCACGTCCCGCCAGCCCGGGACGTTCGACTCGCATGGCTTAGTCCCACTCCGATAGCAGTCGGGTCCGGCAGGATCAACCGGCCTTAGGGGAGTACAGCCTGCCGTACCTGGGGATTTGGATGAGCTGTGTACGTAGGCCCCTCCTCCGGCCCAACCATCTTTTACTCGGTTGAGCCGACATCCTTCATGTGTCCGTGTGTGGAGATCCAGGTTTCATCCACCTGGCTTAGTAGCCTCTATCGCCTGGATACCGCCACACGGACGTGTATATCCATCTTTATTTAAACTGTAGTAGATATATAAGCTTTATCACTTTTTAGTGAGGTTGTTGAGTAGTATTGTACTGTTTATCCAGTTCGTCGATTTAGCTACTAATTATACGTTACATGACCCACCTAGCTGGTGCGTTTAAACAGGTTTTGAATTGTTTTGTTTCCTGGTTTTTAAACATTCCCATACATCTTGTGTTGCTGAAAACTAAGGAAGTATCTTGCCCACCCAGATATTCTTAATTATTATTTCACAAGACTTTCTCAGACAACATCATTCATTAGTATTCTTGGAGACAAAACACTCTATATTATAAAATTCTGGCAGAAGCTAGGGAATTATACATAGCCCACATTATCCATCGGGTATACGCATTTTTACCTCTCTCCATGGATATATTTGCCTGTGAAACTATCCCACTTCAGAATTTTACTACTATTGTAAGCACCAACACCCCCAAATAACCCTTACTCAAATATACACCCATCGGAACTATGTCCGTGACTAGTCACAACTCCTATAAAAGTTTCACTACGATTGAGAAAGAAATAACTGAGGGCGTCATCACACACATTGGGCATTTAAGGATAATATATACTATCCCTTGTAAGTTTATTACAGACACCCACATGCACTATACATTACTAAATAGCAATAGAAACTACTGGTGGAGGGGGTGGGATTTGAACCCACGAAGGCCTACGCCAGCGGGTTGCTTATACGCGATCTTGAGCCCGCCCCCGTTGGCCAGGCTAGGGGAACCCCTCCTTCCATCAATTTTAAATGCCTAATTCATTTTAAATTCTACATGCATCTTTAATCAATCAAAGATAATCTCTGTCCCTACCGACTCTCCATTCAACAGCTTTACCAACTGATCTTTCTCGGGCCCGATTACGTACGTCTTTATCGAATATTTTTTAATAATGTTTAAAGACGTTAAATCAAATAATGGATAACTTCCAGCGTATTCAACCCTATCCGAAAGCATCTTTATCAAGTCGTCAATGTGTATTTTGTCTAAAATTTGTGCATCAGAAGCTAATTTAGGATCTTTATCATACACTCCACCTGCGCTGGTTATATTGATGAGTCTATATCCAAGTTCTTTAGCTAGAAAAGCAGCTACAGCGTTAGTGGAAAAGCCTGGAGAGACGCCTCCCATAACTATATGTTTATCAATATTCTTAGCGATTAATATTGCCTCGTGTATGGATGTGGGTATAAAGGGATATACATGAGGCTTTAGTAACAACATCAATATTCTCGCATTGATCCTAGTAAATTCAATACCTAAATAATCTAGATCATATTCCATTGAATTACTATTTTCTCTCAAGTTAGTGAGCCATTTTCTAAGTGTCTTACCACCTCCACATACAAATACCCCCTTAAAATCATCCCTCCTATCTATAGCAACTTCGGCTATGGACCGAAGTGAACTAAACGATTCGGGTTCAAACAACGATCCAGTAAGTTTTATCACATATTTTGATGGGTTATTCATCACCATCTGTTATAATTGGTATGACGCCCAAATATACTTTGATATGACACGGGAGGAAAGAGTTGAAGACAGAGATTTAGCAAGATATAAGATAAAGAAGATAATAGAGGAAATAAAGAGTAAGAGAGGCAGAGGAACTGAACTTATATCCTTATACATACCTCCTAAGAAGAGGATGTCAGAAATAATTAATTATCTTAGACAGGAATATGCTACTGCAGAAAATATAAAGTCGGATACAACAAGAAAACATGTTAAAGATGCCATTACAAAAGTTATAGAGAGGCTAAAATATTATCAGGAAGCACCTGACAACGGTTTAGTGGTGTTCTGCGGAGCTATTCCAGTTTCGGGGCCTGGGACAGAGAAGATGGAGATTTACGTAGTTGAACCTCCAGAACCAATAAATATTAATTTATATAGGTGTGATGATCACTTCCACACCGAGTATCTAGAGGACACTTTGAAGGAGAAGGAGGTTTATGGATTAATATCGATTGATGTTAATGAAGCTGCAATAGGTCTACTGGAAGGTAACCGACTTAAAATACTTGGAAAATATACTTCCGGAATACCAGGTAAACATAGAGCGGGAGGACAATCCGCAAGAAGATTCGAGAGACTTAGAGAGATGGCAGTTCACCAGTATTTTGATAGGATAGCCAACCATTTGAATGATGAATTTCTAAAGGATGATGTATTTCCTAGATTAAGCGGCATTATCGTTGGAGGACCAGGATTCACCAAAAATGAATTTCTTGAAGATGCTGAGATAGACTATAGGTTGAAGAAAAAAATTGTTGCTGTTCTTGATACGAACTACTCAGGAGAAGATGGATTAAGAGAGCTCGTGGAGAAAGCAAAGGATATTCTATCAGATATTAGGTATGTTAGAGAGAAGAAGTATGTGGACGAATTTCTATCTAGACTGAGTAAGAAGCATAATATGGTGGTATACGGGCTGAAGGAAGTTATGGATAACATATACACTGGAGCCTATGATACTTTACTTATACTAGAGGATATAGGAAAAAGGTATATGGTCTTTAAATGTCCCAAATGTAGCAATACTAAAGAATACATTATAAGTAATGAGGAGGCGCTAAAACTGGAATATAGACCTCCAAAATGTGACAAATGTAATGTTGACATGGAGTTGAAAGAGAATAAAGATTTGGTAGAGTATCTCGCCTCTTTAAGTGAAGAATATGGATTCAAGGTGATACTTATTTCAAGCGCAACAGAACATGGAAAAATATTTAAACAATTTGGGGGTATAGCTGCCTTACTAAGATATCCAATAACCTACTGAGTTTTTAATGGAATTTCTCTGGTTCCATTAGCCGCCATAACAATTAGTATGTAATGAATCATCGGCATTTATTGCTATGTTATAATTCCAAGAACAGTATATTAAACTCTATAGATGTATCGTCAGCAGATCCATCTCATATTTAGAGAACAAATTTCATTTATTTAACTAACTCTCAAAACATCTTTACAAGTTCATTTTCATTATAGTTTGGTTACGGATTGACTATTGTATCGCTTATTTTGTCTATGTCCTTTGAAAAACTTAGGTTATCTATTCTATGTAGCGCTTTTAGGTCTAATGCTGCAGGTCTAAGTGACTCTGGAGCCACTACCTTTGATAATGGATCCTTCTTTTTCAGACCATTACTATCCTTATATTTCCATATTAACGAGTTGAACTCTATCACATCATCAATAATGTCCCTCGTGATATCAAGTTCAAAAGGTTCTGGAAACTTCTGATTAAGTATACCTCCACCATAAAGTTCTCTCCATATATAATCTGTAATAAAGGGAGCAATAGGATGCAAGATCTTAAGTATTGTTTTTAACGTTAGATGTATTGTTGCCATAGCGGATATTACCTGTCCCTCACTAAACTCTCCATCTCCATTATATAGTCTCGGCTTAACCATCTCTAGATAGTTAGATGCAAATATATACCAAACAAAGTATCGCAATTCCCTAACAGTCTCGAATGAATCTAGTTTTGAGTATTCCTCGTCAGCCAGCCTAATAAGTTTATTAAGCCTTAGAAGTAGATGCTTATCAAACTCTGTTAGGTCTCCAATGGATACTTCTCCACTCTTGTCCGGAAAGTTTGATATAAATCTAGCGATATTCCAAAGCTTCGTGATGAAATTTCTAGCAGATATTATCTTATCTTCTTTATACAGATAGTTATATCCAACCTTAGTTTCGCTTGCAGCCCATATCCTAAATGCATCTGCTCCATACTTCTCTATAACTGGTATCGGCTCAACTATGTTTCCCAGGCTTTTACTCATCGGTCTCCCTTTTTCGTCTAAACCCATTCCTGAGAGCCTAACGTATTTGAAAGCGGGTTTACCCGTCAACTGATATACTCTTAAGAGCGTATAGTAGAGCCAGGTCCTCACTATATCAATTCCCTGAGGTCTAAGGGTAACTGGAAAAACATGTCTAAAGAACTCATCATCCCTTTTATAACCAGCTATGTATAGACAGCTTATACTCGAATCCATCCATGTGTCAAATGTCCTAGGATCACCTATAAACTCCGTATGTCCACATTTTATGCATTTTTCAAAGGGTGGTTTCTCCTTCCAAGGTCTATAATATTTACCTGGATCAGGCAGATGTGGATAGCCGCAGTTCTTACAATACCAGATGGGAACCTCAGTTCCATAGTACCTATCACGTGAGATCGCCCAATCTATTGAGATCGAGTTTATCCAGTTAACCAATATCTGTTTATGGAATTTGGGAATAAACTCTATCTCGTCAATTAGATTGAGAAGCTCTTCCTTATACTCGAGCTGCTTAAGGTAAAGCGCCTTAACAAATATGAACTCCACAGGATTTTTAGATCTCCAGCAAGTGGGTATGTTCTGTTCAACAGACTCTACTTTTAGGATATAGCCCTCAGCCTCTAAATCTTCAACTATTTTTCTCCGCGCCTCCTCAACTGGCAATCCCTTATACCTTCCGCTAAGCTCATTCATGGCACCATCTGGAGATATTAAAACCCTAGGCTCAAGATTCAACTCTCTGAATAGCCTAACATCGTCTAAATCACCGAATGACGAAAGCATCATCATTCCAGAACCGTATTCAGGGTCTACAACTGTATGCGGAAGGATTCTAACTGGATAATTATAGATCGGTATTAGTACCTCCCTACCTTCTAACCCTTTATATCTCTCGTCATCAGGATGATATAGGACTGCTGCAGTTGCACCTATTAGTTCAGGCCTTGTAGTTGCTATCACCACATATTTAGAAGGATCATCTTTGTATGGAAACTTGATGTAGTAAAGCTTACCAGTTCTCTTTACATATTCAACTTCTGCCTCAGCGATGGGTGTATAACATTCTGGGCACCAGATGGTAGGTCTAACGTCTTCATATATTAGTCCCTTCCTCCAAAGCTCAATAAAGGTCGCCTGGGTAAGGGTTCTATACTCTGGACTATCGGTTCTATATGGATTTATGTAGTTGGCTATCATACCTGTTCTACGGATAACCTCTAGAATATATTTCTCATACTCATCAAGCTTCTTGCTACATAGCCTTATAAACTCTTCTCTATCGACCTCTCTAGCTTTAATCCCATATTCCTGTTCAACCTTAATCTCAATGGGAAGTCCATTTCTGTCTATACCCATGGGGAAATGTACATTGTACCCCTTCATCCAGAAATACCTTGCAAAGAAGTCGAATTGAACATAATGAGCCGCAGCTGCAACATGCCAAACACCACTTGCATAGGGAGGTGGAGTGTCTATAGAGAAGGTAGGTTTTCTTGGATCCCATTTAGGCTGATATATACCCTCCTCAACCCATTTTCTAAGTAGTTCTTCCTCCTTACTTATATCCCATCTCTTTGACTCAAGCTTAGGTTTGAAAACAGACATACATATAGAGTTATCGAAAACTTAAACATTAAGTTTTATGATATCAAGTGTTAACCCAACTGTCATTAATTAGTCATTATTAAATTTGGGTTAGTCCCCCCGGTGGGATTTGAACCCACGACCTGCCGCTGGAGGGGAAGTCCCTGTCTCCGACCGACTGAGGTGGGGTCATTAAAGGTCGAATGACCCATTCACCCACCCGCCTATAGACTACAGCCGGCCGCTCTAGCCACTGAGCTACGGGGGGTCATTAAATTCTTATACATCAACATTTTTAAAGATTCTATCTCCTAAAAAACATAGAAGGAAGTGTAGCGCCCCGGCCGGGATTTGAACCCGGGTCCACCGGCTATCTGTGATTCTTCGACAGGCCGGTATGCTAGCCGGGCTACACCACCGGGGCAATCAATCTTCATTATTCTAAAGACATTCTATATAAAGATTTGCTATCGATTGAAGTGAGAAATTAATTAGGTAAATGTTGCATGGGCCCGGTGGGATTTGAACCCACGACCCCCCGGTTATCAGCCGGGTGCCCCACCAGGCTAGGCCACGGGCCCCCTCAACATCTTAAGTTTTCTAAACAACAATTTCATTTTATTTGACATCGTAATATATTAGCTTTAACCTTGGGTCAATTCGGGACTATGTAGAATATACCTTTATCAAGATTTCGAGCATAGTATTAGGATTTTTTAGAAGGGCTATTAGCTTCCTTGATAGATCTGACGCAGCCTTATCAGCCTTTATACATAATGTCCTACCATCTATATAATCAGATTTTCTAATAACTATCGACACATCTGAGGACAGCGTCAGGTTTCGACTCCCTCTCGCAGTTATTTTATCTATTAAATCTCCACACTTCAACTCTATTTCTACTATTGATTTATCATTCCTAATAGCCTCTTTAACCTGTGTTGGTAGCGATCTACAACTCATCTCTGATTTCACAGCTACAATGCAATCTCCCCTCTCTGTCAAATAATTTTCAGTGGTTATCTCCAATGTAGATGGATGTGTAGCTTTAACATTATGGTGTCCATATGCTCTAAACTTAACAAGATACATTACCAACACCAGCCATCCTTACAAAAGCCACCGTAAACAATCGCTTTTTCACAAAATCCTTTTCACCCCTCCTCTCTATCAAAGTCAGTTGTTGATAAAAATCCTTACCTATGGGAATTATTATTCTACCATCGATTTTTAGTTGATTTAACAAACATGTAGGTACGTACTCTATTCCAGCGGAAACCAGTATAACATCATAATGTTCCATATTAGATTTTGGGGGCCATCCATATATGCCATTACCAGGTATGACCGTTACATAATCCTCTAGACCAGTTTTTCTAATATTTCGGCTAGCAAAGTTAAATAGAGTTGGGTTAAACTCAATAGAATATACGTGACCACTGCCAGATTTATCCTTTATTAATCTTCCTATTAAAGCAGATAGATAGCCACTTCCAGCCCCAATCTCTAATACGATGGAATTCTCGTTAGGCTTAGTATACTCTAGGTAATATGCATGAATATGTGGTGCTGAGATAGTTTGCCCCGTATCCCCTAGGGGAGCTGGCTGGTCAAGATATGCATAATCTTCGTATCCGGGCCACATAAAATCCGCTCTGTCTACAGATAGAAAGGAGTTAATATACTCCACACTCTTTAAGACTCCCATGTTAACAAGCTGCTTTACTAGGCTACTCATCCTTCCCTTCATAACTTATTCCTTTAAAAGTTTTGTTGACAGCATGGGTAGTGCAGAACTGTGTATCCTGAAGGTTTTAGTTAAGTATCTGGATAACGAGTCTATCTTACTAGGCTCCCCATGAACCAAATATACGTTCCTCAACGTTCTACCTAATTTCGATTTTAACCTGTTTACAAATCCAACTAGTTGGCTCCTGTCACTATGTCCTGTGAAACCATCGAATTTCACTACTTCCATCTTAACCTCTAAACTTTTGACACGACCTTCATAAATAATGTCCACATTTTTCATACCGTCCACTAATTTTCTCCCAAGCGTATTAGGCGCCTGATAAGAAACAAACGCTATAGCATTCTTTTCCGAGTCGGCTAGCCGCATAAAATATTCTATTACTGGACCACCCTGCATCATTCCGGAAGTAGATAGTATTATAGCCGGATCCTCACTTTCTATCGCTTCATCCCGTTGAGAAGAATTTCTTACCGGTATTATATGATCTCCTGTAAATGGATTAAGATTGTCTGTTAGGGACGAACGAATATCTGAGCGAAGATACTCAGAGTAAATATAATGGAGCTTATTGGCTTCATCTATCATTCCATCTATGTATACCTTGGTATTCTCAGGCAACATCAACCCATCCTTATTCTTCTGAAGATATAGATATATAACGGCCAACATCTCCTGAGACCTGCCAACACCAGGCGTGGGGATTAAAACCTTACCACCCCTTTCGAAGACTTTATTTACAAACCTTACGAACTTACTCTCTACTTGTGGCCTACTTGGAAGCTTATCCTCCTCAGCTCCATAGGTACTTTCCATTACGATAGTCTCTACCCTAGTAAAATCGGAAAAAGCAGTATCCAATAGTCTCGTCTTTCCAAATTTAAAATCGCCAGTAAATAGTATGTTATATACCCCTTCCCTGATATGTATATGAGGCATAGCGGATCCCAATATATGTCCAGCATTATAGAACGTGAGTTTTATATCTGGAGATACATCTGTTACTTGCTTGTATTTCAATAGGATAGCGTGGCGTATCATGCTCTTTACATCATGTATATTATATAGAGCCGGAAAACCATTCTTTCTAGATATTTCAATAAAGTCTTTAAGCAATAGCGTGGACAGTGCCAATGTAGGTTCTGTCATGTAAACCGGCCCGTCATAGCCATACTTATATAATAGGGGGATCATGCCACAATGATCAAGATGGGCATGTGTGAGGACAACAGCATCCAGATCATTAATTATTAAATCTAAAGCATCTATTCTGGGGACATAATCTGAAATATCACTAGCATTCACTTTTACACCAAAATCTATTAATACTTTACTTTCGGATGTTCTCAATAGAATAGCTGACCTACCAACTTCCTCAACACCTCCCAAACCCGTTAACGTAATATCTCTGCTGGGGCGGATAGGCTCCCTGAATATCCTCTCTCCAATATTAGTCAAAATTCTACGATTCTTGTGACTCCGTCCATTACCTCTATATGACGAATAAATGTCCTTCAAAACATCTGGAACATCAACGTAATAAAACCTTATTTTAGGTATCCACTTAGTGTTTTTTACAATTTCATACCCTAAATTTTTTAAATCTATATTTTCCAAATAGGGAATAAAGATATGAACCTCGCCTCTTAATTGATCAAAAAATATCTTTGATCCGGTTCTGTGAATACCTTTTTCGTTTAATATGCCATTTATCCTATCTAAGGCCTCTTCAATATCCAACCTTACATCTGGAGTAGACCTCAATACAAGCCTTTTCTTAAATTGTGAAGCTAATTCGCTTATCCATTTAGGATTCTCATAAAATTTTTCGGGATCATCTGTATATATTGCTAACGCTGGACCTTCATATTCTATATTTCGAATAGTAACCTTTCCACTTAACTCCCTCACGATATTTATTGATACCAACCTCATATTATTCATTTCCTAACTCACCTCTCTAGATGAGGGGTTATCTATGTACCTATCTCCATATTTCTGATCAAAGCATTTTTCTCCTCTTTCGATAGCTCTCTATAACCTTCATCATCTATGATTGCTATCATGAAATCGTCCCCACTAGCTATATCTCTCTTCATAGCAGCTAACAACGCACTAGTAGCAAGGCTTATCGCTTCAGACTCTTCCATATCTTCTTTATAACCTCTTTCTAGTACACCTAGAGCAAACATTGATCCTGACCCAGAAACTAGATAATTATCTTCAATTATGCTTCCTAGAGGATCTAATTTAAATATTTTAAATCCTGATGCATCCTTTCCAGCAATTATCATCTCAGTAATGAATGGCAACAACCTATGCGAATACATCAAAAGGCTTAGGTAATTTGCCGCTGCCTTGACTGATAATTGCCTACCATATAGATTTTCATATAGGTTTATATGGTTCCTAACTTGTTCAATTAATACTTGTGCATCCGCTACAACACCTGCTATTGTAACAGCCAAATATGGTCTGATTTGATGTATTTTCCTCCCCTTCTTATGTGCAATTAAATACCCCGCTGTAACCCTGGTATCAGCACCCAAGACAACACCTTTTTTATACTTCAATGCCAGTGTCGTCGTTCCTGTGTTTAATACTGGCTTCATACTCTTTACAACCTCGTAGGATTAAATGTTTCTATCCAACTTAGAAATATCATCTCCTGTTTATAAATTAAAATGTTAACGTTTTACTAGTCTCAGAGACACTAAAACAACACCGGCTTCAAATCTTCCGCTAAATTTATATTTACTAAATAAATAGCTAATGACTCGGGCAGAATTACTCTTTCGTTATATGTCTCATGATATTCTTTACCTGCCCATATCAAGTCTGGCATATATTTTATCAACACCTCAGTTCTTCCACGCATAACCATTGATTTATCGATTACATATGAGCCTCCCGACTCTAGATCATCCATATTAACTGGATTCTTTATTAAACTTGATTTTCCATGAAGCGAGTAGGGAGCTCTTATAAGTCTACTCAAGTCAGTTAATACAGCGGGATCTATATGTATCCCAACTAACTTCCGTAACCATGTTTTAATCTCATCCTTATCATTCCTAACCTCAACACTTTTTAGGAGAGAACTTAACTCGTCTAGGTCATGAGTCGACAATATTTTTTTAACTAGTGGCGGTATAGAATGTTTGTTACCGACTTTCTGTAAAACTTTTTTCCCATCTCTCCACACCATGTATACTATTGATGCTTTTGGCGACCTAACTTTCTTAAAATCAACTCCTTCTAAAGTAAGCAAATCTTTCAACTCAATCCTACCCAAATCGTCAATATTTATATATGGCGGGCTTTCAACATGTAGATGAAAACCTCTTAATCCACTAAAAAATATCTTTGTTTCCTCACTAGAAATACCCAACAAATTTTCTAGTTTATCAGTTAGCCTCTTTAGTTCCATTATAACATCATCAATAGTTAGGTCGTCAACAATGAAGATTGGAGATGCGTCATCACTACAATTATCGCAAATCCTTTCGCTTCCTATATACCCACATTTTCTACATACATATGCCTTCTTCGACATAACTCCATAAATATGATCAGCATCTAAATCGAACACTAGATCAGTGGAAACCCTCCCCTTCTCTTGCATTTCAGCCGTCGGATCCTCATAAAGTGAAAGAGAGTAGTAAACACCTTTAGGTGGGTCTTCCAGATACCTTTTTAGCTCATCTGGGTTTGTAATACTTCTATGTCTAACCATTAGATTATCAAACGTCTGAAAGGCCCATTCTCTTGACTGGTACTCACTGACCTCCTTAACCAACTTCTGGTAGTTAGCATAGTAGTAGGATTTAAAAACCCTCTTTATATAGTTTAGATCACTTTGTAGCACGCCTTCTCCCCTTTAAATATTGGAATGGATGTCTAACCCTGAATTGTTTACATATTTTATCGGGAAAACAGAAACCGAAACTCTTTATCTTCCTACAGGATGGTGTAGAATATTTGATTTTCCCTCCCCTTAATCCCAATATATGTTCTATCTGATACCTTGTGATTTTCTCATTAAAGTCCGGCGTTACTCTAAATAGATCCAATATTTCCTCTACACTGTATCCAACATTACTTAAGAAGGCTACGATTGTAAACCTACCTGGATGAGGAAGACCCTTGTCAATGTTATTATATAGATATAACATGCAAGGCGGAAACTCGTCCGGATTCTTACTACCCACTTTATCCTGCCCTTTTCTAGGTATAAATAACTTTTCTTTGTAATCAATCCTAATTTTATTCGCTAACTCAGCTATAGCATCAGGTATAGCCTCTATATTAAAAATTATATTTTCAATCTCCTCCTTTATCGCTTCCTTTAACAGTCGCAGCATATTTCTCTTTGTAAGTTTTACATACCCTTTCTCTAACTCAAAATAGTATAGTTTCCAATGGATATGAGACAGGCCTTTTATCAACTCTACAAAGTCTGTAAAATGAATTAGATATTGGTCGTTATCCACTGCAATATCTATACCCAGATCTGAAGACAACCTCTTTATCTCATCGTTTGAAGCACGTTTCAAGAAATCTATAGCTCTGCTGGCTTCTCTCTCGATAAACCTATTTATTAAAAAGGTATTTCCTAACGCATAGACTATCATTGATGAGATATAAAACTTAACCAAAGATACGTATTCGTTAGTTTCTGGAACAATTATATCATCGTCTAATAAGGAGGCTATCTCTCTATACGCAACATTTAAAATAGGGGATTTATCCTCCAATAATTCATCAATGCTTATTCCAAGTTCTTTAAATAGTTTTTTACCAATAACGGAATATGGATATTTTCCTGCCCACTTAAACTGTTCCTCTATAGGATCCCAATTCATTCCACATATTAAATAAATAATGTGAAGTTATTGAAGAAGCCTACTCTTCACCCCTGGGCGCTAGGATAAACTGGTAATACTCGAATTCAGACATATCAAATTTCAAGCTTAAAGGGTAGTCTGTTGAGAATTCTAAAGTAACTATTCCTGATATACTGGCTATTTCCTTAACGATTTTGTAAAGTGGATCAACTGGATATATTGATACAGATGATTCTTCAACTGAAATCTCCAAGACCTCAACATTTTCTGGATATCTAAGTTTGTGGATTGATTGAAAACCTTCTTCACTTTTACTTATGAAGCTTAATTCGTTGTTATCAGCATGTATAGTTATCGTTTCACCTACAGTTTTAGACTCCTTTAAAATGTCTCTGAAGGTAGGAACTACTATTCTTGCAGACGCTTTAAAATCCACCTGTGGCACTTTAGATATCTCTCTGTCTTCAATAGATGCAGGAAGAATAAACTTTCTCTCTATAGGTTTACTACTAGACAATACGAACTTCCCTTCCTCCACTTCAATCGTTAACTCCTCTGCTTTTGACAAAGCCTTAGAGTATTTAAGTAGTTTTTCACTTTGAACACAAACCAGGAGTTCCGAGTCACCATCAAAATCATATAATTCGAAATAATCTTTTCCTAAAGACACATTGATCATACTTATCCTAGCACTATCAACATCTCTATATATCACTTCTTCTGGAGTGATTTTGAAGCAGGCCTCCTCCATTAACTCATCGATTGTAGAAACTATTTTAATCCACCTCTTTATCTTATCCGCATCCAGAACCGCTTTAAACATAATAGATCACCATATAAAGCTAATCTATACTATATCACACAATTTAATTTATTTAGTCTCAAAAATGCTCATGTGTATATTCTCCAAGTGTATTTACATCTTGTACATCTATAGAATACAGTCCCGCCTTCATCTCCTGACCTAGTTTGAACTATCCATGTATATGCTTCTTCATTTCCACATTTTGGACATTCAACCTTTACAACAGGCTCTGCAGTAGTGTCTTTCTGCAAAACCAAAACTCTCTCCTCTCTTGTTACATCAACGTATAAATCTGACTGGTCATATGGCTCCTTATAACCACATGTTTTACACACATAATACAAGTTTTCTCCAAGCTGTTTTAATGTCATCATATCTCTACATTTTGGACAATATTTCACCTCTCTTCACCCGCTAAACTGTTCATTATAGCGTCTCTCAACTCGGATATATATGTGTGGAGTTTTTTCACGTTTTCCAAAACAATCCCCTTATATTCCGCAGGATCCACGTCATCTCTAAAATAGATATCAAAAATTATTTCCTTCCTCAAAGGATGAGGTCTATGGAAACCAGCACCCAATATCCTTTCATCGTCAATAAGGGCTTTTTGAAGTAAATTACCAAATGTGAAGGTTTCATTTACTATCTTTAGTCTTACTCTTCCTTTCTCTACCTTTACCATCCGTATATCCATACTATACCACACATCTATATTCCTCTATTTAAAAGTTTCTCTTGGTGTATAAGCCTCAAAACATTTGCTCTTCCATAGAATCTTGAAAGCTTCCTACTTTCTTCATTCTTACATATTGGGCATCGTAACATGACTCTACCTTTATTATTTTTAGTAATAGTCAACTCACTCCTACACTGCCTACAAAAAGCCCTTATAACACCATATCTCTCCCCTCTTATCGATAGATGTATAGTCCTATTCCTTTTACTTTCTACATAGGCTAATATCTCATCCCTTATTCTGTATATGAAACCGACATCATTGTTGACCTTTATATGTGGATAAAGTACACCAGTATACTTACTATCTAAGAGGATCCATCCGTCATCTGCCTTCTTTTTTATTAATCTAATCTCAACATAACCAAAAACCCCTGATATGTGGAAAATCTTCCCTATAACTTCGTCTCCAACATCAATAGTTATAGGTGTTTTTATCGGAGTAACACTTATTACTCTATCCTTCCAGTTAATCTTTATGAAACCTGCAACTTCTGCCCTAATGATTGATTCATCTACATACGTGTTGACACCAGGGATAAATTCTTCAATCAACGCTATATAGTCACCCGGATTTACTAACTCACCCTCTCTCTTCATTTCAACCACCATTTCTTAAAGGGGGGTACACCTCATTAAAATCTTTTAGACCTAGTAAAATCTGAAGCTGCTCCAGATTTAGCACAGGCCTCTTAAACCTGGTTATGTCATCTATAGCTATTCTAGGACACCCCGCGACCACAGGTAAATATTCTTTAGGTAGAGAGTGTATAACTTCCTCTGATACTCTGTACACATTATATCTGATATGCGAAATACCATATTTTTTCAAAAGACGAATTATAGCGTTCTCCCCACCTATTGATGATTGATGACTATCAGCTACGGAGACTACTGCTACT
Source organism: Nitrososphaeria archaeon (assembly GCA_026982095.1). The sequence continues at coordinate 6,902 of JALSHT010000009.1, read as the reverse complement.
TTATTGTAATTTTTAGCTCTATATATATTCCACGATATCAATGATCTTATCTTATGTGTTTTATCTCTCATATCTAAAACTTTGTAGTTATGTATATCGATTAACTTGGTTGGGATACCTGTGTATAGAGAAACCCCTAAGGCATGAAAAATCCCTGAAGACAATATAATAAATTGGTCCACATTGTAATTTCTCAAAAACGCGTTTGTACACCCAAGAACTTGGCCTCTTAACATCCCCGTAAGATGTGGTATTATAACATTTTGAATTTTCCTGGATCTAAACCACTCCATTATTTTCTCAGCATAATTCCTATATTGTATCGAATATACCAATCCATATGTTTTGTTACTCTCAAACGAGAGATTATCAGTTAGAAAACGCAATCTTTCCTCATCAACCTTGTCGATCATAGGAATGAAATATATCTTATAATGCGAGTTTCTTAGTGATGAGAATGTATTTGGAAAAGGATTATGCCCCAAATGAATAACTATATCAGGCCTAATATCGAGATATAGGGGGGTATCTATATCACAGGCACCATACCTAGGGCTGGGGTTAACTTCGACAGGATACTTTGATAAATCTATATTTTCTAATACTCTCTTAATATATGGTTCAGACCCTTCAATTACGATCTTCTTTCCTTTATTCTGTTGTATGACCTTTATTACCCTTTTAACGTTGTAGTCTTCATCTGTGTAGCTAAACTCTTCATTACTGTAGTTGTTTGACATCCACATATGCCCCTTTTGGTATTTTTGACCCGCCAATCTTCAACACTTTCTTTGCATATTCAATATTCCCCTTGTACGTGAAGACTCTAGCTATAACCTGATCTCGCCTAACTGCAGCTGCTCTACCAACAGGTTTACCGAAGGCTCTCCTCATTCCTTCTTGTAGTCTGTCGGCTCCTGCACCTGTCATCATCTTATTCTCTCTCAATACATGGTGAGGGTATACTACTATTGTAAAATAGTAGTTTTGATTTCCAAGCTTCTTCTGCAACAACCTGTTTACATTTACCCTTAAAGCTTCTAGAGCCACATCTCTCACGTATGCTTGTTCCTTTGCCTTCAACTCCAAAACTACTTCATAGTCGTCTTTCAAAGTACCCATGTTAAATCTAGTTATTCTAGATTGGGGTGCACCATGTATATACTCAAGCCTGGTATATGGCATACCTTTTATCTCTCTAAAGTTTCTAGCCTTCATACCGATCTCCCACTACTTTAAAGAGTCTAGAGACAAATATATATGCAAAGCACCACAAGATTACTTTTCCTTGTTAGCATGATGTAGTGAATAAAGTCTCCTAAAAAACGTCAACATCAATTTAAGATCTGATTCACTAACATTCTGAGTGTAAAAAACTCTTCTGAACGATAAAACTATTGACTCTATCAAGTCAGGCCTACTGAAAGCTCTATTAGCAAGATTGTATATGTAACGCTCTAAGAGTTTGATGACGTTTATATCTAAACTGGATGGCTGCCTTGAATGTAAATGTTTTGCCTCATACAACCTACTGAGTATAGCTGCTACGGCAGTTGCTATGTTCATTGACGGATATTTATTAGATGTTTGAACAGATACTATTATGTCTGCTCTTCTTAATTCATTAGGGGTTAAACCAACACTCTCTCTTCCAAAAACTAAACAAATCCTCTTCCCCCACATTTTCCCTATAACCTTTTCGAGACCACTTAAAGAGAAGCTCGATCTGTATGGAGGAGAACTTGAGCGAACCCCCGTAGTTGCAACTACAAGATCAAAGTTACTTAATATTTCATCTAGATTGTCAGCAACCTTTAAACTTTCTAGTCTGTGACCAGCTCTAGATGCGAAAATCTCAGCTAAATCATAATCTTCGTCTAGAAGATTGGGGTTGATTAAAAAAATATCTTCCACATCAAAGTTATCTGCTAGTCTGCATATCAATCCAAGGTTTATCCCGCCCTCCAGACCGACCAGAGCTAAAGAGTACTTCATACAAACCACTCTGAATATAGATTTTTCTCATAAAATCTAACTTTTAAGGGGAAGGCTAATGGTGACTAATCTACCAGCAGAGGCAAAAGCTCAATGGAGGAGGGTTATGGAGGCCAGGACGCCAGAGGAAAAGTTGGAAGAGTTAAAGAAGTTTTATAGCTTGATACCTAAACACAAAGGAACAAAAAACTTAGTTAGAATGGTTAGAAGTCAGATGGCTAAACTTAGAGAGGAAATTGAAGAGAGCAAGAAACGAAAAAGAGGGGGTTATATAAGCCCATGGAATTTTGAAAAAACCGGTGATGTTGCTGTAGCTATAATATCAAATGATTATGAAGTTATAACCAAATTTCTAGACTATACCCTAGGCATTCCAGAGAAATATCTGCATTGGAGAGCATTACCAACAATTTATGGGAAAATATTTAATGACGTAGAGATACAATTTGTGGTGATGCCTCCTTTAGGACTAAATCAATCTATAGATCTAAAAGCGATAAACTCATGTAAAAAAGCCGACTACACTATCTGCTTAGGTAAAACCTATCAAGACTTAAACTATTTAAGTCAAATTTTGGATAGCTACGGAATCTACATATCAGATAAGAAGATAGATGTAAGGATAAAGAAGACACCTGCCGGAGGAATTAGAGTTATAGGAATGGACACAGATAATATTGAAGAAATTAGGAGAATATTGCGAGAATACGGGATATATAATGCTGTTGTAAAAATTTATGGATCTGTAGATATTGATTTGTTTCAAGAGATCATCATGGGGGTAAAATCATTTCTGATTGGAGGATATTATCGTCTAAATGGTAATATGTTGATTGATAGAAATAGAAAACATTCTTCATGGAGAGTCGATGATTTTGGACTGCTAATAATTAATGCATTGAATTTAATTAGGGTTTATCCCGTCAGAGATATAAAAGAGAAACCAGGTAGGCCAATAATAATGCATGACAGAAGTACTGTGCACGATTTAGCTAAGAAGATTCATTCTAAAGTCGCTGATAATATACGGTATGCACTGGTAAGGAGGGATGGCGAAATAATTCGAGTAAGTCCTTCCTTCAAGTTGAAAGATGGGGATATAGTTTTCATACGTTCACGTTAATCCCTATTCCGAGTTAGAATGTAGTATTTTGCATCACCAGTAATCTCCTCTAAGATCTTCTCCTTAATGCTTTTAACTGGATCTATACCAGTTCTCTCTCGGATATCTTTAAAACTTGCAAATGGTTGTGCCTCTCTCTCATCTACTATAACATCAACTTTCTTCTTTGTAATTCCGGGCAATAATTCTAGTACATGTACCTTATGTGTAAATAGTCCAGACTTGTTAAAAAAATCCACCCATTTCAACTCATTTATTCTCACCACCTTCTCAATAGCATCTTCCAACACTTCCCTTGATTTAGGCGATAAATCTTGATATCTCACAAGACCTATTACCCTAGCCACTTTTCTACGATATGGACCATCTAAACATACCCGTTCCATGGGATTTACTACGATGTCATGGTTCAATTGAACCTTCAGAAATTTTAAGTATTCTTCACCTAATACTTCACCTATAAGAGAGTTTCTCAAACGGATTATGTTTCCCCTTCTTTTGAAGCTTATACTTCTCCTATCAAAATAGAGGATAATCCCATAATACTCTCTATTTTCCTTATCACGCCCCTCTCCATAAAAACTAGACACTACCTATATAACCCCCTCTTCCTTCAGCAGATCAATAACTTTTTTCTCGGTATCACCCGCTATAGCTCTACCTAAGATAACCCTCACCTCTTCTGGATATTTAGGTAGTATATTGATTATTTGTATAGCTAATTTCTCTGCCCTCTCCTCATCGAACTCTTCACTTAATACACTAATTAACTTCAGTTTAAGGTTTCTAGCTGTATCACCATCGATCTTGGAAAAACGATTTAGATATTCTCTAACTCTTCTAGGAGTAGAGAACAACTCGTGCTCAACATTCCCTATCTTCTCTAATTCATCCTTAAGCTCGGGTATTGAAATAGCTTTCTTCTCTAATATCTTTCTCCCAACCTCTTCACTCATCTATCTCACCGACGTTTAATATATTATAAAGGCCTTAGATGTTCTGGAGTAACGACTAATCTCACCTTCTTCCTACCCTTCATAACATCTACTTCAAAAGCTCTCCCACGTCTACCTACAATCAAACCCATTTTTCCATGATATCTCCTATGGGGCATTCCCTTATGGAAACGGGGATCGATATATATCAAGACCTTGCTACCATTTCCCAATTTATCAAGCTTCAACAATTTATCACTAAAACCAGGGTTGCCCTTCCTTGTTAAGAGCTTTCTAGTCTTCACCCTATAACCTCGTGATTGTGGCATTTCTTGACCACCTAAGAATTAGAAGTCTCTACTCTTTATAATTTAGACGGTTTATTTATTTGAAGATATTTTTAAGCATTCTCCTGTGTTTCCTGTCTCTAAATGCCTTCCTCATTAGATTATATTGCTTAATTAGATCTTTAACTGTTTTTTCATCTACGCCTGCACCTCTGCTTACTCGTGTTAATCTACTGCCTTTTATTATTGTTGGATTCAGCTTCTCCTCTAGAGTCATTGAATCAATAGCTACTTTCCATCTCTTTATCTTATTTTCCATAGCTTCAATCTCCTCTCTTGAAACCTTATCCCCGAACCCAGGCAGATATGATAATATCTTGTACAATCCACCCATCTGCTCTACTCTTTCCAGCTGCTCTACAACGTCTATTAGCGTCAACTTTCCTCTCGATAATTTTTTTAACAATTCATGCTCATCACTCTTCCTCAATAATCTATCTACGCGTTTTAGCAATCCTTCCAGATCCCCTATCCCTAATAGTCTCGACACATAACTTTTCGGATCATACTCTTCGATGTCATCTATCTTTTCACCAGTTCCAATATATATCACCTTACCTCCTGAGGAGTAGGCTGCGGATAACGCTCCACCTGCTTTTGCTGATCCATCCATTTTCGTAACTATTATCCCGTCTATTCTTACTCTATCTGATAGGGCTTTAGCATGGTCAAATGCTTTTTGACCCATGTAAGAGTCGATAACTAATATCGTAAATGTTGGTTCCACCACTTTCCTAATGTTACTTAATTCATTTAGAAGCTCTTCCTCATTATGATGCCTACCGGCTGTATCGATCAGTAAAACATTTAGGCCTGAGTTTTTAGCTTCAGTGATCGCGGTCAACAGCCTCTTTAACACGTCTCTTTTTTCTTTAGGATCGAGATATGTGACGTTCTTATCATCAATTTGTTCAATAAGTTGCTTGAGCTGTTCGGCCGCTGCTGGTCTATATATATCTAAGCTTACAACGCCTACGCCATATCCCTGTTTCCCTAGTATTTTAGCAAGCTTAGCTACTGTAGTCGTTTTTCCTGACCCTTCCAAACCTACAAAAAGCATTGTATTTAACCCATTTGTCTGTATAGGCAGTTGTGTCTTTTCTCCTCCGAGTATACCAACTAGCTCTTCATAAAGTATCTTTATCAAAAGATCTTTTAACGGCACTTTAGACTCAGAGTATTCTTTTCTTACTCTATCTCTAATCCTATTCGATAGTTCAAATACTATCTTTACATTAACGTCAGCTTGTAAAAGAATTTTTTGTAACTCTCTAATTATTTCATTCAACCTTTTCTCATCTATATACGGCTGTCCCCTAATTTTACTCAATAAATTTCTTAGTTTACCCTGAATACTCTCATTCATATAGTATTCACAATTGATTATGATTGAAAACATTTAAAGAAAAACTAATGAAATAGTGTCTAGTCATGAAGGCGGATGCATTGATAATAGGCAGATTCCAACCTTTCCACAATGGTCATCTCCATGCCATAAAATACGTCATGAAGCATGAAGAAAAGATCTATATTGGGGTAGGAAGCGCCTTAGAAGCGTATACAAAAAGAAATCCCTTCACGTTTTCTGAAAGATTTATTATGATTTACGACACCCTTGTTGAAGAGGGTATCCAACCCACTAAATTCTATATTATCCCCATCCCTGATGCAGATATACATTCTACATGGGTAGATATCGTGTTCACACTGATCCCTAAGGTGTCTAAGGTATATACTAATGACCCTCTTACAAGGGTATTAATGAAGGAGAGAGGTCTAACTGTAAAACCAATTCCCCTAATAAAAAGAGAGGTTTATGCCGGCGAAGAATTTAGGAGAAGAGTTGTACAAGGAGAAAACTGGGAAGAGATTGTGCCAAAAACTGTAAAAAATATAATCTTAGAGATGAAACTAGATCAGAGACTACGTGAATTATGGTTGGACGACAAGAGTGGCAAACGTAGTTTATAAAAAGATGGACTCAGATGATAATTATCAATGCATCTAGGTGAGAGGTATGAGTAACAAGAAAACAGGGAGAAGAAAGAGCAGAGGAAAAAGAAAAAATAATAGTGACCCAACGATTGTAAACAAAGGAGACTTCATACTAATAGACTACATTGGAGAGGTAAGAGACACAGGTGAGATATTTGACACAACTTTAGAGGACAAGGCCAAGGAAGCAGGGATATACAGAGAAAACGATAGATATGGACCAACGCTGGTCATTGTAGGTGAAAACTGGGTAATAGAGGGGCTTGATGAGTCTCTTGTTGGAAGAAGAGAAGGAGAAGAGTTTACAGTAGAGATCCCACCTGAAAAAGGATTCGGCACAAGAGATAGTAAAAAAATAATTACTACTACTATAAAGAAGTTGAGAAGAGCCGGTTATGAAGGCGACATTTCCCCTGGCACAATAATTAATGTTGAGGGGCGGCCAGCAATCATCAGAGCCGTAGCTGGAGGCAGAGTTATGCTAGATTTTAATCCTCCATTAGCAGG
>JALSHT010000008.1 GCA_026982095.1 Nitrososphaeria archaeon | reverse complement strand
TACTCACCTAAATACAGAGGTTTTTTTGGAGGCTTGGTTCACGCAACCTTCGTCTTGGGCTATGTGATAAGCGCGGTTGCAGTTAGTATTCTATATCCTTTGTATGGTTGGCGGATGCCATACTTAGTAGCTCTCTACCCGATACCTATAATACTCGTTTTAGCTAAGTTTCTTCCTGAATCTAGGGTGTGGCTTAAGCTAGAGGAGTTGGAGAGTGCTGAGGGAGAGATCGGTCCCCGCTTCAGCCTCTCCAAGCTTCTAGAGTCAAACGTATTAAGGTATGTGGTTTTGGCATCTATCCTGTTCTGGGGAAGCGAGTTTGCATACCACGCGTGGGTTGATTGGGCACCTACTCTACTAAGTAAGGTGTATGGCTATGGGGTGGATGAGGCGAGTAATATAGTTATCGGTATATCTCTATTGGTCGTCCTCTTCCTCCCCATCGTAGGGTTTCTGAGTGACTATATTGGTAGAAGGATGGCCTTTATAGTGTCCTCCTCGATCGGGTTGTTAGGCAGCTTGGGATACGCATACCTATATTTTATAGTGGGTGATCTGACCGGTTCATTCAATCTACTCTATATTATTCCCTTGGCTTTCAGTGCACATGCGTTATATGGTGTGTGGAGCTCGGAGATGTTTCCTACAGAGGTTAGGGCTACGGCAACCTCCTTCATTTTTAGTGTTGCTAGAGGCTTGTCGATGGGTGCATTTATAGTTGGAATTGCATCTAGGTATATCGGCCTCCCCGCCTCTATGGTTTTATTCGGACTGGTTGGTTTCATCCTTATGGTGACACTCCCCATTATATTGCCTGAAACAAGAGGTAAGGTCATAGAGTAGCTTTGGATGTAGATCACCAGTTGTTGGGAACTTATCTGATGCCGTCTCTAAATATCCAATCTAGTTAAGAATATAGTGATATTTTCACATAGTGACTTGGATCTGCTTCAGCAGTTAATGAGATGGATAAATGTGTTTTCGGGTGGACACTCATTTTGCATAACTAAATATAATTTACTTATTGATGCATGTTTGGAATGGTTCTCATAAATACGTATTAGCATTTGACGTTGGAACTACAAATGTGAAGGCTGGGATCATCGATCTCGACAGTTTTAAAGTCGTCTCTAAATCCTATGTCAAGGCTGAGGTTTCACATCCTATGCATGGATATGCAGAGATATCCCCAGATGCTTTATGGCGTCAGATAGTACACTTGGCGAGGAGGTTATCTGATAGCGAATATTACGCTGAAGTTTCAGGATTGGTCTTCTCAGCCCATATGGCAGGCGTCCTCCCAGTTGACGATGAGTTCACTCCTTTGAGGAATATAATTATTTGGCTTGATGAGAGAGCCGCAGGTCTTCCAGAGGAGGTCTTCAGTGGACTACCGAAAATTAATGGATATAATCTACTCCACTTACTTTCCTTCCTCAGAATCACTGGGGGCGCACCAAGTAAGACTGGGAAGGATCCATTATCTAAGATGATCTGGATAAAGAGATATGAAGGTGACATATACCATTCAACTCATAAGTTTATCGATGTAAAGGGGTATCTAATACTTAAGTCTACCGGGGCCACTGTCACGAGCCCTGATGAGGCACATCTCACTTGGCTTTTGGATACTCGGGGATCTAGCGTTAAGTGGTCGGAGAAGTTAATTAAGAAATATGGGCTGGACATCTACCACTTTCCAGAGATAAAGAGTTCAACCGATGTAGCTGGATATCTACTTGGTGAAGCGGCTTCGGAGCTTGGTATAGAGGAGGGTATCCCAGTATTTGTTGGTGCTGGAGACTTAGCATCGGCAGCTGTTGGGAGTGGAGCGGTGGCTGACTATGAGCCTCATGTATACGTTGGTTCGAGTAGCTGGATTGCGGCTCATACACCTAAGAGGCTTCTTGATATAAGTCATTATATGGGGTCTCTAGCTAGTGGTATCCCTGGTAAATATCTTTATATTGCGGAGCAGGAGGTTGCCGGATCGGCCCTAGACCATATCTCTAGGTGGGTTGGAGCTGAAGATGATTATCCTTTATTGGATGAACTGGCCCAGGAGATAGAACCAGGTTCAAAAGGCCTTATCTTTATGCCTTGGATGTTTGGTGAGAGGGCTCCGATAGATGATCCATATGTTAGAGGTGGATTCTTGAATCTAAAGTTCGAACATGATAAGAGGTATATGATTAGGGCGGTTTTAGAGGGTGTAGCATATAATATTAGATGGTCTATCCTTTACTTCAGGGAGAAGATTGCCCTTGATGGGGGTATTAAGGTTGTTGGTGGGGGTGTGAAGTCTGATTTATGGTGTCAAATCCTGGCGGATGTATTTAATCATCCAGTTGTCAGGATGTTTGAGCCTGAGAATGCAAGTCTTAGGGGTGCGGCAGTATTTGCTTCAATAGGTCTTGGTAAGTATAGAGGTTTTAATGAGGCTGTACAGAGGTTTGAGGTTGATAGAGTCTTTAATCCAGATAGGGAGAGGAGTCATATATATGATAGGCTCTTTAAGGTGTTTAGTTCTCTATATAAAAATTTGAAAGATGTATATAGGGAGTTGAATCAATAGTTAGGGGAAGAGTTCGTTTACAATCTCTCTGAATATGGTTTCTACTTCTTTTGGGGGTAGTATATGTATAAGCCTGTTTACCAGATCCATTTTGCTAAAGCTTAGATCTCTTAAACCAAGTGCCTCCATTAATCTGCTTAGGTCGTCTAGTGATAGGATATCCTCTGGAATCTCCGGTTTGTAACTTTTAAGCCTCTGGTCTTCAACTATCACACTTAGTTCTTCTATGAATCTTTCGGCTATATTACTATGGATTGGTGAGATGGTTAGATGGATTGATGTGGGGAATCCTAGATAGGCTGAGCCAGGCTGTAGCTGTAGGTACCAACCATGCTCCTTCATCTTCTCAGCCAAGATATATAGGTCTATATCGTCTGATGTGAATGCCACTATGCTTGAGACCGGTTTGCCGAGTATTTTAAATCCTAGTTTTTTTAGTCCATCTAGTATCGTCTCTCTAGCTTCTAATATTTTTCTTGTAAGGTTGAGGTATCCACGATATCCTAAGTATTTCAATGTGGCGTAGGCAGCTGCTAGGGGGCCTGCTGACCTACTCGATAGTACCGTGGTATTAACCAGTGGGTATCCAGGCCATGATGCATTCACATAGATTTGGTGTAGCCTCAGCCTTCTATCCCTATATAGAATTATTGATCCTCCCTTAGGTGTATATCCATATTTATGTAGATCTACTGATATTGATTTAACCCCTTCTAATGTGAAGTCGAATGCCGGTATATCTTCTCCAAGTTCTCTGAGGAATGGTAGTACGAATCCCCCGATACATGCATCTACATGTAGCCATACGTCTTTCTCTATGGCTATCTCCGATAAGGCTTCTATGTCATCCATAGTTCCATATGGGTAGCTGGGCGCCGAACCTATCACTGCAACTGTATCGCTATCTATTTTTCTTCTCATGTCGTCTATATCTGCTGTATATCCATCTGTTAGGGATGATAATCTAACTTCTATCCCTAGATACTGAGCCGATTTTATGAATGCTGGGTGAGCTGTGAATGGTATTACTATGTTGGGTTTAGAAATGTTCTTCTCCCTCCTCATATAGTCCCTGGCTGTCTTTAGAGCTAGGAATACACTTTCAGTCCCTCCATATGTGTAATTACCTGTAACCCCCTCGTCTCCGTTAAACAGTCTCTTAACTATACCTACAACCTCCCTCTCCATCTTCAATATGCTGGGGTATATTGTGAAGTTGAGCATCGTTTTATCTATGTATTTGAGGTATGCTTTCCTAGAAAGTTCTTCTAGTTCTTCTATACCCGAGTCGTATACGTGGCTGAAGAACCTGCCGTTTCTATGGTCCATGTCATCAGATGAGATATCATCCAGCTCCTTCAAGACACTATCCACGTCTAGGCTATCCCAACCCCTCATCGAATATAATATTCATGTGGAGCCGTGTTATTAGGGCCTATCTAATCCAGTTTTATCCAAAATTATTCTAATCGCATGCTCCATTGTATGGACGTCTTTTGAGTAGTGGAGGAAGATTATTCCACCTATGTTCCTATATATGTCATGGATGTGGATGTCTCTATCGTCTATATAAACTATTTTGTCGGGGGTGAATGTCAACCCCTCTTCCTCCTCTATCTTCTTTAGAAGCTTCTTTATCAAAATATCTTTCCTCGGGGTGTCTTCAATGGCTAGGTAGTGGAAATGTTTGAGCAGGTCGAAGGCCTTCAGTGCCTCATATGCCTTCAGTGGGTTATTCCAGGAGAGTGTAGATATTAGAGCATGGTGATTATATGCCCATTTAACAAGTTTAATCACTTCTTTATTCAAGGTTACCTCTACGTTGTTTCTATCGGTTATCTTGTCGTCGGAGACCCTTTTAAATGGTGGGTCTAACGAGGATATGTCTTTATGGTCCCATATAGTGCCGTCTAGATCTACTAGAAATAGCCACTTAAACCTCATAATCATGATATTGAATGTCTAGAGACCTATTAATCGAGGTATATCGTCATACTCTAGGATCTAGGGTTAGATATTTAGTATACTCCTTTTTTCAATTGAGGGAGGTGGTTTAAATAGGTCATGTATCTAACGGTGGAGTAATAGTGGCGATATAGGAATGGCGTTTATGTTTTAAGTAGGTTTGAGACGTCTGACACTGGAATCCCCCTTCGCATTATCCTTATCGGTTTATTGGAGGCGGAGATGTAGCACCATATGTCAAGGAAGCTAGGTATATGGATGCCGTAGACCCTCACATGATTAAAGACTTCCGTGAATGTATTGTATACCGCTATAATGTGTTCCCTGTCCATGCTGAGGCCTCCAACGTGGTATGTAACCACGCCATTATTTTTCAGCACCTTCTTTAGGTCTCTGATATAGTCTATGCTATATAGTGCGTTTACCTCACTTCCCTCCTCGTCTTCATATCTTATATCCGTCAGGTCTCCAAGTATCATGTCGTATGTTCCGGCATATTTCTTGAGATATTTGAATGCGTCCTGGTTTATGAGCCTGACATTATTATGTTTGAATACGTCTCTCACAACCTCGGGAAGATATTTATTTGTTACTTCGGTCACCATAGGATCTATATCTACCACGTCAACCTTCACATTTGGATTCAGGTTTATTAGTTGGTTGGCCGCTCCCCCATCTCCCCCTCCAAGTATTAATATTTTTCTGAACCGTTTCTTGTAGGTAGGGAGGACTAAACCCTTGTGATATATATCCTCATCATATGTGGTCAACTGTATGACTCCATCTAGTATCAGCATCTTCCCGAATATCGACTCGACAACCATAATCTCCTGATACTCGCTCCTCCCACTGTATAGAACCCTGTATATGGGGTACCTGATCTCTAACTCTCCCGCCTTCAGCCTAACCTTCTCTGAATGATACTCCATCTCTATCAGCCTTTACATAGCCTGTGAAGACGTATCCCCTTCTTAAAACAGTCTTCTTAACCTTCATCGGCTTCAACTCCCTAATGAGTATATCGGCGGCTTTCATCGCCTTTTCCGGCTCTTCACATGCGAATATATCCGCTGCCATGTAGCCATACTCTGGCCATGTGTGGATCGATATGTGGCTGGCTGATAATAGGGTTACTGACGTGAATCCCTGTGGTATGAATTTGTGGTATAGGGTTCCAAAAGATTTAAGGCCGGATTCTTTAATGACTTTATCGATGAGGTTGTTTAGGTATAGAGAATCGTTTAGGATATCCGGGTCCACACCCTCCAGATCTAGCAGTATATGAATACCCTTCTCCCTCATCATCTCCTTCACTTACCCGCAAGTTCTCAACCTCATGATATTCAAACTACTTTATGGTTTCAATAGCTCTATACACTGGGGAGCTTATAAATAATTTGTTTCTGGAGAAATGTTGCTCTACAACCTCTACAAAATTTTCTTTAATGGTTTATATGCGCCGGGACATATTTTATTGTGTAAGGTGGTTTTCATGGCTATAGACCCTGTATGTGGTATGGAGGTAAACCCTTCTGAGGCTGCAGCCAAGACTGTGTATAAAGGCACTATCTACTACTTCTGCAGCCCAAACTGTAAGAAGGCTTTTGAGGATAAACCAGAGTTCTATCTTGAACACGGGCCTCAGGGTATGCCGGGTATGGAGCATGGACACGGGCATCATGAGCATCATGAACACCATGAACATCATGGGCACCATGGACACCATGAGCATCATGAACACCATCATCATGGACACGGTGGATGTGGCTGTAACTGTTGAGGCTTGTGTCTAACGCTCTACACAACCCCTTTTTATAGAATGTATTAGTAACTTTCTTGTTCCGATGGATATCTCCCTTCCTTTATATCCTCTATCAGTCTTGATACTGCTTCCCTACCTAGTTTGTAGAAGTCTACATATCTCCTGACAAATTTTGCTTTGAACCATGGTGTCATGCCTAGGAAGTCGTATAGGACAAGTATATGTCCATCTACATGTGGCCCCGATCCAACGCCTAGAACTGGTATATCCATCTTTCTCTGTATTCTTCTAGCTACTTCGCTATCGACGAGCTCTAGTTTTATGGCTATCGCCCCGTTCTCCTGGGACTTTAGACACTCCATATATAGCCTGTTGTAGTCTCTGACCACACTGGGTTTTAAATGGTGCTTCGGCATATATCCGAGGTGTACGATGAACGGTATACCCTCATCTCTTAGCAGCTTCATACTCTCTATATATACTCCTTCTATCATGACGCCTTCTACACCGTATCCCCTAATCCTCTCTATATTCTCACTCATACTCTTCGCGTTCTCATAGCTTCCATATGGCATGTCTAAGAATACTGGCTTGTCTCCCACGGCTCTCTTGACTATCTCTAGGTGGTATAGCATATGGTCTATCGTTACCTGTCTAGTGTCTCTCCTGCCTTGGATAACCATTCCTAGGCTATCCCCAACCAGGATGAAGTCTATGTCTTGGAACCCTCTTATGAGGTATGCTCCGAAATAGTCATATATGGATAGGCCTATAATCGGTCTCCCACCATCCTTCCTAAATATTGTCTCTACATCTCTCATCTCATGTTTATAGATCTTTTTTTAACGATTTAGATTTTATATCCTAGACCTTATGCCATAGCTTATCATGTCTATAGCTATCACAAATAGTATGGTTATGAGGATGTATGTGGTTACCGCGACATAGTCTAGAAGGCTGATATACTGGAGTATGTAGTATCCCACTCCCCCCGCCCCAACGAAGCCGAGTATCGCAGCTGACCTTATGTTGTACTCTAACATGAAGAATATGTTGCTTATGACTTGCTTCCTCATGTTTGTGTATAATGCAGATGCGAGTAAGATTCCTTTTAGCCCCATGACTCTTAAAGAGTTGACAAGCTCTATGTCGGAGCTTTCTAGTGTCTCATAGAAGAACTTGGTTAGGTATCCTGTCGTATATACTGCGAGTGCCAATGCACCTGCCTTGGGTCCGGGGCCCACCAGTATCACGAAGAATATTGCCCAGAATATCGCAGGTATAGCCCTTATGGAGTTTGCCAGGGTCCTTATAGGCATTGATATGGGTGTGGATGATATGACAGGTGTTGCTAGGGGAGACAGTATGTAGGATAGTATGGTGCCCACGCTTACCCCGAAGACCGACATTACCAGGGTCTCCCACGCGACTATGGTGGCTTCGTAGACTAGGCTTGTATCTATGCCCAGGTATGTTGAGAATGTGGCTAGGTTCTTAGCTGCCTGTATCCATACATTGGGTGTCAGAAGTCCCAGTGACGCGGCTATGGCTATTGATATGGCTGTGGATATAGTGAGTATCCTCAAGCCCTCCTCACCAGCGACCCATCCTCCATCACATATATTTCGTCGAAGTATTTCACAGCCAGGTGTCGATCATGCATTATCGCTATTATCGAGACTCCCTCCTCAGATAGTTTGGTTAGTATCTCGAGTATCTTCTCCGCTGTATCGAAATCTAGGTTTGACACTGGCTCATCGGCCAGTATAACGCCTGCTTCTTGGAACATAGCCCTTGCTATAGCCACTCTCTGCCCTTCACCTCCACTTAATCGATCCACTCTCTCCAAGATTTTATCCCCCAGCCCTACTGAATCGAGTATCTCCTTCGCACGTCTAATATCCTCTTTATCCCATATCCCCGTTAGGAAGTTCACTGGTTTTCTAGATGCTTTGGCCATTAGTACGTTGTATAGAACTGTTTCTCCCCCTATCAACCCTATGTTTTGGGGGATATAGGCTATTTTCCCATCTAGCCTCCTGCCATTGAGATATATGTCTTCGTCAAATATCTTGACCTCTCCCCTCCAAGGCTTTAGGAGCCCGGCTATAACCTTAAGAAGAGTGGTTTTCCCAGTCCCGCTCCTACCCATTATAGCGATCTTCCTACCTAGATCTACAGATAAATTGACGTTTTTTAAGACTGGTATGTCTTTATACCCAGCCTCCACATCAATCAGCTCGACTGCCTTCCCATAATCCTCTTTATACTCTGTAGCATATACGTTCACTGTTTTTACACCCTTTGATACGGTATATCACTGTCCAAACTCTTTAAGATATCTATCTAATAGCCCCGTTTCCTCCAGGGCCTGGATCAATGGTCCTAGATGCTCATCAACACTTCTCTCTTCAAACCTGACGAATATTGCTGATACGAACTTCCTCATTAGATCAGGCCTCTCGTTCAGGCTTAGGAGGGCTTCTATGAGCCGTTCCTTCAACCCCCTATCTAGACTGTTGGATACGAGGACCACGTGTGAGGGGAGTGGGCCCTGAGACTCTATTACTCTACTCCCCCTCATGGCCTCCATGAATAGGGTCTCTGGGACGTCTCCCGCTATCACGGCTACATCCACATTTCCATTTTTGAGGGCTTCCCAGCACTGTGCATATCCCCCTCCTATGACGACTTCTCCGAAGAATTGCTTGGGGTCTGCCGGTGGGTCTAGAAGTCCTAGTTGGACAAGTCTATAGAGTGGGAATATATATCCTGAGGTAGACAGCTCACTTGGGAAGCACGCTCTCGCGCCTCTGAGGTTCTCCATAGACTGGTATGGCGAGTCATTCCTCACTATCCAATATGAGTAGTAATATGGATTCTCCATCACCTGCCCGTCTATAACAACCCTTCTAACCTCTGCAAGAGGCATATCTACATCCGCGACCTCTAGGGCTACGGCAGCTGGGAGGGAGCCCATCCCTATAGCCACCTGTGCATGGCCGAATCTAAGTGCCTCTATCATTGCTGCTACACTTGTTGGGAACAAGATCTCTACATCGAGATCTAGATAATCCTCTAGATACGTCTCTAGCTCCCTGGCCTCTTCAGCCACCTCCTCCCTAGGCAATGGATTTACCACGATAACTAGCTTCCGATCCTCCCCGGTGAAGAGGGCGGTGTATATGGAGGCTATTAGTAGGAGTGTGATAGCTACCGCCGCGATTACGACCGTAACCCTCGACGTCACCTGTCCTTTAGACACGCTATACACCTCTACGTATTTATAGAAATATGTTTATAACAGTGTTATAACTGATGTGTAAATACATTCGGTACCCGTAGCTCCTCTTCTCTCAAGCCCTCCTCCTAGGTGAGTTGTGATTGGTTATAGATCTATGTGTTTTTTGGGGCTTATAGCTTATATAATTTCCTCTAAAAATTTTTTTGTAGTGGTGAGTCATGAAGGTAATAGGTGTAAAGGTAGACAGTATTCACTGTGAAAAGTGTGTAGCCAGGATTACGAATGCATTGATGAAGGATGGGAATGTTATCGATGTAAAGGCCATTCTCCCAGATAGGCTTATAATATTGTCGAGAGACTCTCTTGAGAGGGGGCAGGTGGTTAAGATATTGGAGCGGTTGGGTTTTAAGGTGGTAGGGTGAAAGGTTTTCATGGCTAGACTATACAGTAAGGTCTACGGTATACAATGCTCCTTCTGTGTAGATACGTTGGTGAAGGCTCTGGAGAGGATGGATGGAGTCTCTAAAGCCTATGTAAGCTCAACTTATGAGGAGATATATGTTGAGTATGACGAGAGAAGTGTTACTATAGAGGAGATACGGGATAAAGTGGAGTCTTTAGGCTATAGATTAGATGTTTCAGAGTTGGAGAGGGAGTATGTAGATATTAAGAGGAGGCTCCTCCTGTCACTGGGGATATCGGTCTTCATAGGGGTATACATGCTGCTTATGGGTGTCGGTATATCTATACCTATGGACATGTACCTAGTGGGCCTGGCCTCATCTGCTAATCTACTTATCCTAGGTGGGAAGTACATATCCATGTCATTAACATCCCTCAGGAACAGGATTTTAAACCAACATGTCCTAATGGTTTTGACTGGTGTCTCGGGTATAGTAGGGGGGTTGATAGGCCTCCTATACTCTCCGGAAGAGTTCCCCGTCATCGATTTTTTCGGGGTGGCTTCGTTCGTAACTACATACCATCTATTTGGTGGTTTCATAGGGGAGTATGTACATAGGAGGTCTAGAGACGCTATTGAGAAGTTTAAACGTCTAATGCCTAGGAGGGCTAAAGTATTAAGGAATGGTGTGTTGGTGGAGGTGGATGTGGATAGCATCTCCAGAGGTGATATAGTTCTTATAGAGCCGGGTATGAGGTCCCCCGTGGATGGTAGGGTGGTGGAGGGTGAGTCCTACTTTGATGAGAGCCATGTCACGGGTGAGCCGGGGCCTGTGTATAAGGCTAGGGATATGGAGGTAGTGAGCGGCTCCCTGAATATGGGGGAGCCTGTTAAGGTCCTTGCTGTTAGGGTGGGCGCCGATACATTTCTATCTAGGGTTATCGAGTATGTTAAGCTGGCTAGGGCTTCTAAGCCATCGATTATAAGAATTCTTGATAGGGTATTGAGGTTTTATGTTCCCGCTGTAATTGTAATTGGCTTGGTAGCCTCCCTGGCGTGGCTGATACTCCCGTATGTGTTATTAGCTTCGGTGGATATCACAACACCCTTATATGTACTCCTCACTGTCTACGTAATGGGGTATCCATGTGCCCTGGGTATGGCCACCCCCCTCACGATGATTATGGGGGGTTCGCTAATGGCTAGAAACGGTGTATTGATTAGGAATGGAGATTCTATCGAGAGGGTGGGGAGGATTAAGACCATCGTATTTGATAAGACTGGCACGATAACCGTTGGGAGGCCGTGGGTGGCGGAGGTGATCCCCTATGGAGATGTGGATGTTAGGAAGGTTATAGGTATGGTCGCATGTGTAGAGTTACATGTTAAACATCCGGTTTCAGATGCTATTGTCGAGTATGCCACCTCGAGGTATGGTGTATTGGAATGCCCAGAGCCTATAGAGATTAAGTATTTTAAGGGGGAGGGTGTTTCAGCCATTCTAAGTGATGGTAATCATATACTGGTTGGAGGGTCTAAAATACTGAGTAGATATGGCATCTCCCCGCCTTATGTGCAGGTGGATCAGGGAGGTACAGCTGTATATGTGGCTGTGGATGGAGATGTTGTTCTTACGTTCATCCTAAGAGATGTTGTAAGGCATGACGCTTATGAAGCTGTAGCTCTTCTTAGAGAGAGAGGGTTCGAGATAGTGGTTATGTCTGGAGACTCTCCGTCCACAGTCGGATATGTTGCTAGGCAGCTGGGGATAGACAACTATATGGGTGGGCTCTATCCATGGGAGAAGCAGAGGGTTATTCGAGATATGCAGAGGGAGGGAGGGGTTATGATGGTGGGGGACGGTATAAACGACGCTCCCAGCCTTACACAGGCTGATGTTGGGGTAGCGTTCTCCACCGGCATCGATATATCGATAGACTCCGCAGACATAATCGTCTTCGGTAGTAGTTTAAAGTCGATACCCTTCCTGATAGACATGTCTAGAAAGATTTATAGGAAGGTCAAGGCGAATCTGGCGCTGGCCTTCCTATTCAATGCATTGGGTATACCACTAGCCTCTCTAGGGTTGATAAGGCCTATGTTTGCCATGATAGCCATGGTCTTGAGTGTCTCAGCAGTGACTTTAAACAGTGTAATATTTCGATTCTCCGGATGAGGAGGCATGTGTGTGGAACTCTGCTCCCATACCTCTACAGGGTTCAAATCCGGTAATGTCTTGATCAGTTGTGTTGGCTGGTTGGTCGGTGGCGTGGAATGGGGTGAGGTTTTGTCGAGCATCCCTCCCAAAATATTCATCGATATATAATATATACGATATAGATACTCTATTACACCATTTATAAGTGGATATTTAACTGTTTTAGACATTATTTTACATTCGATGATCCTCCGAAGACTGCTAGTCTTGATTGTCATCGCCTCGATCCTCGGCTTGTATGTAATCCAGCCGTCATCATCGGAGGAGGGTCTTGAGAGGTTATACGGTGTCAAGATAAGGATAGAGGCGGAGGGATTTCCAGGTGTGTATGAGTTTTATGCACTCGACGATACCCCTGTGAAGCTGTTCGACGGATACAACTATACGGTTGAGGTTATGGGTTGGGGATACATTACAGAGAGGGATAGGCTTCTTAGTAATATGTCATCCTTAGAGTTGGTTATGGATCCCGCCCCCCTTATCGAGGGATATGTGAATTGGGTAGATAAGGCGGGGAATGTCACTAATGTTGAAGGGTTTAGAGTCGTGGTTAATGATTTAGGGGAGTTTTCCGCACCTGTATATTCAAATGGGTATTATGCTGTATACGTCCCATATCCTATAAACTCCACTGTTAATCTATCATTCATCTCTCCCCTCTCACCCAGATTTCTAAACGATATTTTCGAGGATAAGTGGGGTTTGCTCACGGAGATCGCCGGGTATGAATATAGTGACAATATGACCTTCTATCCTCTCGGGTTGAGTGAGAGTGTATTTGGTAATATGCAAGTGTTAAATGGGGAGGTTATTAACTATACCGTCTCCTCATACATAAACAATTTGAATATCACCCTGGGTTTTGGATATAAACTGGTCATGTCTTTAGATAACATATATGATCAGAGTCCACCTATCTATAACGATGGATATGTCTTCTTCGATGTATATATAGATGAGAATAATACTAAGCAATACGTCGGGGGAACGGCTGACAAGTGGAACATGGGTATATACTCGGTTTACCCATTTGGGCTGGAACATAATAGAACGTATGCAGTTCGTCTCATGTTGATAGAGGATGCTTCTAAGGTCGCTTTGTATATGGATGGTTTTAGCCTCAAAGAAACATATTTCAACTATGTATTGCTGGAGGCCTTCGACATATATGGTGACTGTGAACCAGATTTCTGTATCGACACATATAGGATTGAGGATCTGGGTCAGGATGAATGGGGAATGGGCTGGTTAACAGGGAGTATAACGTCTAGAACCGGTGTGATCCCTCCCAGTATCGAGATCATAGTGATTGGGTCTGCCTCAACCACGTTCTATAATTTTGATGTGTTTGGGTCATACACAGTATCTCCTCATGATGGGGGATTTATCCTCCCACTTCCCTTTGGAGCTATGGATCAGATTGAGTACTACATAGTTAATAGAAATCCTGATGGGTCTGTAGCGATCCTATATAATGGCGTTATAAATAATCCCAAATCCTTTGCTCGGTCTACATTGGATATGGGGGAGATAGTCCTACCTATGGATGTGTATAGATTAACGGGGGTGGTAACTGATATATCGTCAGTACCAGAGATGGTTGGGGTGTATGCATCTGGAGTTTCTCAACAAGACCCTGATATGAATGTAGTGATTCCCGGATATGTCTATGAAAATGGAACGTTTGAAATATACATCATTCAAAACCTAGTGAAGGATTCAAATATCCATATATTCACATATTCAGTTGATATAACTAGTTCATTCTACTGTCAATTGAATAGACCAGATTT
Organism: Nitrososphaeria archaeon; assembly: GCA_026982095.1. The sequence continues at coordinate 9,482 of JALSHT010000008.1, read as the reverse complement.
TCCTAATGCTATATATGCTGCTGACTCCTTCTTAGGGTCAACACAGTGTATAACTGAGAACCTGAAGGATGTTTCTATAAAGATATATCGGTCTGCCCCCCCTGTACCGATAACTTTAGAGGATGCTCCAGTCCTCCGGTTAATGGTCAACTTTGATGAGAGGGCTGATCTAGAGGAGTATCATAGCTCATATTATATCCTCGAGAGGATAGATAATATAATTTCCGTTAAGCTACTCCCAGACTCACAGGGTAACATATACCCTACTAGCATAATATTTGGATATTTGGAGAGGGATGTTGAGAGTGGCGCGGGTAGGCTAGGAATCCTAACTCTACATCCCCCGGGTACTGATCTAGCATTGGAGATTAGATTTGCAGATACTACTCTATCGCCAGAGTTCGCAGGCTACCTAGGTTTCTACAACTATATACGTCCTATACAAATAAATTATGTCTTTGAACCAGTGGATCCTAACAATTCTTGGTTTAACCTCACCGGCTACTTCACCATAACTATCCAGTCTACTGATGGGGATAGGCCTATGTTCACAATGCTAGTTTTGGACAGCCCAAGTGTTATTGACGAGTTCCCAAGTAGTCTTCTAAGAGTGTTTTACTCGGTAATAACAGTTCTAATCATAGGTGTTTTAACAAGGATTATTTATAGGATTAGGAGGGGATAGTCTAATCCACCTTAACAACCCTTTACCAATGCTATACAATAATAGGCTCAATGTTTAGGTCGGTTTGGTTGTTAGGTGTACTCTGAAACAGTTTCTTGGATTGTTACGGGTCCAATTATATGTGTTCAAAATCATTTATCTATTATTGTGAAGCGGGTTTATCATAATATGTGATTTTCATGTCACGTAGGATGGATGCATTAACCATACTAGTATTCATAGCACTGATAATATCTATCTCTCTAGTTTATGGTGTTGAGATTTATCGATTGGTTGATGAACCCGGGGTAGATATTATTCAGGGGAGTCCAAGTGATGATATTATTAGGGTAGCCGATATTTTAGAGGCTGGTATGGAGGCTGAGGGTGATACCATATACTTCTACCTCGTGATAAACCACTCCTCTCCACTGGACAACGATATATATTCAATAAGATATGTTGTCGGTGGGCTCATCATCTCGAACGGGGTATTGAAGAACGCCACGATGATGGTGGCTAAGGAGTCTGGTACTCCTCCACTCGCTGTATGTAGATTAGATGACGGTTCAAATACCGTGGAAGCCTTTGGCTTCATGAAATATCCCGGTGACGGGTCTAAGACATTGGAGGTGTCGTGTGTCTTTCAAGGAGAGTCTTTCGATAAGCCGTTGAGTGATAACATTGATTTTATGGCGCTATCTAGAGTCGCCCCGTCATCTATTAATGCCCAAGGTGGAGCGAGCGATACCCTATCGATTTCTAAGCCCTCCACACCTAATGATTCTGTCGGCGAAGTTGATGATGAAACCGGGGATGGAGATGATATGGAGATGCCTGGAGATGTCATGTCCATTATACCTTTTATAGTTATTCTGGTGTTGGCATTAGTAGGTGGAGCTGTATACTACCTACTTAGGTTGAGGGGGTGAGCATTCTACCCCCTCTCAATCGTGTTGAATATACAGTGTGGCCCTCCACCCGCCCCTCTATATTCTCCTCCCTCGAAGGGTATTACGTCGTAGCCTGCGTCTCTCAGCTTGTCTATAGTCCTTACATTCCATCTATATGCTAGGATTTTAGTGCTATTTATTACCGCTACATTGGGTCCGAAGCTCCGAGCCTCGTCATCGTCCACCTCTATATATGTATATCCCTGTTCAGCTAGGTAACTATATGCATTAACCACCTCCTCCTCACCATCTTTATAGACGACTAGGGAGGGGTAGTAGTCTAGTGTGGGTCGGTGGAGGAGTATTATATCCCTACCTATAGGCATCAGCCCACCGTCTAGATGAACTCTGAATGGTGGCATTGAGACGAGTATCGTGTTGAGTCCTTGTTCAGCGGCTTCCAATGCTAGTCTATATGCACCTATAAAATCTGTTCTGGGTCCGTATCCGATCATGAGATAGTCTCTATTTAACTGTATAAGGTCTCCCCCCTCGAAGTATCCCTCCCCAATTATATGTACGTTTTCAACGCCTAGTCTCTTAAACACTTTATGTACTATATTGGGTTCAAACCGCCTTGCCTCATGCCTCATAACACCCATATACACCTTCCTACCTAATACCCCCATAACATCCCTCATAAATATCATGTTTGGGGGTACTGTAGCTGGCCTCCAATCCACCTCCTCAAATAGGTCGTTTAATGTTATTGTCTCCACCCCTTCATCCCTCAATATTCTCTTCAGCTTCTCGAACTCCCCCCTAATCTTCTCAGGGTTGACCGGTCTTCTAAAGAGCATGTCCCTATAGTTGCTCCATGTCACTCTAGCCACTTCGTCGCCGGGCCTATATATCAAGACCTTCTTTAGCCTGTGATACTCCGGTCCATTCGAGAATCTTAGATTCATAGATATACATTTTATCCAGGATACAAATCAAATATTTGTCTATTACCCAGGGGTTACCATTGTTTATATGGGGTTGGCGTGTGAAGCATAAGAGATATAGTGGGTACAGATCTACATGGGCCTTTCCATATCTGAAGAGGTTTACCCTGGCTAGAGAGTTGGATAGGGTGGAAAGTAGATGGATACCGCTATCTAAGACTGAGGAGGAGAGGGTGGAGGGATTGATTGAGAATAACATATTGATATCGTTCCATGAACATCCGATTGTCTTTCCAGAGGATATGGGTCAGCTTATGGACTACATTAGATCTGGATATACAGCTTTAGGTTATGAGGGGCTTGCACACTCTGGATTGGACGCTCTCTTCGATGGGCTTCTAGATGGTGTTGGATTGATACATGGAAGGGATCCATGGACTTGGGAGAATATAATAACGCAGATAGGGACGAGACTGGCAGACTTATCTTCTCAGGAGATGGTTTTCAAGGTTGAGGCGGTGGATGACATCTTCAAGGCTTATAGAGAGGGGGGTATAGGGCTCATACTCCATTTGGAGGGTCCCCCTACAGGTGTGGGGTATGATCTACAGCGTCTAGAAATATTGTATGGGCTTGGGGTTAGATGTATAGGGATCACATATAGTGTTGGGAATGAGCTGGGGAGCGGGATAGCCGACGAGGTTGATAGGGGGTTGACAGACCTTGGATACGAATTTATAGATATGTGTAATAGACTTGGAATCCTGATCGACCTGGCTCATGTTGGGGAGAAGACGTCGCTAGAGGCTATAGAGGCTAGTGGACACCCCCTCGCCATTACACATGCCGGTGCCAAGGCTCTATGGCCCAGTAACAGGATGAAGTCTGACGAGGTTATACATGCACTGGCTGAGAAGGATGGGGTTTTCGGTGTGGAGGCCGCTCCACATACGACGTTGACTATGGGTAGGAGGAGGCATGATATAGAGGCTGTTATGCAGCATTTCAAGTATATTGAGGAGTTGGTGGGTATAGACCACGTTGCGTTTGGGCTGGACACCCTCTACGGTGATCATGTAGCGCTCCACAGAGCCTTCAGGAGCCTCCTATCTATAGACAGGATAATCGGTCGGGAGAGTCTCCCAGAGTATGAGCCTGTGGAGTATGTGGATGGGCTGGAGAATCCCAGCCAATTCACGAATGTGGTGAGGTGGATGGTTAGAAACGGATACTCAGACAGTGAGATTGAGAAGGTGGTGGGTGGAAATATACTGAGGCTTCTCAGGAAGGTGTGGAGGAGATAGTATAGCTACTGTATACTGTGATGGGAGAAAGTTTTCACTATATAGAGATATAGCTCCAATTTCATTCCCCAATTAGATTAAAACAGAATATAGATTTGATGATGGGTCATATATATAATTACACTGGTATATACACTCCCCTCTTTGGGAAGACAATTTTTCATATGAGAGACGGAGTATATGTATATCTATTTCTGATGGTCTTCAGGGTCAACAGTCCAATGGCTATGGATACTTCACCCCCTCCAGACGCTACATATGGCTTTTCAGGAATGATTCTGGATCCATCGGGTTCAGTAAGATAGTTGCAGCTGCTCAGAGACCATATAACGTTATATACGTTAATCTACCCGTCAAACCCTTTAGAGAGGGGCCTTCGATAATACTCGCATATGACGTGAGGTACTTTGGTAGGGTGTATTACTGTCAGCATACGCTGTTGGCCCCGCTCTTTAGCTACGGATGTCTACAAGTTGTATATTCAACCTATGGGACGGGTTCCTGGTCTACGTACTACTCGGGTGTAGGTAGCGCGTTAAAAGACCTTCCTATCGTAGACTCAGTCTTATTTGACACTTTAGACCACATTTCTGTAGATGACTATGAATACCTTTATATGCATAATCTCTAGAGATGTTTTTAAAAGGAGGTTTAAACATCACGTCAAAACCCTTCTGATATCAATAGTGATATTGTCGATACCACTAACAAATCAATTTATAAATCCGTATCTATGAGACTCCCTGGTATCGCCGTATGAAGAGTCTGGCTCTGATTACATAATATTTTTATCTGGTATTAGGGGGTTCTTCATTGATAGCAATGCCTACCCCAAGGGAGGTTTTAGAAATTATGGATTCTTTCTTCTCCTCCCTTGGTGTCTATATAAGTGGTTACGCCATCATCCTAAGAACCGCGATTGAAAATAGGGTGTATCTTGTGATCGTCTCACCTGATAATGTGGGTTTGACACAGTAAGATGACATACGTCTATACGTCGTGCCATAACGTTATAGACTGATGTATACACTGATATCGCATGCCGCCTCCAAAACCGTATATCCCAATCACTCTCATATTAAGGAGTTGAAGAGGCAGAGATGAGATAATTACCCCATATATGGTGGACACTGGAAATGTGGGTGGATTAACCACAAGCATAGGAGTGGGGCTGAGGATGGGAAAGACATTAAAAGACGTTATATCATGACACGACTAGCTACATGAAATTTGCACCCTCCTAACACTTGGCGATGTTGATCTCAATTTGGAGGAAATATGGATGTATAATTGGGATAAAATAATTATAGAATTATTTTGGTCATCAGGTGGTTCAATGATGGTTGTTCAGGACTCTTTAAACTATTTCCTAATCTCAGTATCTAACAGGAGGAACCTAGAGCTATGTATAAAACACGCGTTGGCGGGCTTTACAAATAGTGTTAACGGTTTTTGGGCATTCCTAGATATTGAGATAGGTGACTATGTATCATTCCTATACGGTGCTAGGGCTAAGAACCTGTATAGAGTTGTTGGGAAAGCCGCGTATAGAGATGCTGAGAACCTCCCTCCATGGGATCCAATAACCTTCAAGTCATCAGGCAAGACATACTACTTCCCATTTAGACTCTATCTAAAGCCTGAGAGGAGGCTAGACGAGTCCATGGTTAAGCCAGAGTTTTTATATGTAGCCGAGAACCTGCTCTTGAGAGGAGGCTATAGGAAGACCCACTTCCATGCTGATACCATAACATTCTACAATGTATCCACGATGGGGGAGCCTTATAATAGGGATGTTGAGAGACTCGAGGTAGAAGGGGAGGAGTTTACTCCCAAACTAGTCTTCAAGAGAGAGTATCAGGAGATACCCATAAAATACTATATCCGCGAACAGATCCTACAGTCCCTCATAAGGAATAGGTTGAGGGAAACAATATTGGAAGACATACTTAACTATTTCTCCATAGATAACGATCCAGAAGAGTTCGAGATACTCGGTGAGAAGGCTTTGCCAGAGGGATATATAGACATATTCATAAAACTGAGACACCCTCCGGGAGCCAACAAATATATATTGGTTGAGGTGAAGACGGGTAAAGCATCTAAAAAAGATATAAAGCAGCTGGAGAAATACCTCCAGGAATTCAAGGGGGAAACGGCAGGAGGAGTACTGATAGCGAAAGACTACGCAGAAAATATCCCGAAATACCCAAACATCCTCAAAGTAAAGTACCACTTCAACGACATAGATAAAGATAATGAATACACGTTCCCGGAATTGCTGGGGAAGGTTTGTCTTGATCTACTTCTATGAACGCTATTATACGGTGTTCAATTGAAGATAACGTTGGAATCTCTGGTTTGCTATTTACTGGCAGTTTATAAAGGATCTAACTGTGGACAGAGAAACATAAAGATAATTTAAAATTTTTTCAAATCATTATAACTTTATTATTTGTGGAGTTTAAAGTGAAATCGATATGTTAATATCTTCATTTAAGGATTGAGTAAAGGTGGTAAAATGGGTATTTTCGATTCTATGAAGAAGATTGGCGGGCTAAGCAAGAAGGCTGTTGACAAAATTTCTACTCAAGTAAAATATAGGAGAAAGGTGAAAGAATTGAAAGTTGAACTCTTAATGAGGTTCAAGTATGAACATCTTAAAAAGATATCTGTCATAAAGGGAATTAGTGATGTAAAGTTGGTTGGAGACCCGATATCTGGATATAAGAAGGTCAAAATAACTAATAAGAAAGACCTGGTTGAGAAGATGGTGAAAATCAGTTGGTCGGAGTTAATAGAATTTGCCAAGAGATATAGAGTTAAATATAAGGATTTAGAGGAGGAGCTGGAGAGATTTAAGAGGGAAATAGAGGAAAAGCATGGTATAGTCGATGAGGAGGAGGACGACTCTGAACAACATTCACATGGATCGATGGAGGAGGAAGAAATCGATATTAAAAATCTATTAAGGGATTTCGAACCTGAACCTATAATCAATGAGGAGGATCTCGAGAAACAGTTATACCAATTTCTGGTTGCTAAACTTGGGCGGGATAGAGTTAGGAGGCAAGTCTCGTTTGTAAGAGGTAAGATAGACCTGGTATTAGATGATGATATAGGAATTGAGATTAAGATAGCTAAGACTAGGGATGATATGAAGAAGCTCCTTGGCCAGATTGTCGACTCTATGGAATACTTCAGCAAGACATACGCCATCATATTGGATCTAGGAAGGGATGTCGACTTAAAATATTACAAGAATAAAATATTTTCATTAGGTGCTGAGGTATTAGTTTTTAGAGGTGTTATTAAGAGGATTAGAGGGAGGAGCAGGATAGAGATAAAGTTTAAGTAGTTTTTAGGGGTTGTATGCCTAGGCTAGTCTTCATGACTCTATAGATCATCCACCATTATTCTTTACTAACACTATTATTGACCCTCTAATAGTATGTGAGGATTGGAAGTGTATTTATTCCAGACTTGCTTAATCTTTTATAAGAGGCTCCAAACTCCTCAACATATATGCATTTTTTGAGTAGGCTTCATTGTGTTGTTAATATATAGAAACGTACATAAAATACTTACTTATTGACTTGTTTACTCAATCTAGATATCTAGACTTATCATTTAGTATAGAGTTACGCGGTATTGTGTATCGTGTCAATCTTTTACAGTGGTAGGGGAAGACTAAATTCATACTCAGCGTTAGAAGGGGGTTCAAATAAATCTTATAAATATATCATGAATTTATTTAACAGTGATGAGAAAGGTGGATAACAAAAAGGGGTATTATATAACACTATTAACAAGAGAGCTTTACAAGATCTTTAGTATCCAGATTCTGTAATATAATATTTAGTGTCTTCATTTGGTATTCGAGTGTCCTTTATGAAATATGTAATGAATACTAATATAAACTGCATTTTGATTTAATGGTTTAATACCATGAAGATAAATATGTAATGATATGAGTGAAAGTAATAGCTGGGATACTGAAGGCATACTTAGCTTGGCTGACGTTAAATGGATTAGAAGATTTCCTGTGGACTCTCTACAAATATATTTTCCTAGTTCTTTAGAAATTCAAAATGAGTTAATAAAAAACGGTTTTAATGTTCCAGCGGATAAAAGTAGAAAGATTAAAACGCCTATACCCCTAATATATTCTAATTTCAGGGGTTGGATAAAGAAACCTGATCCCATAACCTATGAGAGACTTATACCTCCAGAATGGTATGGAAAAACTCCGCAGGAACTTGGGTGGAAAGAGACAGTCTATAATGGCAAAAAGGCATACTATATACCTGAAGAGGAAGTATATGTGTATATAGGTTCGGATAATTCTGGCTTAATATATTTCAAGGTGGATATTAAAGAATATCATTTGGAAAGAACATCCATTAGAGGGGTAAATCCTGAGAAATGGACCAACTGGGCTATGTTCTATATAAATGCAAAATATATAAGTGAATTAATTGATATAGCTGAAGCATCACTAGAAACGTTTTCATCTTTTAAATTAAATGTAGTTAAAGAAGTGCAGCAAGGTGGAAAAGAAGTAACTTACTATGCAGCACTGCCTAAACATAAAAAGTTAGGTGTCCCCATAAAGTATTACAGCCTGTGCATTGGGTGTTTTGACAAATCTTTGAAATACCTTGAACATAAAGCAATTGAGAATAACTTAGACACAGATGTTATTAGACTTTTAAAGTTAAGAATAAACAAATCTCCATCTGTAAACGCTGGAATAAAGATTGGTGTAGCTAAAATAAAGGGAAAGGAGTCACAAGTAATGTTTAAGCTGACTTCTAATACCCCTACCCAAATTAAGGGAATTCTTAAATCAGTAATCAAAGGAAAAGCGAGAGGTAAACTTGCTTTCTGCGATCATAATTCTAAGCTAAAACTATTAGTTATTGATGGTTATTACGTCTATTCTGCCCTCAGACACACAATGCCCCTTCTTAAGAATCTTTAGCTGTCTCTAAGGGATTTTTTTCTAAGTCTTTCTTCGATAGACCTTCTTAGTTGTGTCCTTAGATACCTTGCGTCTTCTCTTACTATAATTTCTATTTCCTCTCTTGTTGAGTGGTCTTCATAAAATTCTGTCAAAGGCTTTATCTTAGTTCCAAGTCTCTCCTCCATAATCGGCTTCAATTCTACATCTATTTCATAACCTATACTATTTCTGTATAATTTTTTTGCGACTAAAGATGTAGTTCCCGTCCCCAAAAAAGGATCCAAGACTGTTTCACCTACATAACTAAAAAGTGTTATTATTCTTTTGGCTAACTCTTCAGGGAACGCAGCTGTAAATTTACTAACAACATTCGAAGGTAGTACATTAGTTATGTCCCATACCGATAGATACCATCTCTCTCTCTGAAATTTTTTTATATCAATCTTTGAACGTTTTTTTATTTCTTCAGGCATGTTGTAGTTGAATTTCCCTTTTTGAAAAATTACTATTTCTTCATAAATGTTATCAGGATAAAAATACATGGGATAGGGATGCTGGATTATTACTCCACTCCTTCTACTTATTCGGATGTATCCCTCGGGTTTTCTCCAAATAATTTTATCTCTATATCGAAATCCTATATCCTGCATGATTTTAATAATGTCTGCTACTATAGGGTAAAGTTCTCCTTCTATCCTAACATCTTGT
>JALSHT010000007.1 GCA_026982095.1 Nitrososphaeria archaeon | reverse complement strand
TTAAGCCGTATTTAATCTATATATGTTTTACCCAGTATATAGTCATGAAATTTTCTATTCTATAGAGGGATTTAGAATATGTGATGAAGGGGGTTAGATATACTGCTCTAGACTATGCCTACCTAGGGGTTGTCGCCGTAGTTATGGGTATAATATTCTACTTTACATGGTCTGTCTATGAATTTGGGAAGGTATTGGGAGGCCCTATATTCGCGAGGTTAATATCCTATGGACTATGGTTTGTAGGCGCTCCCTTGGCTGCATCCCTCATTAGAAAACCATTATCTGGATTTCTAGGGGAGACTTTAGGCGCTCTACTTGAGACTCTGATACCGACTCTCGGAGGCTTTACAAACATCATATACGGAGTTGTTCAAGGTGCCCTATCCGAGTTTGTATATGCTATTCTGAGGTATAGGAGGTATGATGTATTAGCCGGTGCCTTGGCAGGTGCAATGGCTGGGCCTGGGGCTGTAGCCTTGGATGCGGTACTCTTCGATGCGATTGCAACTCCAGATGTTATGATGCTCTGGCTAGTTGCGGCTATGGCAAGTGGAGCTATATATGGGGCTTTAGCATCATCCATAGCTCAATATCTAAGGAGGTAGATAATATGACCCTCACATCACAGCTTAGAGCCTCTGTAGATAATATTTGGAGGAGGATATTTAGACATCCATTTGTGGTTGAGCTTTACAATGGTACACTTCCAATGGAGAAATTCAAGTATTACATTATACAGGACTACAACTATCTAGTTACAATGTATAAATGCCTAAGTCTAATAGCCGCGAAATCCGAGCCTGAGATAGCTGAGAAGGCTTTGGAGATAGCGTATCTAGATGCATCTACTGAGATGGAGAATTATAGGGAGTTGATTGGGAAGCTTGGCCTATCAATGGATGATGTATTATCTACTGAGCCTGCTCCAACTAATGAGGCATATATGAATTTCCTGCTTAAGACATGCGCGTTACACCCCTTTATAGAGGGGTTGACCGCTATACTACCCTGTTTCTGGAGTTATATGGAGATTGCCCAAGTAAATCAGGAACTGCTCAGGGGAAATGGAGTCGAGCTATATAGGAGCTGGTGTGAAGTATATCTATCTGATGACTATATAATCATGGTTGAAAATCTCAGGTTCCTTGTAGATAGATATGGTGTAGAATATGATTTTGGGAGGCTTGAGAAGCTGTTTAGGCTGGGGAGTAGATACGAATATCTATTCTGGGATATGGCGTATAACATGGAGAAATGGGAGATATAGTGTATAGGGAATTCTATTTCTTGAGGGTGTGTATATGGTTGATGTCTATAAATTCTTCAATGAAGTATATTATAAGACTTATAGGCCGAATGAGCCTGAAGAGAGGAATAGGAGTGAGGCCGAGTTTATTATAGATGCTTTAGAGTTGGCTCCTCCGGCGAAGGTTTTGGATGTTGGCTGTGGATATGCTAGGCACGCTGTATACCTAGCTATGGCTGGTTTTGATGTTGTATGTGTAGATGCTAGTGAGTATTTACTTGGCAAGGCTATCGAGAGGATTAGGGAGTATGGTGTTGAGGATAGGGTTGAGATTATTAAGGGTGATATTAGGTGGTTAAATCTTCCTCAAGAGTATGATGCTGCATACATGTTTTTCACTGCATTTGGATATTTTGATGATGAGGGGAATCTCTCTGTTTTAAGGGGTATGGCCTCCTCATTGAAGCCTGGTGGTAGGGTTTTGATCGATGTTTGGAACCCCTATAGAGTGGTTGAAAATATGGGTAGGGTTGGCGGCTCTATAAAGACTTGGTATGAGTCTGGTGGCTACACTATTTTGGAGGAGTGTGTGATGGAGCCTGAGGAACCCGTATTCCATTTAACTAGACGTTATATGGATGAGTCTAGTAGATTGGTGGAGGTAAAGTCTATAAATGTGAGGATATATTTCCCATGGGAGTTTAGGGAGATGTTTAGAGAGGTTGGGCTCAAGCTGGTAAAGATATATGGAGACTATAGGAAGAACGTATTTAAGTTTGACAGTCCTAGGATGGTTGTTATAGGCATAAGGGAAGGTTAGCTTCTCCCACTACCCAGTTTATATTCAACCACTACAAATATTTTTATAGTGGTTATGAAGATAATTGGGTTTGAGGTCGAATCTATACATTGTGATAAATGCGTATCTAAGATCGTTGAGAGACTCTCCTCAATAGACGGTATACATAAGGTTGATGTCATCCAGTATAGAAGGGTCCTAGTCTTGGCTGAAGATTCTGTGGAGAAGGAGTTGATTATTGCCTCTCTAAATGAACTTGGATATAAAGTTAAAGAGTGATGTTGGATGCCTAGGCTCCATAGAAAGATTTATGGTATACAGTGTTCATTTTGTGTGGAGACTATATATAAGGCTCTCTCAACTCTTGATGGGGTTGAGAGGGTCTATGTAAGTATGGCCCATGAAGAGATATATATTGACTATGATGATGAGAAGGTTGATGAGGAGACTCTATCCAAGTTGGTTGAGGATCTAGGGTATAGGTTTGAGGAGGAGTCTCTTGAGAAGGAGTATGTGGCTGAGAGGAGGAGGTTAATCGTCTCTGGACTGATCTCACTATATATAGGTCTTTCAATGGTTTTTATGTGGCTCGGGCTCTACATACCATATAATATATTCATAGTATCTATTCTGGCTTCCACCAATTTCTTTATCCTGGGCTATCGATATCTTGTTATGGCGTTCAACGTTATTAGGAGAGGAATCCTTAACCAGCATGTTCTCATGGCTGTAACTGGTTTTGCCGGTGTATTTGGAGGTCTATTGGGATTCATATATGGAGTTGATGTGTTCCCTCCAATAGAGTTCTTTGGAGTTTCTTCATTCGTAACTACATACCACTTGTTGGGGGGATATTCAGGTGAGTATGTTAGGAAGAGGTCTAGAGAGGCTATTGAGAGGGTTAAACGCCTATCTCCTGATAAAGCTGTAATAGTTAGGGATGGCACTAAAATTGAGGTGTCTATTGAAGAGGTTGTGGAAGGTGATCTAGTGATTATCAGGCCAGGTGAGAGGGCGGCGGTTGATGGAGTTGTTGTTGAGGGCTCCTCCTCATTTGATGAATCCTTAGTTACTGGGGAGTCCATCCCAGTAGATAAATCTGTAGGGGATGAAGTTATAAGCGGGTCTTTAAATCTCGAGAATCCAGTGATAGTTAAGGCTTTAAGGGTTGTTGGAAACAGGTTTATAGACCATGTTGTCGATTATATAAAGTTTTCTAGAGCCGCTAAACCAAATATTCTGAGGTTATTGGATAAGGTTTTAAAGTATTATGTCCCCAGTGTTGTAGTGGCTGGCATCGCCTCATCTATTTCCTGGGCTATAGGATCCTATATCATATATGGCTATCCCAATTTTGCCTCTGCCTTATTCGTTTTATTGACTGTTTATGTGATGGGCTATCCCTGTGCATTGGGGATGGCTTCCCCCCTGGCTCTGGTGATGGGGAGTTCGGTAGTCGCCTCCAAGGGGGTCTTGATTAGGAGTGGAGATGCCATCGAGGTACTTCCTAGGATTAACTATATAGTTTTTGATAAGACAGGAACCCTTACATATGGAAGGCCTAAAGTGGTTAAATCCGTATTATATGGAGATGAAGAGTCTATCTATAAGGCTGTTGCATGTGTGGAGGCCTTCTCAAACCATCCAATCTCTAAGGCATTGCTAGATTATATATGGAGTAGGTTGGGTGATATAGAGTGTGGTGATATCGGTGATATAGAGTATTTTAAGGGAGAAGGTATTAAGGGTGTGTATAATGGTAAACTGGTTTTAATTGGTAATAGGAATCTCCTTAGAAGATATGGTATAGATCTTCCTTTAGAAGATAATAGTCTAAAGCAGTACACGACGATATATGTAGCTATAGATGGTAAGTTGAGGGCTCTATTTTATATAGAGGATTCTATCCGTGAGGATGCACAAGAGGTTTTGGAGAAGCTTCGAGCCCATGGATTTAAGGTTAGTGTTATATCGGGTGATGATCCTAAGGTTGTGGCGCATATATGTAGCTCTCTCGATATAAGGGAGTATA
>JALSHT010000006.1 GCA_026982095.1 Nitrososphaeria archaeon | reverse complement strand
ATTGAGAGCGCTTAATAGGAAGGATATTCCCATCCCGATTAAGAGAAGCCCCAAGACAATATTTACATACCTTATCAGCCTGCCTCCAAACCTGGTTGCCCCCTCCCCTGCAATGAACGATAGCAGGGTCAGCCAGGCATAGTCCATCCATACATGGGCGACATATACTAGGGGTAATGAGTAGAATCCAAGAAGCTTTATAGAGTCATATATGAATACGCTTCCAAGAGCTACCCACCACAGGATGAAGTATGGATTGAATAGGCTGAACATCATACCTATCAGAATAGGATGTCTCGCCTCCTCCAGAGCCCTGAACTCAACATCCGACATCCTAGCCTGCGTATACCCAATATATATAAGGTATGACCCGCCAATCCCTAGCAATACACTCTCAATCTCAACGATAGACTCAATAGTGAGGAGGCCAACAGCTATAGAGAAGAATATTGGCAGCTCAACTATCAGGTGACCAGTAGCGGCATACAAGCCCGCTCTCCAACCTCTCTTCAACCCAGCCCCCAGGGTAGCCATTGATAGAGGGCCGGGAGCCAACGCCCCAGATACCGTGAAGATCTGTATCTCTACTAGGAGGAGAATGACTTCATATATTGTAGCCATAGAATATCTACTTATCTAGTCTCATTATATATGCATCCTCACCATCCCTGTAGTATCCAGATACCCTCCGAGTAATTTTAAAACCAAGCTTCTCATAGAACTTAATGGCCGCCTCATTACTAACTCTAACCTCGAGATACACGTATTCCACCCCATACATATCAAACAACGTCTTCACCGCCCTCTCCATAAGGGATCTCCCTATACCCATCCTCCTATACTCAGGCTTCACCGCTATGGACACTATATGTCCAACCTTTAGAATCCTGATTGGAAGCTCCAACCTAAACTCCTTCTCCACCCTACACATCACATATCCAACTATCTCCCCATCAACCTTTGCAACTAGGAAAGCATCACCCCAACTCTTAAACAGGTTTTCATAGAAGTACATGGGGTAGTTCTCAGGGAGAAGAGCCTCATTAAGAGCCTTGACTACACCCAGTTCATCATATCTAACCCTCTCCACCTTATACTCGATGCTTCTGCTCACGGTATATAATTATTGGTTTGATAGGCAATTATATTGTTTAAGAGGTTAGATGCCAGTCTAGAGATAGGGAAGTGGTTTATATGGAGGAGGTATCAAGTTTCCCCTACGATGTCCAGACCATAGAGGAGATAACCTATAAATACTTTGATGTAGAGGATATGCAGATATATTATGGATACCCTAGGTTTATAGTAACATATACAGACGACTTTCGAGACAGGTTTATGAACTACGTGAATAACCTGAAGAAGGTTGGATACATAGCCTTCACCCGAGAGTTAAGCCCTTCCAAGGTGGAACTGATAATAAACAGGTATCCCCTCACCCAGTCTAAACCGAGTAGAAAACCACTAATCCTCTTCATAGTCACGCTTACAGTGATAGTGATAGATGCATATTTCAAGACCCAGTCACCACTACTATATGAACTGATACCGGCATACACCCCCATCCTAACAGGCCTCCTCTACACCGTGGGTCTCCTATCGATAATCGGGATCCATGAACTCGGCCACCTAGTCATGATCAGGAGATACGGTGTTGACGCCTCAATGCCCTACTTCATCCCCGGAATACCGGGTGTACCCGGATTTATACCCACATTTGGAGCAGTAATCAGCCAGAGGGAACCCCCCAATAACAGGGATAGCCTATTCGATATCGGTCTCGCAGGGCCATTAGCAGGTTTAATACCCACCTTCCTCATACTATTCTACTCAATACCACATACACCGGTTCTTACACAAGAGGAGTACCAAGAATTTCTTGGGAAACTTGGGAGAGACCCGATACCATTCCCAGTTCCATGGCTCTACATAAAACTCCTATATACTTTTAGAGATATCCCACCAGACTCAATAATACTATTAGACCCAATATCATTTGTAGCAGTTCTAGGGATGCTGATAACAGGTCTAAACCTCATACCAGCATGGCAACTAGACGGGGGGCATCTTGCAAGAGCCGTCTTCGGCGAGGAGAGACATAAAACGATAACTCTCATAGCTATTCTACTAATGGTTTTAATAGGATTCGTGGCTTTCGCGGCGATAATAATATTCTTCTATATGATGAGTGGGGGGAGAAGTGTTAGGCCACTAAATGATATAACCCCACTATCTACAAGTAGAAAGATACTGTACGTGTTCAGCGTGATCCTGGGCATCACTCTACTCCCAATTCCCCTTGGGATCTAGTACATCGTGAAACACTGGATAGATAGAGATCTTCAAAAACCAGTACACTCCTCTTTTTACTTACTGGCAGCCTATGAATATAGCCCTCCACGTTCTTAACCCTACTGACACCCATCATACTAGCGAAGATCCTAGGGATACTCCCATAAACAACAACGTTAACATTATTCAGAAGCCTCCTAGCCCTCCAGAGATAAGCCTCTTGAAAACTCGATACCTCCTCAATATCCTTAACACCAAGTTTCGTAGGCGGAATCCCCAGCTCTTTGGCAGCAGTCACACCTATCAATATAGAGTCTCCATCCAGTATCTTAGCGGCTTTTGCCAGGGATGAGATGCTAAGTATCAAGCTCTCATCCCAGGGAGACCCACCTACACTCGCTATAATCAGGGAGGCGGGTTCACCCCTTAAGCACCACCCCCTTAGATACTCCTCCCTAGCCTCCTCAAAGTGGCTCCCATCCTTGGAGCCAAATACCTGGTGCACCCTCCCCCCACCATCCAATACGATATCTACGTATACAGACCTAGGTAGACCCTCATCCAGTTCTTTAGACCCATCCAATAACTCCCTAGGCTCCAAATCCCTCAACCTAGGTATCCAAATACTGCTTCTAAACCCTAGGAGTATATCCTCCCTAAAGATATCTATATACACCTCCCGACCCCCACCTATCTCAACACCTATCCTCTTTAAGAGCCTGTTGATGAATCTCTTCTCAACAGGGTCTGCTGCTGGAGATAGAACCGGACGTGCCTTATCACCTATTAAAAGCTTTAGCTTCTCAAGGGCATCTCTCTCGAGAGACTTTGGATACACAGTCTTAGGCTGAATCATCAAGTTTATCGGGTCGGGAAGCATAACAGGTATCTCAACATCTCTGTATGGAAGCCATACCTCAACCAATACTATCCACCCACCTAATCTCTATAAAGGCATTATATTCATTCTTGTATGAATCTATTTAAGAGAGGAAGTAGGGTACTAGCAATTGCAGAGAGTTTCGATAGGCAAGATAGATATTCAGTTCTTGCGGGCGTAGTATATAGGCTGGACCGCGGATTCGACGGTATACAGTATAGACTCAATACAGTGGGTGGGCTAGATTCAACAAAAAACATAATTGATTTGATAGAGGGGTTTGGAAGGGAAGATATAAACGTAATAGTCTTGTCCGGCGTAGTACTAAGCTGGTACAACATAGTTGATCTAGACGAGTTATACCACACCTTTGGAAAGCCGATTGTTGCACTAACCTACGACGAGTCGGAGGGTCTAATACCATATTTAGTTAATATGCCGAGGTGGGAGGAGAGGCTCCTACTTTATCTCCGTCTTGGAGACAGAGTGGAGGTGACCTTGAAGACTGGGAAGAGGATATATGTTAGGTCTATAGGTATATCGATAGCAGACGCCACGAGACTCCTGAATCAGATAACCATTGAAGGGGGTGTTCCCGAGCCAATACGGATAGCTAGGCAGGCAGCATATGCAGCGTCAAAGTTAATACGGAGTATACAATAGCTTTATAAGTTTATAACACAGGGTAATATATGGAAGAAGACTCTGGCGAGGATGCTATATATGAGGGGGCGAGTGATAGAGCCCGGGGAGGTGGAATACTGCACCCCATTCTGTAAATACTTTAGATGCAGTAATAGAAGCCTATTAATAACTAGGGACAGAAGGATATGTAAGCTGGTAGACGACGATTGTATACCCCAGCCTTGCCAATTCCCCACATGCAGCATAAATAAACTCCTCCCAGACGGCAGATGCGGAGTATATGTAGAGAGAAAGATACGTAGGAGGAGGAGGTTCAGCAGCCTAGAGAGGATAAGCATAAACGATATAGAGGATTATGATAAATATCTGGGTGAAAGATTCTAGGTTGATACACGCCTTAAACCCATCGACCTACATATTTCTTCAAACGCCTCCCCAGTGACCAGCCTCTCCATAAACTCCAACGCCTTATCCCTAGGTATCCTGTATTGTACCCAGGTATCCCTATCCCTGACCGTGACCGTGTCATCCTTCAAAGTCGTCATATCCACCGTGAAAGCCACGGGAATACCTATCTCATCACCCCTGGCGTAGAGCCTCCCAATACTATCTCCATAGTCAAAATAGACCTTGAAGCCAGAGGCCTCAAGATTAACAACGATATCTTCAGCTACACTCCTTAACTCATCCTTGTTAAGGAGGGGGTATACAGCTGCATCAATCGGGGCTATGTATGGGGGAAGGCTTAATATGACCCTATCCCCCCTCTCCCTATAAGCATATTCAAGAGTCGCATATACAATCCTATCCAGACCAAATGAGGGCTCCACAACGTTGGGAATGATCCTCTTTACCTCTATATATTGCTCCCTACTAGAAAGTCTAAACATTTCCTTATCCAGCCGAACCCCAGCAGCCTCAATATAACCCTTACTCATGATGATGTTGTATAGATCCCCCGGCTCCATATTTGATAACTCCCTCATGATAGCCCCTATCTTATCACCGAAAACCTCCTTAATCTTCCTAGGATCAGGATGGGCCTCCGAGACAACCGTCTTAACCGGCTCCTTAAGACGGCGCTCAACCGTTATATCCTTACCACTATACTCGCTGTGTCTAGACAAGTCATATACCGTTCTATCTGCGTGACCAGATACCTCCACCCAACCCCATCTATCCAATAGGACCTCCTGGTCAAACACCTTCTTAGCATAATGGGCCCTCTCACCCTCCAACTTCTCCCTAAACCTCTGCCTAGACCTAGGGATACCTAGAGCCTCTAGAAATCTATGTGAAAGCGCCATGAAATACGCCATAGACTTATATTCAATGATACCCCTCTCCAGAGCCTCCCTCACAGATATAGTCTCATATTCACCTCCACCCGACTTTATCAACTCCTCGTGGAGAATATTCAACTCCTCATCCAACATGTCATCTATCCATGGGAACTCCTCATCCTCCGGGTCGAAGAAATACTCTATCTCCATCATATCAAACTCCCTTAGCCTTATAACCCCCTGCCTAGGTGAGATCTCGTTTCTATAACCCCTCCCAATCTGTGCAATACCTATGGGGAACTTTCTATGCATAGCCTCATACACACGTCTAAACTCTACAAACATGTTCTGAGCAGTCTCCGGCCTAAGGTAGCCAATAGAGTTTGAATATGGACCGATTGTGGTCTTGAACATGGTTATAAAGTATCCAGGATCTCCAAGCTCACCACCACATACTGGACATTTAATACCGTTATCAACAATTAGTTCGAGATATTTCTCAGGAGATAGTCCTTCGGGGGCGTCTACCCCCCTCTCCTCAAGGAGTTTATCCGCCCGATACTTGGCCCCACATGACTCACATGACACCATAACATCTTTAAAACCCTCTACATGCCCGGATGCTTGGAAGACGATCTCCGGAGCTATACTTGGCCCCTCTATCTCGAGGAAACCATGGTTATATATGAACATCGTCCTCCAAAGCTCCTTAACCTTCCTCTTCAACAGAACTCCCAGCGGACCCCAGGTGTAGAAACCTGCTGTACCACCATATATCTCATATGCAGGCCAGAAGAAACCTCTCCTACGGGCTAGAGAGAATACCTTCTCACTTTTAGACATTTCCCAAACACCAGCCTCATATAACTTTATCCATCTCAAGATATAATCAATTCTACCCTCTCTAGACCATTCCTATACCTCCATGCCGCTGCATCGAGGCTATTGGAATCAACAATAACCCATACGACTTGCCACCTATACATATTCTCTAGATCGAGATTGCTGGGTGATGGAGGAGCGGGGTGGCTATGTATAACTCCGATAACCTCCATACCCATATTCTCAGCCTCCTCAAAAGCCTTCAACATGGTGTACGGGTCAATAGTGAACCTAACCGGACTTCTGTCCATGTTCTCAGCTATATATAGCTTCTCAACATAAGCGTCCTCACCATCCCGCCTCCCCACCAGTAACCCGCACACCTCAATATCACTCCTCCTGACTTCAGAGATGAACTCATCTAGGACAATCCTAGGGATAACTATCCTACCCATCTCCAAACATTAATTTAACATAAACGAGTAATGTAATAATGCATAGAGATGCCTAACAAGAGATATAGGAAGGGGTACAAGTTCGAGATACGAGTAAAGAAGTTTCTCGAGGGGATTGGGTATAAGGTTTATAGATCCGCAGGATCTAAACCCGTTGACTTAATAGCAATATCAAACAGGGATGTACTGGTTATAGAATGTAAATCCTCCAGGGTCACTAAGTCATCCATAGAGAGGCTTGCCAAGGAGGTAGAGGGGCTAAACGTAAGGGGTTTAATAGCCTTTAGAGACGGAGTCAAGAAGATAAAGTTCCTTGATGTTATGGAGAATAGGGAGGTACGCCTCACCCCAGTATCTAAGCATATCGATAAACCCCTATAATTAGGTGGAGACTAGAATACATATTAAAGGCTGTCAAGCGTGAAGACGCCCCGGTAGCTCAGAGGTAGAGCGGCGGCCTCGTAAGCCGCAGGTCCCGGGTTCAAATCCCGGCCGGGGCTCCATATAACATCAAATAAGGGATATTAGAGTCCAAAAAACGTGTCCAAACATCAACTGGAACGATATATTTATGGTCTAAAGCTATTACAATCCTATGAAGATATGCGTCATATCAGACACCCACGACAACATATCATTCTTCAAGGCTTTGACCTCCATACTATCCAGACGCGAGCTTAAGATTGGGGTACACTGTGGAGACCACATATCCCCATTCACAGTTGAGTGGATGGAGGAGACAGGGTTTAAAAATGTATATGGCGTGCTGGGGAACAATGATGGAGAGGTATTGCTACTAAGCCAGAGGTATATTGAGAGAGGCTGGACGCTGGGAAGAGATATACTGGAGATAGAGTTGGAGGGAGCCTCTATAGGAGTCACACATGGCACCTACATGGAGCTACCTTGGATAATGGCGGAGTCTGGAAGATACGATATAGTCCTATATGGACATACACATGAGAAGACCGTCGAATTTGTTGGCGAAACCCTAGTCGTCAATCCAGGCGAAGGATGTGGATATCTAAAGGGTGAGAAGACGTTAGCCGTGGTGGACGTTAAAAAGAAGGATGTTGAGATTATATCCCTGTAACCAACTATCCAGTCAAGAGACTCTTCGCAATCCTCAGTAGATCCATGTTAGTCGGAGTTCTAGTGTAGACAAGATCCCTTATCCTCTCATTTCCAACGATTCTCATAAACTCGTCGGTAAGCCTATCATCCTTAGTGATTATGTCTATGACCAGCCTGAGTTTATAACCATCTTCAAGGGCCCTACCCATCAACCTCCTCCAAAGATCCTCATAAAAGGTTAACTCCTCCTCCCCAGAGAGATATTTACCCACAGCCTCACCAGCAGCTATGCCACCTATAGATGACGTAACTATCCCAGCCCCCAGTGAAGCAATATTTTGGTTTGCCGCATCCCCTACAGAGATAAACCTCCCATTAACAGTCTTCTTAGGAGGGGGGCCAACAGGCACCAACCCACCGACATAGGAGAGAGGCTGTGCTCTCCTCAACTTTGGAGAAGCGATGGGGTGCTCCCTCCAAAACCTGTTCATATAGACGTTGATATCCTTCTCCCCATCGACATAGTCGTATCTAATGCCCAGCCCCACATTAGCCACACCACCTCCCTTCGGGATTATCCATGCATATGCCCCAGGACTCCACAGCTTACCCGTATACATCTCAACCACACTCTCATCGGAATCGACACCAGCCATCTGATAGTTGATTACATGACCCAGGTTAAGCTCATCAACCTCCCTATACAGTCCAACCTGTTCCAACAATGTCGATGACGTGCCGGCGGCTATCACTACGACCGACGCACTATAAGTCTCTACCCTATCACCTATCCTCACCTTAACAGAGCCATCCCTCTCCAGCTTGAAGACATTAGCCCTTATCCTCACCTCAGCACCTTTATCCACAGCCATCTTAACTATCCACTTGTCGAAACGCTCCCTATCTATCACGAAACCGTCGAAGCCCACCTCATACTCATCCCCACCTGGGGTCACAACCCTAACCCTATCAGTCCTGTTATCCACCAGTTTTAGAGGCATCTTCCTAAATATCTCGAGATACTCATCCGTAACCTCAGGAAGTATCCCACTATACTCGTGGTACTGAGGTATAAACTCTCCACACTGTATAGGGACTCCTATCTCTCTCCTCTTATCAAACCCTATCACACTGTATCCTTGGGATGCTATCTTGTATAGGGCTGAAGCCCCTCCAGGGCCCAATCCAATCACGATGGCGTCGAAACGCTCCATATAACCACCTTAACATTAAAGCTAAAAATTAACCTGTTGAGGCCCAATATTAAACGAGGTATTTTGAGGAGAAACCTATTTGGATAGTGCCAACCTCACCTCACCATGTTAGATACGTAGTCGTTTATGTAATCTACTAGCTTATTTACCATCTCAATATTAGGATCAGGAGATAGACTTTTAAGGGAGATAGGGGTTATAGAGATGTTACCATTGACCAACACCTCATTTGCATCCGTACCCTCTGCAAACGTGTTAAACTTCTCCCCCCAGAGCCAATAATACTCCCTCCCCCTAGGATCATGCCTGACATAAACTCTGGTGTTGAGGGAGAGTCTAGCCAGCTTAGTGGCAACAACCCTAGTGGATGGGGAGACCCTCCTCGGAAAGTTCACATTATACATGTCTATCGACTCTGGCATACCCTCCTCCAAAACATATTTAACGATCTCACCAGCTATCCTACTAGCTACCTTAAAACCCCCTCTCTCGACCCTACCTCCAATAACATCAGCCTTCTCAATAGATTTGGAGAAGGCTATACTAGGTATGTTATGTATAGCCGCTATCAAAGCCCCTGCAACCGTTCCACTCATGAAGAACTCTAGGAGGCTCACATTCTCACCAATGTTCATCCCCGAGACAGTCATATCAGGAGGTTTATCCATAATGTGGAAGAGACCTAGACTGACACAGTCACCCGTGGTTCCATTAACCAGGTAACAGGGCAGGTTGTTATACAACACACTCCTAATCCTAAGTGGCTTGTGGAGGGTGACGCTTAATCCAGCTGCACTCCTCTGCTGCTCCGGACAAACCACTATCAACTCTGAGAACTGCGACAACACATCTATCATTCTACGTAGACCTGGGCTGTGAAAACCATCATCATTAGTCAGTAATATTCTAGGCATAAGACTCACCTCGTTATCCTAAGGCTATCCAGCTCCTCTATAAATCGCCTACCCCCTCCCCTGAGGAGAAAGTCTCTAACAGGCTCCAACATATCCCCGATATACCTCGCTACAGCCATCTTAAGGTCTAGAGGGTGTATACCACCCTGAAGATAGCTCTCTACAACCTCCTCATACCTCTCAAACCGATACTCCTCACCAGTCTTCTCATTCACTACGACAAACTCCAGGCCCTTCCTAACTAGATAAGGATATACAACATTCTCCAACATAGAGAAGACGGGATTAACCTTGACCTCTCGAGGAGGGCAGTACGCCCTCCTCAACTTCCTCTCAATATCCTCCCTATCATCATGCAGAAATATCGCTGTATCAGGAAGTGACTTAGACATCTTTATACTCAACACGGTATCTACAAACCTATCCCTATCTCCACTCTCAAGAGCCATCCTAATATTCGTCACCTCCTCCTCAGTAAGGCCTATGCCGAGGACGAGCCTGTGATGTATAGCTATAGGCTTATATCCAAACTCATCACCCAGTTCTATAGCCACAACGTGAGCCTTCCTCTGGTCGATCCCTCCGTGGGCCACATTAACCCCAAGACTAAAAATATCTGCAACTTGCATAGGCACATAGACCAGCTGGCCGAAAGACACCGACTCACCCTCCCTCCTCCCCATTATAGAGATACTCCTCCTCACCCTAGATAGGGATACGTTAAGAGACACCCTCAAGAAGTTTCTAAAATACTCACTCCCCATCTCCTCATAGAAATCGGAGGCTAGGACGAACCTGGTCCTCGAAGGATCACCCCCTAAAGCCTCTATAACCTTCTTAAAAGTCTCTAGATAATAGCCTCCAGCCACCCTCCTAATTGTATCTAAGTCACCCCCTAGCTTCCTATTAACCCAACTATGGTAGTCAGCTAGGAAGATCATAGTATCCACACCTGCAGCTTGTAGGTCAACCACTTTATGGATGGGTACAACACCAGTACCCAGATGCATATAGCCTGATACCTCATATCCTATATAGTGCTTCAACTCAACACCAGTCAATAAATACTCCCTAAGCCTATCAACAGTAAGCACCTCAGCTGTTGGAGGCCTCATAAACAACTCCATCCTACTCTCAACATCCATTATCCACATCCACCTCTAGAGATGAATATAGATATTCCGCCCAAGCAAAAATATTTACAAGTCGGGGGCTGTGGATGGGATGGAGGATATAGATATACCCATCTATAGGGAGGCGATGGATAAGGCGGAGCAAGTAACAAGGAGATATATGTCGAATATTAGAAGTATCAGGAGGAGAGTTGAAAAATCCTTCGACGTGAGAATCATAAATATACTTCTTAATACGGTAATAGAGGTCGACGAGATAAATTATTTCAACATAGCTGGTGACGTGGTCAAGAAGCTGTTAGACTCACAGATTAGGGAGGGGGACGAGTTTAAACACATAAATGGCTATACAGAGGCAGATGAGGCTTTAGAGGGGGGATTCCCCACAGTAGTTGGGGATGGATTAACATCTATATCGAAATATCTAGACGTCGACTCAACATGCCACGCACTACAGACAATCCTAGGATACAGCCTTGCAACAGGTTACTGGGATAACGAGATGAAGGAGGCGGTTGAGAAGGGAGTTGCATTCCTATTTAGGAGGGATATAAATGGAGATGGGCTTCTAGAACAAACCGGTGAGGAGGATTGGATTATAGAACTGGGTAGAGAGGGATCAACCCTATACACTAATAGCATGTATCTAGCCACACTAGAGACCTACTATAGAGCCATTATA
Source organism: Nitrososphaeria archaeon (assembly GCA_026982095.1). Next base: position 218,212 of record JALSHT010000006.1, on the reverse strand, counting down.
GACGAGGATTCAAAGGATAGATTTATCGTTAGAGAGAAGTTATCAAGACTCATAGACTCAATAGAGAGGGGCTTCTACCTAGGTGGAAGATATATAGATGCTATCTCAACCACGGGAGCCAAGATAGTCAGACACTCTATAGACAACTGGTTTATAGGCCAAGCCCTCACATATAGAGGCAGCGACAAAGCTATATCACACCTGAAGAACATGGTTAATACACTCAGATCCAAATATGGATACACCTTGACAGAGGCATCCATCGAAAACACATGGAGCAGGAGGAACAGGGTTGATAACGTAATAGACCCATTCTATACATCAATATTTAGCTATGGACTCTCGATAAACAAGCTATACGACTCATCCCTGAAGGTGTTGAACACCATCCTAGACAATATCGATAAGAAGATATACATCTTCAAGGGAACACCCTCCCGAAACACTAGAAACAGACATCTGCATGAAACCGAGGTAATAATAACCGCTACCCTAAGAACAATAACCTCAAAAACAACATCAGAATAAATCTATCCAGGAGATATGTAGGAGGTATATCTCCGCATCAGCCAGCCTGGTGGGCTGGCTAACACTTTCCAAGCCTCCCGGGCCCGTAGGGAACCCATCTAGTTCAGGGCTTGCCGGGGTAAGTGGTGGCCAGCCACCCCCCTGCCCATCCCTAGACAGGTTCCCGGAGGCTTGGAAAGTTTAAGTATCCAGACACCCCTAGTCGGGGAGGCCAGCCACTTCGGAGGCTCCAAAACAGGTTGGAAACCTCCCATGTAGAGAGGCCAGTGCCACCCTATCCACGGGGGTCGGCCCATCCAGTGATACCCCTCAGGGGATTTAGGGTGCTCCCCCATCCCCATTGGGGTCCAAACCCCCCGTGGTAGGGGTCTCTACATGGGAGACTCCCAACTCGTTCTGGAAGCCTCCTTATAGGCTTGGCCCCACTAACCAGGGGTTCCAAGCCTCAACAAGCCAGCCCACCAGGCTGGCTGATGCCACTATAGTGGGGAAGCCAAGTATTGATATAGCTGGTGTAATATCCAGATAATGTAATCCCGTCACACGTTAAACGGTTACAGCCTAGCCTTCCTCCGAAACTGCTCCTCATACAACCTCTTCAAATCATCGATCGTGGCAGCCTCATCAGGCTTCTTATCCTCTCTAATCCTCCTTATCCTAGCCAGTCTAAGAGCATATCCACTCCTATACTTTGGACTCTCCTGTATCTCGTTGAAATCGACCTCAACAACAATCTCCGGCTTGACAAAGACCCTATACCCCTCATCCCTAACTACTAACTCCTTTAGACGCCTGGTCATATATCTAAACTCCTCATCAGTAAGCCCCTTAAACGTCTTACCAACCATTTCATACTCCCCATTATAGGGGTTATAGACCGCTAGATAGTAGTCGCTGAGCCAACCCCTTCTCCTACCATGCCCCCACTCCGCACCCACGACTACAACATCCAAGGTCTCCTTATCCTTAACCTTCACCCAGTACCTACCCCTACTACCCAATACATAGGGTGAGTCCAACCTCTTAATCATCACACCCTCATTACCCAGTCTAATAGACTCCCGATAGAATTTTTCAGCGTCCTCAACCCCCACATCAATAGCAACCCTACTCAAGAGCCTCTCAGGAACTATCTCCTCCAACTTCCTCCTCCTATCTAAGTAGGTGGAGTCAATGTATAACTCACCATTTAGATAGAGTAGGTCGAACAGCTTCATCGTCACTGGAATCCTACCCCTATACTCTTCAAGATCGGCGACCCGCCTGAACCTCCTCATCAAGATCTGGAATGGGAGAGGTCGCCCATCTCCTGCAATAGCTACAGCCTCCCCATCTATAATGGCCTCTCTAGTATCTATAGACTCTGCAGCTTCAACAAGCTCTGGAAAGCTAGATGTTACGTCGGTTAGATTCCTACTAAATATCCTGACACCACCCCCTCCAATATGGACCTGTATCCTAAACCCATCATACTTCTCCTCCACAGCAGCCTTAGCCACCCCCAGGAGATTATAGCCCTCCTGAATAGTGGATGCGGGAGCCCCTAGCATAGGTTTCAAAGGGACATATACCCTAGGCTTCAGGCTGTCTAGGTCAACCCCCCTCTTAATAGCCTCAACCATCTCATATAGACTACCCATAAACATATATAGCCGTCTAACCTTCTCCTGAGACACGTTCAAATGATGAGCTATAGATGAGACTATATGTCCATCTACAACGCCTATCCTCAACTCTCCAAGGATTATGCGGCTAAGCCACCTCCTCTCCTCACCACCCATCCTACCCATCAACGACCTCAGCATAGCCTCCTTCCTACCCATGCTATCCCTACCCCTGGCTAAAGCTATCCTAACCAACTCGTTGTAGACCTCTGATAATGTAGGTGGGCCTGCATCTACCAGCGGCTTATAGGGGTTCCTCAAGGCCCTCAACAAGGTTTTATAACCTACACCTAATCCATTCTCCCAGTTATCCGGAACCGGATTCCCAGTCAAGAATAGGATGTAAGGTGTCAACTCATCCTCCCCAAGCCTACCCATATAACTGGCTATAATACCTATCTTCTCAGTGGTAGACTTGGCGGCAGACACCCTCTTACATATATCTACAAACTCTCTAAACAACATCTTCTCCACCAGCAAGATCATCTATGAAGGATAGGAACTCCTTAAACCTATCCATTGTAACCACTACAGACCCCTGAGTCCTATAGCCATAACCCAGCCCCATGACTCTATATGCAGACGCTTCAGCCAATGCATTTATAGGCTGCATCCTGCCAAGGCCTATCAAAGTCTCAACCTTTCTAGTGGCCCTTATAGGTATGGATAGCCAATCCTCCTCTAGAAGACCGAATCCCGATACATACCTACCCCTCTTAGTCACCCCAAGAATATACTTGTTTGGATCGAAGTATCTCCCATACCTCGAAGCTGTAGACATAAATTTATCAAATATTCTTGTACTAACCCCCTCGAACAAAGACTTATAGTCCTCCACCCACTGGATATGCCTCTTATGCAGAACCATCTCACCAGTGTCCATCAGGCTGAACATCTCCTTAAATAGATGCTTCCTCTCCTCACTATATCTCTTAACCATCGATAATATCTCCTCCAGACCACCATACCTGAAAGCTGCTATCACATCGATCCCAACATCATTATAGTAGCCCATCATAGAGGCTAGTGTCACATCCCTAAAAAGCGATTTATACTCTCTATATACCCCTCCCAAACTTATCTTTATACTTCTACCCTCCCTCCTAACCACCCTACTATCGACACCCTGAGCCACCAATCTATTGATGAACCCCCTGGGGCGGGAGCCGGACTCCCCAAGCCCAAGAAGGGCAGCCGAGACATATCTACCCGGATCCTCGACAACCTTCTCAATGACAAGATATGCCATGACACTAGTCGAGAAGGAGTTGTCCTCAGCCACCCCCTCCTTATACGGGTTTATATACACCATCTCCCTTGGAGGGTTAGCTATACCCATATGATCATCAAACACTATAACGGACTCCCTATAATGCTTAGGGATATATATGAAGAATGGGCCACCAACATCTAGAAATATTGCCGACCCATGCCTACCAGGTACCTTAGAGATTATCTCTGGATAGGCTTTATCAAGTACAATAATCTTATAATCCTTACCCAACCTCTCGAGAAGTATGGAGATTAGATATCCTGCAGCAAGCCCATCACCATCATCATTTACATATAATCCAATAGGCTCCTCAAGAGACTCGACCTTCTCATACATCCTCCAAAGTTTCCCTACAAACGTAGATAACTGAGACATCCCTCACCCCTCACATAAAGGCGTCTAACCCCCTACCACTATATAGAGCTACATTCTCAACCTCCTTCCGAGATACACCTATAGGCTCCAAAACTCTATGGGCAGAAGGTATAAGCTGGTGCTTCACGTAATAGCCAACGTCTATCAGACTTGGATCTGCATCCAAGTAGTGGACAGCCCTCGTATATATTGGCCCATCACCCTTCTGAATAACATATCCTATGAACACGCCCCTCCTAATCTTCCACCCCTTCATAGCCAGCTTCCTAGCAACCTCTATATGTGGGGAGTTAACCTTATACTCATCCAGCGGCTTACTTATCTGCTCCCATATTACTAGGTCATCCAGGGGCACCTCCCCCCTCCTAAGCCTATCAACATACCTCTTCACTATCCCCAGACTATCACCAACACCGCCCATGACCAACACCTCACTAGCAACATCATACTGTAGATTCCTAGCATATCTACACCAGTCCCTACGGAGATACTCAAGCCCAACCAGCTCAACCACCGAATCATAGATACCGGCATACCTCTTCTTAGCGGATGTGAATATCACCCTCTTATAAACCTTCTCCAACTTGGCCTCCATACCAAGTTCATTCTCGACCCAACTAAGTAACTCCCCAATCTTCTCTACATTATGCCTGACGAATAGGCTATCTGTATCTCCATATATTATCTCCAGCCCCAGTTTAGATGCCTTATCCATAGTTGCCGTGATGACCTGCCTCCCTAGATACGTGACGAGGAGGGCCGCCTGCCTACTATACCACCTAGCGGAGGGCCACCCCATATATCCATAGACCGTATTAGCAAGTATCTTATATATCCTCTGCCTAGCATCCACCACCTTAAACCTAGGATCCTCTCTAGGGAGACCCGTCAGGCTCCTCCTAGCCTCATCCCTCAGCCTAATAAGTTTCTCAACCAGGGTTGGGAGAAGCCCCTCCCTATCACGATGGACGCCAAGCCCAACCTCCTCGAAAAACTCTACGTTGTCGCCCCTCCTATCCGTTACAGTCTCAGGGCTTATATTGTATTTTATCATTATCGAGGGGTACATAGACTTGAAATCTATCACCGCAACCCCTCTATGCAGACCCTTGACAGGCTCCAACACCATACCACCCTGATACGACCTTACCTCCCTAGACACCTGGGGCGGGATAACCTCACCCCTCCCAACCGCCTCACACATAATATAGAATTCGACCTGCCTCCCACTAGATGATGTTAAGACGTAATCCAATGGGATACCCGTTACACTAGACATCTCGATAATGTCGTGAGCCAATCGTTCAAACGATTTATAGATAGTCTCCACTCTCCAAGACAGGTACTCAATTAATTTATCCCTATCCTCCATCCACATCCTATCATACAAATATGGATCTCCCTTGACAGGAGGGTCTGGAAGCCCTAGATACCTAGCTAACTCCTCTAGAGTCTTCAACTGTAGAAAAGGGAGGCCATCCACATACTCATACAAATCTATATTTATCCTCCCCCCAATGCTGTAGTGTCCAAGTACACTCTGATAGATTTCCTTTGGATAACGCCCAATACCAAGCTTAAGACCAATCTTCCCCCCACGTTCCCTAAGGTAAGGGTAGTAGACTCTATTCCCCATGAAGGTGACGATTACGTCTGGATCATTCTCAAGCAGCCTATCAACCATATCTTTAAAGAGCCTGTACTCGCTCTCCCCCCTCTCCCCAGTATAGATACCCTCTTTAGAATAGAGGGCGTAGGCATATAGAGGGTCACCATCCGGATCAGGCTCTCCAAGCGAGAGTGAGGGGGCTAAATCTACAGCGACGACCTTCAAATCGGGATATCCAATTACATCCCCTAGGGAAATATTCATCAGTCTATGGCTATATCTCCACCCACCCCACTGTATATCTTCATACTCTATGTTATACCATCTAGACGGTTTGACACCTTTATACAAAATATATTTTTGTGACAGCCTCACATCCAACTCGAATACCTCAAAAAACCTATTCAGAAGCCTACCTGCATCCCTTACACTAGCCGGATCCCCAGATATCATTGTAAATGGATACTCCCTACCTAGAAACCTTCTCACAGTGTTGGAGATACTCACCCTTCTATACAGTATTGGGTTCTCAGACAACACCTTCTCAACCGAATCAGGATCCCCAGCCACATAAACATGGTCTGTAAACCCACTATCTATGAAGACATGTGGGACACCATCCTCATCCAGACCCCATAGAACGATCGAATCTTTACCCCTAACCTCCTCAACAGTAACATCATATATCCAGAATACCCCTTTTTTCATCCCCTATTTAATATATTTCTCCTCACTGGTTAAACTAAGGCTATATAAGTTAAGCGCCACCCTTATTTTATGGCTAACATATATGTAGGAGGAGATATGTGATGTCCCATCAACATAGGCTGTTGGATGACGAGAATAGGAGAATATTGAAAAACGAGTATTGGAGTAGGTTGGAGAAGCCTGTCAAGCTAGTCTTCTTCACCTCACAAAGTCCAGAATGTCAGTATTGTGACCTAGTGGAGCAGATTCTAGATGAGATAACAGATCCAGAGTTAACAAATAAGATAGAGGTGATGAAAGTCGACTTCGATAACGACCTTGATCTAAGGAGTAAACTAGGAATCCTAAAGGCCCCAGCAGTGGTTATACAGGGTGTGAACAAGGGATTGATAAAGTATTATGGGGTCCCCGCTGGTACCGAGTTCCCCACATTTCTAGAGACGATCGTCCACGTCTCAAATGGAGATGTACACCTGCCACAGAGCGTTGCTGAGGAAGTGGAGTCTCTAGAAGATAAGGTAAATATAAAGGTATTCGTCACAACGGCATGTCCATACTGTCCCAAGATGCTACACTCAGCCTATATGTTCGCCATGGTAAATAGGAATGTAGAGGCTGAGGGATGGGAGGTGTCTGGATTCCCAGACATAGCCCAGTCCTACGGAGTATATGCAGTACCAAAAGTAGTCGTTAATGATAAGGTATCATGGGAGGGAGCCGTCCCCCCAGAACACTTACTTAGAAAGGTGAAGGAAGCGATATAGAGAAGTGGCTAGGCTCGAAGACATAGCACAGACTGTATATGGAGACGACTCTCGAAAGACTATTAAGAGCTTCGACATAATTGGAGATATCGCTATAATCAAGATCCCTGACGAGTTAGTAGACGATAGGAGGTTTATATTCGCCAGGGAGATTATAAACTCATTCCCCTATATCAAGGTGGTCTACAGGCAGGTAGAGGGAGTAGAGGGGTTATTCAGACTAAGAAGGTTGGAACACCTGGCTGGAGAAGAGAGATCTACAACTATATATAGGGAGCATGGGTCTAGATTCTGGGTCGACGTTGAGAGGGTATACTTCTCACCCAGACTATCCTATGAGCGTAGGAGGATATCAACGCTAGTCTCAAAAGGTGAAAGAGTCCTGAACATGTTTGCCGGTGTAGGAACATTCACAATCCACATAGCAAAGAAGGGAGCCAAGGTCTATAGCATAGACATAAACCCATACGCCATATCCCTACACCTTATAAACAATAGGTTGAACCGTGTTGAGGACAAGATATCCACTGTATTAGGGGACTCCTCGAAGGCTTCAGAATACGTTGAAGATGTAGACAGGGTGTTAATGCCACTCCCGGAACTGGCAATCAAATACATACCCTATGCATTACCCCTCCTAAAAGATGGCGGATGGATGCACGTATACCTACACACCAGATACTTGGATGATGAGGAGGAGGCCCTGAGGACCTCCGAAGACTTGGTATCAAGGAATATAACAGACCTCGGTTGGAGAATACTGACAGTAAGAAGCAGAGTAGTGAGAGAGGTAGCCGTCAGGACAGCACAGGTAGTGGTTGATGTAGAGGTAAGTAGATGAGGTAATGATTTATAACCATTATAATCACTATTTATAATTAACCAAAGGTGATAAGGGGGAATATGGATAACTGCCCGGTGTGTGGATTACCCAAGGACCTATGTGTCTGTACAACGCTGGATACAGAACTTGAAAAGATCAAGATACGTGTAGAAAGGAGACGTTATAATAAGCCAGCCACCATTATAGAAGGAATCGATGGGAAACACCATAACCTAAACGAGATTGCAAAGAAGCTAAAGAGAACCCTAGCCTGTGGAGGGTCAGTAAAGGATGGAAAAATAATATTGTTGGGTGACCATAGGGCGACGCTACCAGAAATACTGAGTAAACTGGGATTTACAAAGGAACAGATCGAGGTTTTATAGGTTGAGAACGATGATCCGGATAAAGGTATGCCCCATATGCGAGTCCAGAAATCTAAGGTTATCATCTACATTTGATGGCTGGCTCCTCCCAGAACAGTATATATGCGGGGACTGTGGGTATAGAGGACCGATATATATGGAGATACAGATTGACGAGAGTGACTCAGATGAAGGAGACTAAAAAGATCATAGATTACGCGATTGCAGCCATCTACATAATCAACGTATCATTTATATCATCATATATATTGTCGATTCTCAAAGGTATAGAGGGGGTCGAACTCAGCATAGAAGGATTCCCGATATATATCGGCATCGTCCCATTAGTGATACCAGCTCCCATGACTGGCACAGATCTAGCCCTCATCCTCGTAGGCCTATATGCAGCCATGTCCGTATACGACTCGATAAGAGAAGTCGATGGAGATAGACCGATAACGAAGATGTTCCTCCTGGGGACAGCTAGTCTAGTAGCCATCCTAATCATAGAGGCCATCCAGTCTAGGTTCGGGATAGAGACTGGCATGCTGGAGGTAGATAGTGACTATGTATTCTTCCTCTCAGCGATGCAGGCGCCGATAGCCGAGGAAATAGGGTTCAGGCTAATGATCATAGGCTTAATCTCCCTCCTACTCACGAATCCAAACGACGGATGGGAGACACTTACAGGAGCATTCCTACATCCATACAGCGTCCATAAAGGGAAGAGAGAGATTAAAATCCTATATACAATTGCTGTTCTACAGGCCGTCTTGTTTGGAATGGCTCATCTACTAGCGGGTGGAGGATGGGATGTAGGGAAAGTCTCCACAGCATCCATCGCTGGAATATATCTGGGATACCTATTCATAAAATACGGTCTGACCACCGCCATATTAGGCCATGCATTTTACAACGTCTATCTACTCTCCATGGGGTATGCCAACACACCTACCCTCCCTGTAGATCATATGATTTCAACCTACTCCCTCATACTATTCATCGCCACTCTAATAGTAGGAGGGTTATATCTGATATACCTAGCCTATAGCTTCTACAGGGGTTGGACTGGAAGTGGTAAAATACAGGTTGACGAACTACCTAATCTGCCCTGAATGTAGGCATACGCCGTTAAGCCTCAACGTCATAGAGAAGACCTATCATAAAAATAGGGATATAGATGTAAAGCCATGTGACTTCTACTGCGCATACCTAGATAAGAGAGAGGGTGATATAGAGAACCCCCCATGCAGAGAGTGTATGAAGTATGAAGTTGTATACGGATACTTCCTATGCAGCAAATGTGGAGAGTGGTATCCAATCATAGATAAGATCGCGATAATGCATAGAGGGAAGTATAGGCCTAGGAAGGCGATCATAGAATTCATAGAAAAGTATAGGGATATGATCCCGGACAACCTGGTTAGAAGGGAGTTATCTCGAGAGAAGGGATAGAGGGGCGGGAACCTTCCCAGAGAGTAGGGTGAGCAGACTACCTCCCCCAGTACTGACGTAATCAAAATTATCAATCACACCTAGATTCTCCAGAGCCAACACAATATGTCCACCACCAGCAACCCTATAGATACCCCCGGATCTAGCTAGGAATTCAAGGATCTGATATGTTCCCCACCTAGTCAACTCATTCTCAATAATGCCTAGGGGCCCATTCACCATAACCCTATCAAAACCCTTCAAGACATCGATATAATACTCCACAGTCCTACCCCCAATATCCTGGGGCTCATCCCCAATAGACATCCTACCAACCGGCTTCTCAACCAACTCTCCATCCCTAACCATCCTAAAATCTCTAGGTAGGTATATACGGTCTCCATACTCCTCTATAATCTCCCTACATTCGCGAACCACAGACTGATCCAACCCACTAACCATCCTCCGAGATACCGGTTTGGGTACAACTCCATAGAGAGTTAGGAAAATATTTGCTATAGCACCTCCAAGTAGAAAAACACTATTCTCATTATCCTCCAATATCCTCCTCATCACTAGAATCTTCGTCTCAGGCTTCGCACCACCCAGGATATATGCACACTTGTCATCCGAGAATATCATATCCGAGAGGACACCTAACTCCTCCTCGACCAATGGACCAATATATGAGGGGAGGGAGTGTATAAATCCTATGAGTGATGTATGAGGCCTATGGAGGGTTCCAAACGCATCCAGTATAAAGTATTTAAAGTGTGGAGAGAGCCTCTTTACAAATATTGTATTCGAGAGTTTCGAAGCATTCCCATCCAACGTCTCTTCAGCCAGTAATCTAACATTCTCAAGGAGAAGTATCTCACCAGGCTCAAGACCCTCTATCATCTCAATAGCCTTCTCACCTATAATGTCAGACACGTATTTAAACCTATCTCCTAAGTGTCTCTTAAACCACATAGCATGTTCCTCAAGAAGTGTAAAATTATCATCCCCTACACGTCCCTGATGGGACATTAGAACCAAGGCCGACTCACTAAAAACCTTAATAGTGGTCTCAAGGTGTTTCCTAGCCTTGAAGAAACTCATAACACTACCATCCCTACCAATAGGAAGGTTTATATCGATCCTGGCAAGTATCTTCTCCCCCGATATATCTTCCAGTACATCTCTATAACTCTTATATCTAGCTGGAGAGATGGCATCCCTCACACTACCCACCTAAAGGTTAGGAGATTAGGTGTTAAGCACAACTTTAAAATTCTCTCTAGACTATATTTAAATAACCTCTATCTAACGAGGGGTATTATATGTCTAATTATAAAATCTATAAACTCATCTGATGTAGACTTAGAGAATAGCACGACAATCATATTCCTAGTTAGACCGACCACATACCCGGTCTCCCTATGCTCGAAAACCACATACCATATTAGCCCATGCCTCAAATACTCACTGTATAACTCTGTATCTGCTAGGGCCTCACCGTATAACGCCAGCTTTTTAATATTCGGGATATCCACGTTATCAAAATATATCACTCTAGTCGACTCAGGACTAGATTCGTGGAGACTCTTCAAAATCTCATGAGATGTATACGCCTCAAGAATCTTACCCCTGGATATGAAGAGTATCTCACTGAGTTCCAAGGCTATCCTGTTAGCCCTGAACTTTTTCTCAAGGATTATAAGATAGGAAGAGCCTCCATAGTCTGTGAACGCTACCTCCGCATATCTCCTCCTCGGTAGGAGACGCACATCACCAGCGACATCCATCTCAATAGGCTCGTCAAATACATATGTCCCTCTAATATAACTACCAACCCTAACAACGTCTTTGAAGAACCTCTCCAGTCTAACACCCTCCACCTCATCCACTACACGATAGTTACGCAGCTTGTCAAAAATAATCTCCTGTGGGAGCTCTTCATCAAGCCTAAAAACCTTCGCTGAGAGAGCCATCAAGCCACCACTTTAGAAGCGGACCAGAGCTTATCAAAATATGCCTTAGCAAGCTCTATCAGACTATAGTGGGTAGACCATATCGCGGTGGAATATATCTCGTCCTTATCCAATATGATGATAGCTTCCCTATCATCAGCAATCGCACCACCACCGTACATCTCCTCCCTATATCTAACCTCGGCACCAAGCCTGGTCAAGGGCATAACCTCCCTAACAAGATTTCTAGAAACTAGAACCCTTATCCTAGGCCTATTCCTCAACACAGTGGATGTATCAGCCAGCTTTGAAGAGTACTCAAACAACGTGTCAAGCCTATGATGTATAGCCAGTAACAACTCCTTCCTAGTATTCAAAATCACATCTACAATCTTCATAGATATGTTTGGCTCACCATAGAACAACAGTATATTAGGCTGTACAGAGACACTCATCTTTTCATAGAGGGGGCCAAGCTCCTTAGCAATATACTCTGCTGCCTCACTCATACTCTTCTCAAGATTCCTCCTCACTATCTCCACAGCCTCCTGAGGAGCACGTGCACTATATCTTATGGGACGCCCTACTGACGAAGTTATCCAACCCTTCTTCTCCAAGCTATTTAGAATCATATATATCTTGCTAAATGGGACTAGAGCATAGTCAGATATCTCCTTTGCAGTGAGCGGGCCTTGGCTTATAAGCAGTAGATACACCTTGATCTCGTTAGGGCTAAGCCCTAGACTCTTAAACTTATCCACCAATTCCTTAGGCAACTTGACATTCATACTATTAATAGTATTAAAAAGGTGAGAATAAAAATGTTACATATGTTAAAAGGGTAATCATCTGCTTACCCAACCCCTATCCACCATCGCTTTATAAACCCTCTCAACAGCCACAACGTATGCGGCATCCCTCATGTGTATACCCCTCTCCTTATATACGCTATAGACCCTTGTGAAAGCCCTCGTCATCATATCATCGAGCCTACTATAAACCATATCCTCATCCCAATAGAATCCGTTAATATTCTGAACCCATTCAAAGTAGGATACGGTTACACCGCCCGCATTACATAGGAAGTCTGGTATCTGGAAGATCCCCTTCTCATATAGGATAGTGTCGGCCTCTGGAGTAACAGGTCCATTAGCCACCTCGGCCACCAACTTGGCACTGATATTATCAGCATTCTCCTTAGTAATTACGTTCTCTATGGCTGCGGGAGCCAATATATCTACATCAAGCTCAAGAAGATCCTCGTTAGATATGTTATCAGCCCCCCTAAAGTCTTTGACAGACCCACTCTCCCTCTTCCACCTAAGCACCTGATCGGCGTCCAACCCATTAGGATTATATATACCTCCCTTGGAATCACTTACAGCCACGACTTTAGCACCAAGTATCTCAGGAGCTAGTTTCGCTAGGTAGTAGCCAGCGTTCCCGAATCCTTGGATAGCTATTGTTGCACCCTTAAGCTCCAAACCTATTCTAGAGGCGGCTTCCCTAATGGTGTATACCGCCCCCCTACTGGTTGCGTCTATTCTTCCCACACTCCCCCCTATTGATAGAGGCTTACCTGTTATAACACCGAAGGAGGGATCCCTCCTCCTAGATATCCACTCATACTCATCCAGCATCCAAGCCATTACCTGGGGATTTGTATAGACGTCAGGAGCGGGAATATCCGTGTATGGACTTATCACCTCGTAGACAGCCCTGACATAGCTCCTACTCAAGTTTTCAAGCTCCCTAACACTAAGTTCCTTAGGGTTTACAATAACACCACCCTTACCACCTCCATATGGTAGGCCCATAACGGCGGTTTTCCAAGTCATCCATGCAGCCAGAGCCTTCACAGTATTTAAGGTCTCCTCTGGATGGAAGCGTATACCACCCTTCGTAGGCCCGAGAGCCCAGTTATACTGAACCCTAAACCCAGTGAACACCTTCACAGACCCATCATCCATCTTGACAGGGACAGACACCTCAAGAATCCTCATGGGCCTTCTGAGAAACTCAAGAGCCTCCTCAGATATATTCATGTATTCACTGGCTCTATCAAGCTGTTTAATAGCCACCTCAAAAGGATCTTCACCAGTCAACTCATATCCACCCCGCATCTAAACATCTAGGTTAAATGGTTAATCATCCAATATAGGGAACAACATATATTATCCAGAGATTTAAACCAAGGGGTTTATCTAGAGATAAATTGGAGATTAATTATATATCTACAGGAGGTGTGAATAGGGGTTTGCCCCTGATAACGAGGCTAAAAAGATATATAGACTATATAAGGATATCCAACGCCAATGAAGTGGCTAGGAGATACTTCGTAATAAACAGCTTTGATGGAACCGTTACAGCTCTCGGAATAATTTTAGGAGCTTTAATAGCTAATATACAGTACCCTGGACAGGTGATAGATGTTGGGGTTGCAACAGGATTAGCATTACTAATATCAGGAATAACAGGGACAAGTATAGCTGAGGAGGCTGAGAGGGATAAGATCATCCGTGAGCTGGAGGCGTCTATGTTAACCGATATGAGGAACACGATCTTCGAGAAGGCACAGAGATTCGCAATATTATATGTGGGTATAGTAGACGGTGTTAGCAGCTTTCTATCAGTTTTAATCGCGTTGGGACCAGTCTTTGCATCAGCATTTGGATTCATCGACTTGAGCCTTGCTCTCCAGACATCGATAGTTGTATGCCTTATATACCTCGGAGTCCTAGGCATATTTATCGGTAGCTACGCCAAGAGAAGCATCTTGAAAGAGACGCTGAAGCTAATAGGTATAGGGATATTAACCACTATCGTTGTGACTATACTACTATACCCAACGTAGTATTTAACAGTTATTAATGCATAAAAATAGATTTTAGGTGAGAATACGGGGTGGAGGAAGACTCCGATAACAAAGTTAGAATAACTTATCTAGTCCTTGACGTCTTGAAACCTCACAGGCCAACAATAGTCGAGCTAAGCAGATACCTAGCCGAGAGAATCAATACAATAACCACAGTGAACACAACAATCCTAGAGATTGACCAGGATACGGAGAGTATAAAGATGGAGATATACGGTGAAAACTTAGAGGTTGACATGATAAAGTCTGTGTTAAGAGAGTATGGAGCCAGTGTCCATAGCGTGGACGAAGTGACCGTGGAGAAATAGGTTTGAGATGAAGCTAGATCCTCGGCTAGATAGACTCTTACAGGAGAAGGGATTCAGAGAGTTCACAGAACCCCAGAGGAAGGCGTTAGAGCCGATTCTACAAGGAGAGGATACCCTTATAATCGCCCCAACAGGGAGTGGAAAGACGGAAGCAGCCTTAATACCCATATTTAACATCATGTTGAGAGACCCTGGAGACCCGATTCAAGCAATATACATAACTCCTCTGAAAAGCCTAAACAGGGATATAGTGGATAGAATGATATGGTGGGCGACCAAACTAGATTTCACAGTTGCGGTTAGACACAGCGACACAACGGGTAGGGAAAGGAGGAGGCAGAGTTTAAACCCACCACATATATTGATCACAACTCCAGAGACGTTTACATACCTACTAAACACCAGAAACTTCAGCAGATACATGGATAATACGAGGTGGGTGGTAATAGATGAGCTACATGAGCTGATACCAAGTAAGAGGGGGGTACAGTTATCAATAGCCTTGGAGAGGCTTAGGAGGAGAGTGGAGAAGATACAGGTTATAGGGTTGTCAGCAACCATAGGTAATCCAGGTGAAGCCCTAAAGTACATAACTGGAGACAAGGTGGGAGGCTCCATAGTCAGGGCAGATGTGGAGAAAAAGTACGAGATAAACATTGAATATCCATCGCCAGAGGAGGTAGACACATCCATTGCAGAGAGGCTATATACCTACCCCGAGGTTGCTGCCAGGGTAAGGCACATCGTGGAGAGAATTACAAGGCATGGAAAGACACTGGTATTCACCAATACCCGTCCAATGGCCGAGATACTTGGAAACAGGATACTATTATATACTGGAGAGGCCAAGATAGCTGTACACCATAGTTCCATAGGCGCCGACTATAGAATCAGAGTAGAGAATCTATATAAAAGGGGGGTTCTAGAGGCAATTGTATCCACGAGCTCACTAGAACTCGGGATCGATATTGGGGACATCAGATATGTCATCCAATACGGATCACCAAGACAGGTATCAAAGCTTATACAGAGAATTGGTAGGAGCGGACACTGGATAGAAGAGGTCAGTAAAGGGGAGGTCGTGACACTAGACCCCCTAGACACGTTGGAGGCTATAGCAATCAGGAGATTCTCACGCAATAATAGGGTTGAGAAGCTACAGATACTTGACAAGCCACTGGACGTATTAACACATGAGTTGGCGGGTATGCTAATAGCCCATAAAAAAATCAAGATATCGGAGATAAAGGATGTTCTTAGCAGCTCAACATATTATAAGACGTTATCTGAGGAGGAGTTGAGGAGCCTCATAGAATATGTAGGCACTACAGTCAAGATATGGAGACTCGATGGAGATCATCTAAGACCCCTAGACTTTAGGAAGCTATATAGATACTATTTTAACAACCTATCCATGATACCAGATATAAAACAATATCCAGTCATAGACGACACTACAGGTAGAGTAGTGGGTGTGTTAGACGATGAGTTCCTAGCCGTGTCTGGAGAGGAGGGTGTAAAGATAATCCTGGCGGGGAGACCTTGGAGAATCATACAGATATTTAATGAGAAGGTGTTTGTCAAGCCTGAGGAAGATATAATAGGGGCGGTGCCAGACTGGATAGGTGAGGAGATTCCAGTCCCATACGAAGTAGCTAGAGAGATAGGCAGGATTTTAAGGCGGTTTAAGGAGCTTACCCTTGGAAAGGGGTTTATGGAGGCTATCGACACACTATCTAGGGAGCTTAGAGTCCCGAAGAACGTAATCCTCCAGGCACTGGAGCCCTTCAAGATAGAGTTGGACAAAGGACATGAGATACCCACAGATAGGGATATTGTTATCGAGACCCATAACTCGAGAATAATTGTAAACGTGTTTGGAGGTACAAATGGAAATAGGTCTTTAGAATCATATCTAGTCAACCGGCTAAAAAGTACTTACGGTATTGACCCTAGACACACATCCGACCAGTACCGCATAATCCTGGAAAACCCACTTCTAGAGATAGAGCATGTGTTAGAGATACTTAAGAATCCGGTAGAGGTATTAAGACACATACGGGAGGAGATACCTTCAACAGGGATATTTAGATGGAGGTTCCTAAATGTAGCCAAGAGGATGGGATTGATATCCAAAGACGCAGATATAACAAGCAGTGTACTAAACACTATGATAGAACATAGTAGGGGTACGCCACCATATATAGAGGCTTATAGAGAGACTTTAAAGAAGGATCATGATATAGAGGCCGCGGAACAGATACTCCAGGATATATCAACTGGAGAGTTCATACTACACATATATAGAGACTATATATCAAGATATACAAGTGAATCCATGAAGTACAGCGATATACCTATGGAGGGGCCTAGGGAATCACGATACCAGATGCTGGAGATACTGGCTACCAAGGCGAAGATATTGTCAACATACCTCTCATACGCATGTCTAAGATGTGGAGAATACTTTGGAGAGGCGAGGCTACTAGATATACCTGAACCCCACAACTGTAGAATATGTGGCTCAGACGAAATCGGATATACAACATCAGATGTAGATAAGGTTGTAGAGACACTGTATAAACTATTAAGAGGGGATAAAAGAGGGGCTATACTTAGGGAGCTGAGGAGAACGTCTAGACTATGGAAGAAATATGGGAAGGCGGGCGTATACGCCTATCTAATAGGGGGCCTGACAAACGGGGATATTGAGAAGGCACTCTCCATAGAGCCTAAGATAGGGGATAGGCTCACTAAGATCCTTCTCGAGATGAGGAGGATGAGGCTCCTCCAACGGATAGGGTCTTCCCGGTAAGAATTGCGGATAGCCTATCTAAATCCATCTCTAGATAGGTTCTCAAACCCAGCCTAAGCTTGTCTCCATCCTCCTTCAAGTAACCCATTCTAATAAGCCTATTTAATGAACGCTCAACCCTATGCTCAGGGAGCTTCGTAGAGGCTATATCTATAATCTCCTTCCTATCAACCTCTAGAGAGTCTCTAGAGAGGATGAGGGATAGAGCTATGGCTAAAACCGCACCCTCATCAATCCTAAAGGGAAGCTGCTTCAGCTCCTCGTGTACAGCGGTCCTCATAGGGACAACTAGAAAGTGTTTAACCTCCTTATCACCCTCCTTAAGGACAACCTCCTTAACCTCCAGTCCTAGCCGCTCCAACTCCGAGTTTAAACGGTTGATCACATCCATATAGTCTCTCCCAAGGTACTTCTCCAACTCCCACTCCCTAACCCCGGGATACCGCCTCCTCCTAACCATGAGAAGGTAGGCAGCCCGCAACAACTTTCTATCCTCCATCCCTAACCACCAAAGGTATTGATACGGGATTTATAAACCGCCTCCTCTCTCGGAGAACCCTTATAAATACTCTCTCCCCAACCCTATCTACATATATGTCTACATATCCTTCGGAGGCTAAGAGACTTATTATATAGGCTTTATATACGTCTCCATCGACTACAGACGCATATTCTATCCAGTCACCACCATACTTAGCCAGTAGATCACGATGTAGCCTAAACATCTCATCCCTAACATCAGCCTCAATAAGAGGATCTCCCTCTACCCATGCCTCCCTCCCCCCACCCACATCCAACTCAAACCTCCGAATCGACCTGAAATACGTCAGTGCATCACCCAATAGAGAAGGGTCCATCTCATACACCTCCACAGGAGGCCTGTAGACTGATCTCACAATCGAGTATAGCTCCTCCAGATTAAGGGCTAGTAAAGCGGTCTTAACCAGCAGCTGATCAAGCCTGAAACCCTCTATAGAATTCCGAATCCTCTCCTTCTGTATAGATAGTATGACTGCAAGCCCCTTCACAGCCTCAACATCCCTCTTCAAAAGATCTAGATCCACACCCTCTATATCCACCTGTCTGATGAAGTCTAGCAGTGTAGATATATCCACATCTAGTGGGTCTATAGCCCCTTCAACGACCTTCCTACTCAGATCTATAATCCTATCATAATACTCTCTACTCATAGAGCTTCACGCCAGAGATGTTCTCAACCTTCTGTACAAGTATTACACGGGCATCCCTCAAATAGTCCCCGATATATCCAGGCGTTATAACTAGATACTGCACACCCAATCTTGATATATAGTCTACCATTAGCTCCATAACCCTAGCCCTATTCCTAGGATCCATATGGACATCGAACTCATCAACAGCTCTAAATGGGCTCTTTATAAGGCCCTGCATAGCCAGTAGGAAAGACATGGCTGCCACAGTCCTCTCACCACCGCTCTGCCTATATGTATCGAGGAGCATCGGCTCTCCACCTCCAAAGCCTACATATATCTCGAGACGGGCACTATCGATATCGTCTGCATCCTCAACCCTAGCATACCCAGTAGCCCCAAATCTAGATAATATCTCGTTGAACTCTTCAGAGACCTTGGAGACCATCCCAGTAAGCTCATCCCTCCACCTCCTAATCCTCCTCTCAAGCTCCTGGTACAACGCGTCCCTATTGGCAAGGATCTCATCCAACTTAGCCTTGTACGACTCATATAGTTCCCTATAGTACTGGTAGGTGGCTACAACCTCCTCATCAACATCTCCATACCTCTCTAGAACCTTCTTGAGAGACCTAATCTCCCCCAGAAGCTCATTCACAGACTTATCTGTCTCTATACGGGGGTATCTACCAGCCTCCAGCTTTAGCTCCCGCAACCCCCCCTCCAACTCCACCACCTTCTTCTCAAGCTTCTCCAACTCAGACTTCAAAACCTCTATACGGTAGCTGTCTACAGCCTCAGAAGCCCTCAAATCCCCATACCTCATTCTCGACATATCTAATCTCTCAATCAACTCATCAATATACTCTTTAGGAGTATAGCCAGCCTCCAATATAATGTCCCTCACCTGCTTAAGATAATGGTTGAACTCACGTGTAACCTCCTCCAGCGACACTCTAACCCTCTTCAACTCTACCTCCAGATCACCTACCAAGTCCCTCCTAACCCTAATCTCGTCATAAACCTTATTCAACTCATCCTCTAGACTCCTGACCTTGGCCCACATATACATAGCAGTAACTCTATCAAGCTCCTTCAACAACGCCTCCTTCTCAACCCACTTATTATACATATCCCTCCACTTCCCCATCGACGACTCTATATCCCTAAACCTCCTCCTAACAGCTTCCTCCTCAGACGCTATCTCCCTCAACCTCTCCCTAGCCTCAACAATCCTCTTCCTCAGACCCTCCATGCCAAGAGCCTCCTCGAATAGCCTCACCTTCTCCCTAGAATCTATATAGTTAAAGCTCTCTATCATGTTCTGATGCATGATGATCAAAATATTATCAGGGTTTATACCCACACTCCTCAATAAATGGTTTACCTCCGCCCTTGAGGAGGATCTATAGTTCACCTCATAAATATAGTTTCCGTCAGACCGTATAATCCTCGTGAAGACCACATCATCACTCCTAATCCCTGGGAAAGGACGTCTACCATTCACGGGAGAGTTATCCATTACTATAGACACCCTAGCTATATCCCTACCCATCCTTATCAAGTCAGAAAGGCGTCTACCCCTCTCAGTATGGCTCTGACCCATAGCCACGGATATACCCAGTAAGATAGTTGACTTTCCCGCCCCATTTGGACCAGTAATAATGTTTAAACCCTTCGCCAGAGGGATTCTAGAATACTCATAAGACATGAAGTTCTCAAGAACCACCTCCTTAATATACGTCATCCAGATTCTTCACCCACCCTGCCCATAATATAGTTCATCCCTAATCATCTCATAAAACATCTGAGGCGCCTTCATATAGGATGCGAAGTTCATAACCTTCCAACCCAACTCATCAAAGCCATCTATACTCTTAAGTATATCCAAATATCTACGGTCTCTTAGAAAATGATGCTCTAGAATCAACACCTCCAGCTCCTCCATCCTCAGTATGTTAGAGATATAACCCAGTGATGATGCCAGGGCCTCCTCACCAACCTTATCCAAATAAGTTGGAGGGCCATCTAGGATAAGGATTTTAGGTCTCTTCCCAAGAATATACTTATATGGACCATCATACATAGGCCCCTCCACATCACTGGAGTAGAGAAGGGATTCATCACCACACTCTATATAGACCATGACCACATACCCCAGCCTCGGATTCTCACCGTGGTAGAATGGAGGGCTAAACTCTATATAGACATCACCATAGTATAGTTTACTCCCATCAGCCACATGCACACTATCAAGGTCAACCCCCTCCTCCCTCATCCTACGCATAAAAAACCTACTCCTCCTAATCTGGCTTGGATTGATGAAGTTATAGGGATCCTTAATAAAAACATCCTTCCCACCATAGACCTCATACACATACTCCCTAGGATTATGGTGGTCGTAATGATAGTGGGTAACGACGACTATATCCGATGACGAGGCATTCCTCACTATATCCCTCCACTGCCTATCCATGACATACCTCTCAACAGGATGTGGAGGTAAGCCATATCTCCTAGGCCCCAAGGCAACCCCAGGATCTATAAAGACCCTAAGACCATCCACCTCCACATATGTAGCCATCCCCCTAGTACCAAGGCTCTCCCCAGAGAAGAAACGGATATACATACATTAAGAAGTATTATATCCAATAATGTAAAAACAGGTTGTATGGAGAGGGGTATGGATGTACTAATTCTAGTGAGAAACCTTACCGAAGAGGAGAGGAGAGATATTATAAAAGCACTAGAAGATTTGGCCACCCCAGTATTTATAGATGACCCCGAGATAGATGATAAGGCGGAGAACGCTATAGCAGCACTCGTATCAACAGCAAGACACCCCAGGGTAAAGGGGATTCTAACCAGGGCGAGGAACCTGAAGTTTATACAGACATTAGCCGCCGGTGTGGATAACATACCATTTAAAGACCTCCCAGAAAACATTGTTGTAGCATCAAACTCGGGGGCTAACGCGGAGGAGGTGGCCGAATTCACTGTTGCCCTGATCCTAGCATCTATGAAGAACATCGTCGCCCTAGACAGAGGGATGAGAAACGGAATATGGTGGGGACCAACCCCTCGACTCATCAAGGGATCGAAGATAGTGATAGTAGGCTACGGAAACATAGGGAGAGAAGTCGCTAAAAGGTTGAGGCCATTCGACCCATATATAATAGGGGTAAGTAGAAACCCTGTGAAGGATAAGTATATAGATGAGGCGGTTAAAGCCGATAATTTAGAGGAGGTTCTGCCAGTGGCTGATATAGTAGTCGTGACACTACCACTCACCAAGAACACCTACAGGCTCTTCGATGAGAAGAAGCTGAACCTTCTAAAAAAAGGTGCTTTAATAGTCAATATTGGGAGGGGTGATGTGGTAGATGAAGATGCATTGTTTAGAAGATTATCGGAAGGAGATATGTCTGCAGCGTTAGACGTGTGGTGGGTATATCCCAAAGCCAGGGGAGAACCCACATTCCAGAACAAACCCTTCCACCTTATTGAGAACCTAGTGATGACCCCACATACAGCGGGATCCTGGCCTGGATTCAGGAGGAAACTCATCAACAATGCTCTGGAGAACATGAGGCGATTCCTAGTGGGGGAGACCCCTAGAAACATTGTGGCTAGGGAGGAATACATATGAGCAGGTTAATTCAGAGATTCGACCCATGGAAAAGCCCCCTATGCACATGCCCACCAAAATATAGCCTAAATCCATATACAGGATGTGTCTTCAGCTGCAGATACTGCTATATAACAAGCTATATACCCAATGGATTCACACCAAGACCCAAAAAGAAGATTATGGAGAGGCTAGAGAAGGATTTGGACTCCCTAGAAGATAGGTATCCTATAGCGGTAGCTTTCAGTACAGACCCATACCAACCCCTTGAAACTAAATATCAGTTCACACGTGAGATACTCAAGATACTGAGGGAGAGGGAGGTTCCAACATTGCTAGTCACTAAATCCCCCCTTATACTTAGAGACATCGACTTACTCCTAGAGATCGATGTAGTGGTATCAATGACTATAACAACACTCCACAAGTATAAGGCTAGGAAGATAGAAGGGAATGCACCCAATCCAATGGCTAGACTAAAGGCACTTGAGAAGCTATCCAGGGATATCCCCACAGTAGTCAGGATAGACCCAATAATACCAGGCATAACAGACGATATAGAAGATCTGAGACACATCATCACAAGCGTATCCACAGCAGGGGCTAAACATATAGTATCATCAATCTACAAAGCTAAGCCAGATAATCTAAAGAGAGTTATAAATGCATATCCCGAATTCAGACATATATATAGGCGCCTCTACAACGGGCCAAGAATATCTGGATACATATATGTAAACCCCACCTATTCAAAAAACGTCTTGTCAATGGTGAGGAGGGAGGCGTTAAGCCATGGCCTAACCTTCAACACATGTAGAGACGGCCATGAATATCTAGACACAAGAGGAACATACTGTGATGGAAGCCACTTATTAAGGAATAGGGTGGAGTGGTAGCCCCGCCCGGATTCGAACCGGGGTCACCGGGGATCTCCTCCCCAGATCCAGAGCCCTCCACCCCCTCAAGGGGTCGGCATGCTCGGCCGCTACACCACGGGGCTATCTATCCTCCTCTAGAATAGGATTATATCGGAAGAGCCAATTTAAATGTTACATGGTGCAGAATGGATGTGAAGAAGATCTTAGCCTTCGTAGTAAACCCAATAGCCGGCATGGGTGGAGCAGTGGGGCTTAAGGGTACCGATGGACTCTATAGAGAGGCTATCGAGAGAGGGGCCAAACCAGTCGCCCCTAGAAGAGCATATAGATATCTAAACACATTGAAGAAACTAGGGGTAGATGTGGAGTTTATAGCCCCATCCGGCGAGATGGGAGGCATTTACCTGAGTAAAACAGGTTTCAGACATAGGGTAGTATACCACCCAAGACACCCAACTACACCTGATGATACGGTGGAGTTTATAGAGATAGCGTCAGATGCAGATGCAATAGTATTCCTTGGTGGAGACGGGACCGCTAGAGACGTATGTAGAGCCAAACCTGACAAACCAGTCATTCCAATACCCTCGGGAGTAAAGATGTTCAGCCCATGCTTCGCAATATCTCCCGAGGCTGGAGCTATACTAACCAGAGACTATTTAATAGGTGGTGCAGATACACAACCATGCGAGGTAATAGACGTGGATGAAGAGCTTTATAGGAAAGGGATACTAGAGCTTAGACGATACTGTAGCCTCAAAGCGGTAAAACACCCAAGTTACGTACAGGCGGGGAAACAACCAACTACAAAGTCGGAGGAGGAGCTCTATAACATCGCACAATATATTATAGACATGATGGATCCAAACACGTTTTACGTGACAGGCCCTGGAAACACGGTGAAGACCATCCATAAAGCACTAGGCCTTAGATATACACTGTTAGGGTTCGACGTAATAAAAAACAAGAAGTTGGTAGACACAGACATAGATGCAGCTAGGCTAATGCGCTATGTATTAAGAGGAAAAACAAAGATAGTGATCAGCCCCGTTGGAGGTTCAGGCTTCCTCTTAGGACGTGGTAATCAAGTCATAACCCCCAACATCCTATCAAAATTATCTGTAACCCACGACCTGATAGTAGTCAGTACTAGAGACAAGCTTCTAGGCAGAGATTGTCTATATATCGATCTAGAAGATCCGAGACTCATATCTAAGTTCCCAGACACTCTTAGGGTTGTAGTAGGATATAAAGAGTATTACGTGGCTAGAATATGTAAAGATATAGATGGGTTAGTATAACTCATACCTACTCACTAGGTAAACCGAGATTATCAATAGTACTGGCATCAATATATAGAGCATCATCCCCCAATATGCTCTAGACACATATATACTAACCGACGTATCAGAGCCTATAATTAGACCCAGAAGATACATGTTAGGTAGGGAATCAATAAGGAAGTTCTCCGAGAATCTAATGTCTCTAGCTTCGTATGAATACCTTCTAATCACTATACCACCTTCAAAACTAGCCTCCTCAACTATGAGCATAGACTCTGTACTGTTATCCAGGGGATCCTTATACACCGATACGTTATACACAACCTTATCGTACACAGGGTTAGATAGCCTAAGTCCATATACTGTCTCCTCACCCCCTGCATCGATGGTTACGGCGGGACCCTCATCAAATGTGACTTGAGAGAATATCATTAAGCCGAATACGAAGGCAAATACCAATCTAGCTAGGGGGATTACTCCACGCTTAAGGTATATATATATAGCTAGTGGAGCGGAGAGTAGGAAGATATAACCAATGAAGCTCTTTATAAACCACAAGTTATAATTATACCCACCCGCGAAAAGTGCGTATACACCGAATACCCCAAAAATAACCGCATTGATACTTCTATACCTACTTGCGAGATAACTCCCGATTAATGATATAACGGGATAGACAGACAGTATAAATAACGATGAATTTATGAAGTCATCAGAGATCCTTACACGTCCCTCACCAAATGTGGAGTATATGCTTACATTGAATATGACGATCATGATACTCAACACTATCGAAAGTAATACAACTGTGGAACCGACAATAACCAAGGCATCCTCCTTATCACTGAACCAGGGGAGGAAACTCCTCCTAAACAACTCTCTAGTAATGGAGAAAGATGATGTAAACAAGGTAGATAACAGTATAGCTATGTACACCCCAGTATTCAAAGTGTTATCAACTGGGAAGAAGTTGTCGGGAACAAGAGTAGCCATCCCAGTTATCGACGTCCACATCAGAATGTATGAGGCCACTGCAGAGGCCCCTAGAACCCTAGATCTAGATATCCTAAACAAGTGAAACAAGAGTATAGAAGCAACCAAAACCGATAGTATAGATATATCCACTAAAGTATAGTTGAACAGCCTCGACCTACCCATATAAATAGAGTTATAGAACATTCTCAGGAAGAGGGAGACGGATAGAAGAATAATCGTTACAAACAACATCTTCTCAACTTGTTTAGCTAGCTTATCATCAGGCTCCATCCAGAGATACGTACCTATAGACCCAACTACCAGGGCTAATACAAATGAGACATACGTAGTCATTAGAAGGGGAACCCCTATCCCAAGCGTCATAGGATGCAGACCCTTCCCATCAAGAGCAACTACATCACCCAGGTATTCAAATGGAGGGTAGAACACTAGAACCAGAGGGATAGCCATAACCCCAAATAGATATGCTTCTAGACTCTTCCTAACCACCCTCCGATATAGACCCTTGAATATAGAGGACCTCAAAACCAAGAGGGCTATACCCAGTAAGAGAAGCAGGAAGTCCCATGGCGATGAATAGATGATGGTGGATACTCGCTCCAACGGAGACATGCCGGAGTAGGTATATTCAAAGACGTAGCTTACCGAGAGATCGAATGTATATAGGTAATACATACTCACTGTTATTGGCGTAGATAACCCTAGAAAAGAGAGTATGACACCAACCCTCTCGAGCCAACGCCTTCTAACATTGAAAATCTGGAGGATGTATATGTATAGCATGACGCTAACTAAACTAACTAGGTATGGCATTGACTCTACATCGGCCCGAGGAATCATGATTTTCTAACCTCCAGACTAGATATTAATCCCGACAAGACATCCATATAATTCTTATCCAAATCAAACTTGGATAATATATCTAGGGCTCGATCAATATGGCTTCTAATCAACTCCCGCGTCTTATCAATAGCAACGTTCAATGGATAACCCTCCATCAAAAAAATATTTACTATGTTGGGACCATCAACATCCATACCCACTCCTTTACCAGTAAAAATTGGTTGGCCAACCACATCTAGCACGTCATCACTCATCTGGAATGCATATCCAATCTCCCTACCTAACTCAATTGCATACCCTTTAAGCCTATCCAGACCACTCAATACAACTGAGCTCTCCAACATAGCTTTAAATACACTTCCAGTCTTCAAATCAACAAGCTTATAATACTTATCTATATCCCTCACAACCCCCATATCCAATTCAATAGCCTCTCCATCGGATAGCTTGACACCTTGAAAAGCATATATTTTAATAACGTCACACCCCAGTGTTGATAACAGATAGTTTCCATAGACTATCAGTAGATCCCCAGCAATAATCGCATACTCTACCCCAAACTTCCTATGAACGGTCTCAACACCCCTCCTAAAATTAGCGCTATCAATGATATCGTCATGGATGAGACTAGCTAGATGATAAAGTTCTGTAGCCACAGCAAGTATAGTTGCTTCCTCCTCACCAATACCGAGACTCTTAGAAAATAAGTATGTAAACACCCCCCTGACAAACTTACCTCTACCGGCAAGATGGTTAACAGCACTTTTAAGATTTAACGACTCAATAGGAACCTTATCAAGATAGTATATGAAACTATCCCTCACCTTATAGGCTGTCCCAATAATTTCATTCCTAACCTCATCAGAGACTTTAGTATTGTCCAACATATTCTCCAGTGCAATTAGGGCATCATCCATCCCATTACCACCATTAAACATACGCTTAGAATTTTTCATTATAAGATATCGAGAAAAACTATATTAATATAAGACTTTGAAGCCTAAGGTGGTGGTATAATTTGAACATAAATCTGAGCGGCCCATCCACATTCGTAGTTTCAGGAATAATCCTTCTATATATCCAGTGGAATATATACAACCTCTTTAGAGATGGATATAAGATAACGCGATCCAAACAACTAAGGGTGATAACATACGCCTTCCTCCTATTCATTCTCGCAACAACATCCATGTTAATAATCAATATATGGGCGATACTCAATCCACCCGATCTACCAGGTATCGATGAGGGTCTGTTTAGGAAGATATCTATCATGACCTACAACTCAATATTCTCGATCGGCCTACTCCTACTACTTCTATCGACAAGTGAGAAAGTGGCCATTGATAAGGATCTATCCCTAGAGATAGTTGCTATAGCAGGGATAGGAGCAACCATATTATCAATAATAGCCCAACTAACCACCAACATACAGATTATAGAGAAAGGTATACTAGCCACCAATATAATTGTACTATTAGAATCCACTTTCCTAATGTCACAATATATCTTATATTCGGAGAAGGAGGTAATAACAGGGAGACTATGGACACTAGGTATATTGATGATAATGTTCTCCAGAGGGGTAGATATACTTCCAGAGAAACCAGTTACAGAGCTATTCTTAATACTCACGGACACAGTGGCCTTCCTACTCCTATTCCTAATGAAGAAAGAGGCTGAGATACAGGTGAAGAGGTAGGTGAAGTATAGGCCTGACATAGTAATAATACTAGACATCTTAGAAGCTATTGGGGAGGAGGGTTCAATAATAAGTAGGATAGCATCATACGCAAATATGCCTATACCACGCCTAAGAGAGAAGCTAGATATTATGATCGAGAATGGATTGATCTATGAGGAGGATGATAACGGAAGAAAAGTCTACAGACTTACTGAAAAGGGTATAGAGACGATGGAGAAACTTAGGGAGACTGTATTTATGCTCAGACAGTTAGGATTAATACCTAGAGATAGCTACAGACCTTAAGGGTTCAAGAAAGACTCTATTGTCAGATGGATATCCTATGTAAAACGCATCATCAACATCATCCACCACATCATACTCACTACTGAACAGCTCCACCCTATCCGTGGATTTATTCACGACCAGGACAGGACCAAGTATGTTAATAGGCCTACCAAAATAGAGAGATATGTAGGGCCGTATATAGCCAAACAAAAGCTTTATGGCTAGAGCTCTATCTACGTAGAAGACATTATCCACAACAAGGCGCTCCAGGTTAAGAACCCCATCCGATCCAAACCCCTGATCCACGTGAATACCTATATCTGAAGCCCTATGAACCTTACTAATCAAATCCGGCTTATTCACCGTCCCCAGCGACAATACCTCGATACCAATACGCCTTCCATAGGACCTCAACACCCATGGGAAAGCGGAGTCACCCACCGTAGACACGCCAACAATAGGTTCTCTATACACCTTTACAGTCTTCACGCCTTCCTTCTCAAGCAAGTAAATATCTAGAGGGGAGTATAAACCCTCCTCCCCAAGGTGCCAAGACACATCTCTAATATAGAGTCGCTTAGCCTCACCTAATTCAAGATCACCAATGACCTCCTTAAGCTCAACCGCGTATCCTAGAAGAATCCTACTAAACTCCCCGATAACCGTATTCATAACCCTCTATACCATACTACAGACGCTCCAACATCTTGGTTAGATGGTATGAATAACCATATTCATTATCATACCAGCTAACAACCCTGACGAAGTTGCTATCAACAACCTGCGTCAATAAACTATCAAATATAGATAGATACGTATTGTTTATGATGTCACTAGACACAATCGGGTCTTCAACATACTGTAGAATCTCTCTCAATTCACCCCTTGAAGCATCTAAGAATAGATTGTTCACGCTCGACACATCGGTCTCCCTCTCCACCAAAACCTTAAGATCTATTAACGAGCCATCAGCAACGGGGGCTCTAATCGCATATGCATCTAACCTACCTTTCAACTCTGGATATATCTCAAATATAGCCTTTGCAGCACCAGTTGAGGTGGGGATCAAGTTCACAGCGGCTGCCCTAGCCCTCCTAGGATCCCTATGTATAGCATCCAAGATCCTCTGATCATTTGTATATGCGTGGACAGTGATCATCCCCCCCTTCAAAATACCCAGATTCTCATGAAGGACTTTGACTAACGGTGCAAGGGCATTTGTTGTACATGATGCCATAGACAATACCTTATGACGCTTCCTATCATATACATGCTCATTAACATATGGAATAATTGTCACATCCATATCCTTTCCCGGGGCAGATACCACGACCCTATCCACGCCGTTGACCAAGTGTAGGGAGGCAGAATCCCTATCCCTAAATAGACCGGTGGATTCCACAACTATATCCACGTCCAACTTATCCCAAGGGATCTCAGAGGGGCTCTTCTTGTTAAAAACCTCCACTTCATATCCATCTACCACTATGGATGTGTCTGAATAGGATACTTCATACCCGAGGACTCCGTGTATACTGTCGTACTTCAGTAAATGGGCTAATATCTTCACATCTGATAAATCATTGATCGCAACTACCTCCACACCATCTATACTCAACGAATGTCGGAAGACCATCCTACCTATCCGTCCAAAACCATTGATACCGACCCTAACCACATTAACCACCACATCTTTAATGCCAACATCTATATAATATAATTGGGGATAATCGTAATGATAGACCCTGAGCTCCACCTCATAACAAAGTTAATTATAAAGGGGAAGATCCTTAGATTCGGAAGGTTTAAACTATCGAATGGTTTAGAGAGCCCCTACTATCTGGATTTTACACTACTATCTTCAAGGATAGACCTTCTAAAGACACTTATTGATCTAGTGGATAAATCCATAAAGAGGAGGCTAGGCCCCATCAAGATAGATAGATACATAGGTATACTGGAGAAGGGGGCTGTAATAACTATACCACTAGCCTTAAAAAATGAGGTCCCATTTACACTCGTCTCTTCACAAGACGGGAAGATCAGAATAGGTACACTAAATATGGGGGAGGATATTCTCCTAATTGACGATATGATAAGCACGGGAAACACCATCATCAGAGTAATTAAAAATCTTAGGGAGGAATATGGAGTGGAGGTGAACCACGTATTTATAGTACTAGATAGGGAGGAGGGCGGTATGGAGAGATTGAAAGAACATGGTATAAAAGTGGAGAGGCTTGTGGGGATAAAGGAGATACTGGAGGCCCTACACAAGTTGGATGTAATAAACCAGGAGGAATATGGAGTTGTAATGGAGTATTTAGAAAATATGGGTGTACAGTAATACCGCCAGGCCTCCACCAACAAAACTTGATATAAAGTTTACCTTATGATTATCGATGTATTTTAATCCAGAGAGGTGTCTCGCCACCTCACCACAGTGAAGAGAATCCTCCACAACCCTACCACATACACTACATTCATATTTACCCTGTATAGATGCACCCAGAAAACTATCCAATACATTAGCCAATATCCCGGCACCAGCAATTGAAGCCGTCAATCTAGAGTCTAAAGACCCGTTAAACAAGTATGAAGAGAGATATGCAAAGATGAGCGCACCCGTAATGCCTCCCAAGATCCCATGTACAGTGACTCCTCCCGACAGTCCCTTACTAGTCTCAACCCAAGGCTTAACTATCAGCCTAGGCCGTCCACCTATATACATACCCACCTCAGTAGATAAAGTGTCACTAAACATCGAGTTTAGAGCTCCTAGATAGAATATCAACGCGGACTTGTCTCCTGTAACCCCATATAGAGATGCGGATAAAGCAGCCCACAGACCATTAGCTACCACGTTCTTCCAACCTCTTATACCCCCTCCACCATTCAACACCTTGGTCAACAAACTACCTACCGTAAGAAACAGGAGTAGGAGGATGAACAGCTTCCACCCCCCTAGAAATAGAACAGAGACCCCGATGGCCAAAGAAGCTATAAACCCATAAAAGTCTATAAACCTCATTCTTAGGGAGAGGATAGATACTATTAAGATAACAACCAATTTTAAAATAATGTCTGTAGATGGGTCCAACCCTAACTCACTCATCTTATAATCTTAAACAGAATGTAGTAGGATATAAGTAAGGCTACCCATATATCTCGTCTATCTTTTCGAGGCTTATTAGAAGATCCTGCTCAAACCTCAACCTAGATATCCCAAGTATAATATGCTCCTTCTCAGCAATCTTAACCGCCAACTGATCAATACTCTTTGGCCCGTGTAGAACAACCATTCTAGGCTTCAAAGGATACACCCTCACAGCCACGAGGGGAGACCGGCCTGTAGATACATTAGTAAATATTAGTGCCCTCTCCGTAGACCTACCAAATATCTTATAATATACACTCCCACTCATGGATAATATGGCGGCAACACTATCCAAGACCGTATAGCCATAGAGCTCAAGATCCTCTAACCTATCCCCACCAACCAAGACCTCAACATTAATCGCCTCAACCAACTTTTCAGCTGGGAATGGCTCTAGAAAGTCTTTTAACTTAAGGATCTCCCTTCCAAACTCTAAAGTCGA
The DNA here is from genome assembly GCA_026982095.1 of Nitrososphaeria archaeon. The sequence goes on along the minus strand of JALSHT010000006.1, from coordinate 186,351 downwards.
GTATCCACTAGCCAGTAAATCTAGTATCTTACCCCCCCTTGACATGTCAATCTCAATTAGAGACTCCACATATCTCTTTATGAATCTAGCCCCCGGACTCTTCTTAGGGTCATTCTCATACTCCGATAAGACCGATGAAGATATGTTCATAAACTTAGCAAGATCTACCTGGGATACGTTGAAGAACATTCTCCACCTCCTCATGGCCCCGCCTATATCGTCGGAAGCAAGGATATCGCCAAATATCTTCTTCTTTAACTCAGTTATCGACTCCTCCGACATCCAAGTTCACAAAAAATTATCTAAAGCATAATGTTAAAAAAGATTTAGATTATTACCTATCAATATTCCTCCCTAGCCCTCCTCTCACTATATCCTCCTATCCTCACTATCCCATAATGCACAGCACATGAGACACAATAATACTTTAGTATTGGTGTAGACATTATGACAGCTCCCTGCTTCTTAAGCTCCTTGGCCAGTTGAGGATCAACAGGGGTCATCCTCCTCTCCACCTTAATAGCTTTATCCCGAGGTATTCGTTTACCACAGTTTGAACAGTATACATACTCCTCCCTACCCTTTCTACTCTTACCCTTTTTCCTACCCCTATTCTTACGTTTAACTGGCATTCGAGGACACCACGTAAAATATGTGGGTCATAATATAAAAAGGGTGAGGCATACATCACCAAGTTACCTCCCGGTATCTCCACTCAATCACATCACCCTCCACTACAGTGGTTTGCTTAGCCCCTCTCTGCGACGCTTCTCCATTAACATACAACAGCCAGAATAATCCACTCGACTCACCTGTAACCTCCCCACATACACCCCCAATACAATTTATGAATACATCGTTGAACTCGGGATACTCGGTGTAGTCAATATCAAGTCCAGATGCTAGTAACAGGTCAAAGACAGTGTCATTCTCACCATAGACTACTAGAAACTTAAAATACTTCGATGTACCGTTCCCGAAATCCACGACAAGGCTTACATACCCACTGTTCAAGTCTAGTCTAAGCCTATCCAGAGCCTCTGTGTAATTGGCTAAGAGAGACTGATAACTCTGGTTAAGATTAGATAGAGAGGAGTTGATAACCTTAATAAGGTTTCTCGCCTTCGAAACCGTCTCCTCAGCAGAAGCCAGTTCCTGTCTAAGCCTCTGGTTATCCACCTCCAAGTCGACAGCCAACATATAGAAGTATCCAACACCTATCGACGCAAACAGGGCCCATATAAATAGGACAGCTGACAACACCCTATACACGTTAGACAAAACCAACCACCTCCGACAATCTAAACCTCCTTATAGACTCAACCAAGAGGATGAACATGAGACTAGATGAGAACTCATGAACAGGACCCATGGGGTAAGGGATGCCCAGGAAGACTATCGGAATGAATAGATTCAGTATACTAATCAGGGGGTCGACGCCAAACCATATGACTGTAGCTACACTCGTCCCAACATCATATAGCAAGACAGATAGATATGCGATTATGAATAGGGTAAGCCTATCCGGAGAGACCTTTCTACAAATCCATCCTGAGACCCCCACTATACCCATAAACAGAGATGTAAATACCGTCCATGGACCGACCCCAATATAAAGGTCACTGACAAACATGGTAAGAAAACCAACTAGAAACCCCGATAGAGGTCCACCTAAATATCCAGACATTAGTGAGAAGGGAGCAACGGGGGCAACATTTGGAAGTATGGTGAAGGCAAGCCTACCAATCACGCCAAGCGCTGTAAATATCCCCATATAGGCTATAAGCAGTGACTTCCTAGGCATCTCTAAAAACCTTTAGGATAAAACATCCTAAATATAAAGGAGGAAATTTAACTATGTGGGGAGGTATCATCTAATATTTGATATGCCGGTTAAAGTAGGTGTATGCGGTTTCCCAGTCCGGAGAGAGGTATTGTTTCAAAGCGTGGACGTGATAGAGGTTCAGAGAACATTCTACCAAATTGAGAAACCGTCTAAATACTCGAGGTTAAGAGCTGAGACGCCCCCACACATAGATTATACTGTTAAAGCATGGCAGGGAGTTACACACAAAACTATAAGCCCCACATGGAGAAGATTTAAGGGTGAGCTGGAGGGGAATCCAAAGAACTATGGAGGTCTTCAGCCCACCAAAGAAGTATTAAAATCTTTCAGACATACACTGGAAATTGCCTACTCACTTAAGGCAACACTGATACTTCTACAGTTGCCTCCAAGTCTAAAGTGGGAAGACTATATGACTGATACATTAAGAGTCTTTTCCGAAGAGAGTGGTGTCAGGCTAGCAATAGAACCTAGAGAAGAGAGTTGGTTTAGGAAGAAGGTGCTTGATTTTCTCAGGAAGAATAGGTATATATTGGTGACAGACCCCTTCAACAGGGGAGTGGTGGATATCGACCCAGAAATCATCTACCTCAGACTACACGGGATTGGAGGCTATCGATATAGGTATAGCGAGAACGACCTTAAAAGGCTCTACAACATGATCAAGGGTAAAACAGATGTTAAAACCATATACATTCTGTTTAACAACCTCGATATGTTTAGAAACGCCGTTGAATTCAAAAAACTAGTGGCTAGTAGAGAATAAACCCCTAATGATTAAGCCAAGGACCTCTATAAAATCATCAACTGTCACATGAAAACACCCATTTTCACTTATTTTCTCACATGTTTTCAAAAGTAACTCTTGAGTGAGTAGTATAGAGAGATTAATATCCCTGGTATATGCATACAAACCGCTTAAAACACCGGACACCACATAACCCATGCCATACCTTGTAGGCCAACACTCGTGACTAACCGATGACACTTCCGACCCTCTCAGATAAATCGAGACGCCACGTAATCTCTTCAACACAACAATATATCTAGATAGGTCGATCCCCAACTCTTCATTAAACAGCATCCTAAACTCCCCCTCGTGGGGAGTGATTACGATATTATCCCAGTTAACATCCGAGTTCAATACCTCAGGATATAGAGAGCCTGAGTCGAGAACCATACCTATCCCCCGACCATCCAACGAATTAACTAACTCAACAATATACCCCCTTTGACCTGTAAACCCAGGTCCTAGGTGGAAGATATCAGCCCTAATCCTCCTCCTATCAATCAACTTCTCTATTCTCTGAACAACCCCCTGAGTTATCTTAAAGTCCGGGAGAGGAATCACACTAATGGTTAGACTATCTATACACCTGAGCCTGGTCAACTTCTCCGGAACCAATAAATATATAGAGTCAATCCCTATCCTAGACGCGGAAGACGCCGCAATGATAGGAGGATTATAACTTAAGTATCCTCCACCAACAATAGCTAGCCTACCCCTATCACCAAACTCGTTATAATCTAGTTTCTTCAGGATATCAAGAGACACATCCGACAAACCACTACTCATTGAAATTAAATATAGAGACAATCACATTCTAAATATATTTGGTAGGTATGACAGACGATTCTTCAAGAACCGTAGAGGAGAAGCTTCCTGACAAGAAGGAGAAGATGAGTGAGTGGTTTAATAGAGTACTTCTAGAAGCCGAAATTGTAGATATAAGATATGGGGTCAAGGGCTTCATAGTGTATATGCCATATGGAATGTCTATAATGAAGAAAATAATCAAATTATATGAACGTGAGCTTGAAGATACTGGACATAAACCCATCCTATTCCCCGTTGTCATTCCAGAGTCTAACCTAAGGAAGGAAGCTGAACATATCAAGGGTTTCGAAGGCGAGGTATTCTGGATAACACATGCAGGTTATACAAGACTGGAGGAAAAACTAGTTTTAAGACCTACTAGTGAGACGGCTATTTACCCATTATACAGTCTATGGATAAGCAGCTATAAAGACCTGCCCTTAAAAGCATACCAGACTGTAGCCGTATATAGATATGAGACCAAAGCCACGAGACCACTTATAAGGGGTAGAGAGTTTCTATGGATAGAGACCCATGACGTCTTCAGAACTGCTGAGGAGGCTCTGAGGCAGACCATAGAGGATAAAGAAATATTCCATAAAATAACTTTTGAGGAGCTAGGAATACCCTTCATACACGTTAGGAGGGAGGATTTCGATAAGTTCCCAGGGGCTGAACACACCTACGCTTTCGACACCCTCCTACCAGACGGTAGGGTACTACAGATAGGAACGACTCACTACCTAGGCCAGAAATTCAGCAGAGTATTTGAGATAAAATTCCACGATATAGATGGAGAGTATAGATATGGAGAACAGACCTGCTTCGGAATAGGATTATCAAGGATACTAGCATCATTGATTCTAACCCATGGAGACAACTTCGGTTTAGTCCTCCCTCCCCAAGTGGCTCCTGTACAGATCGTTATAATACCTATCCCTAAGACAGGATTCGACCGTGAGAGGTTACTGAGCTATATACAGGAGGTTGAGACCATACTCTTAAACCATGGGTATAGAGTCGAGTCAGACTTAACTGAAAAAACACCTGGAGAGAAATATTATCAATACGACTTACTTGGAGTACCCGTTAGAATCGAGATAGGCCCTAGGGAGGTTGAGAGCAACACATTATCCGTATTCAGGAGGGATACCAGAACAAGGGAGACTATAAAACTCGATGCGATAACAACATATGTAGCCAGGCTATTGGATGATATAAAGGAAAATCTAAAAAAGAAGGCGAGAGAACAGGTAGAGATGAGCCTATCTAACGTTAAGAGTATAGAGGAAATCAACAATCTAAAGGATAAATACAGCCTGTTCACCGCCCCCTTCTGCGACTTAGAGGAATGTGCAGACCACATTAGAGAGAGGACCGGTGGGATGGAGGTTAGAGGAGTCCTTCTAGATAGGAGGGTAGGAGAGGGTGATAAATGCATAGCATGTGGAGAGGAGGCGAAGAACATAGTCCTAATAGCAAAGGCGTATTAGGAGAGTGGAGAGAGACATCATCACAACTTAGGAGGATACTGGGAAGAAGCTCTGTAAGACCGGGACATATATACATATTCCTTTATGAAGCCTCTAGGAGAGGAGGATTGGTAAGCAGATATATCCTTATGAGAGAGACTGGTTTGACTGAGGCTAGGGCGAAAACATTCATGAGGAAAATGATTGAGTTGGGACTAGCTAGATCAATGAAGGGTGGACACCATTTAACGGAGAGAGGTGAGAAGCTATCCAAATATCTTCTAAACCTAGTATCAGACTATAGTGTGAAATATAAGGCGATAAAGAATGAGTTAGATGGTTGGGCCACATATGTGAAGCCAGTCTTCAAGAGAGAACTATTGATATGGCTTAGAGACCAGGTAATAAGGCTTGGAGGTGAAGCCGCACTAATCCTAAGGATAAAAGAAGGAGACATATTTTTCCCAGAGTCAAACGAGAGGCTTGAGAGATACCATCCAGACTTATATAACGAGTTGGTTGGCAAGCCGGTATTTAACAAGTCATCCTTCATAATATTATCCTACGCGAAGACAACTGAGGTGGCGAGGCTGAGCTCACTGGATACAGCCCTAACATACCTAGAGATACTCGGATATTAAGCGGTTAAAACATATTGGAACCATATTTATTGTGATGAGTGAGGAGAAGATAATCGGTAGAGGGACCTGGATAGACAAGATAGCATATGAAGTAATAGAGAGGGAGAAGAGACTGGGTAGATCAACGGAGATAATCTATACAGAGAGTGGATTGGGAGCCTCTGGATTCCCACACGTAGGGAGTATGGCAGACGCGGTAAGAAGCTATGCGGTATCCCTAGCACTGAGGGATATAGGATACAATAGTAAACTAATCGCGTTCTCTGACGATATGGACGGATTGAGGAAGGTACCTGAAGGAATACCGGACAACTATGAGCAATACCTACTTATGCCTGTCTCAAAGATACCTGACCCATTTGGATGCCACAACTCCTACGCGGAGCACATGTCTGGGATGCTTTTAGAGGCTTTAGACACGGCAGGAGTTGAATATATCCACAAGTCTGGATATGAAACCTACAAAAAAGGTTTACTCGTAGAAGAGATAGATACTATACTAAGAAATTGGAGGAGAGTCGGTGAGATCATATATGAGGAGACGAAACAAGACAAATTTCTCAAGAGACTCCCATATTATGCCATATGTAAACAATGTGGAAGAATATATACAACGGAGGCATACCATTACGACCCAGCGAGGAAAAGAGTATTATATAGGTGTATAGGTGGCGAGGTAAGAAATAAATTCTATGAGGGATGCGGCTACGAAGGAGAGGCTGATATAACAAGAGACGATGGTAAGTTGTCATGGAAATCTGAGTTTGCTGCTAGGTGGAGGAGGCTAGATATCAGGTTTGAAGCCTATGGCAAAGACATCTCAGACTCTGTAAGAGTCAACGATAGGATCTCAAGAGAGATTCTAGGTTTCGAGCCTCCATACCACGTAAGGTATGAATTATTCTTAGACGACACTGGAAGAAAGATAGCTAAGTCAAGGGGAAATGTATATACACCCCAAGTCTGGTATAGATATGGATCACCTGAAAGCCTAAAACTATTTCTCTTGAAGAGAATGACATCCACCAGAAAGATAAAGGTGGATACTGTAATCACAATGATGAGAGAACTGGACTACCATAGAAACGTATATCACGGCAGAATAAAGGTGGATAACCTTGTAAAGAGGCAGAGGATGATCGGTCTAATAGAATACGTATATAATCTGGGGGAGGTCCCGCCAGTCAAAGTACCATATGAAATAATACTTAAGCTGGCAGAAACGGTTCCCCAGGATAGGGCGGAGACCGTAATAGAGAAGCTCCTATCAAAATATGGCTATCAAGTGGACAGTGAGGTGAAGAAAATTATAAACTATGCTATAAATTGGGTGAGAGACTTTGGAAAGCCACCAGTGGAACTGGAACAGGTCGAGATAACAGAGGATATGAGGAACGCCATAGAATATCTAATAAAGAATATGGATAGCAATATGGATGGAGATGCTATACAGACACTACTATTCGAGACAGCGAGGAGAAACAACGTTCCATACAGAAACTTCTTCAGAATATTATATACAATGATAATAAGAACACCTAGAGGACCAAAACTAGGGCCTCTAATAAAAGACCTGGGTGTGGACGAGGTTAAGAAGATACTGAGAAGCTATCTAGATTAGACACTAATAGTCCTGAGTGAATAATGGGCCCGCCGGGATTCGAACCCGGGACCTCCGGCTCCGCAGGCCGGCGCCATAATCCTGGCTAGGCCACGGGCCCACCATTTAAAATCTTAGGATTACTACCGCCTTAAAGCTGGACACCATATAGAAAAGCTATATAATTATAAGATATACAAAAGTGGTAACAGCCATAAGAGGCGTTAAAGCCAATACGTTCTTGAAGCTACCAAATACTAATTTGCCTAGAAGTAATCCCATATATGACGCACCCATAGCCAAGAAGGCCTTAGCATATACGTATATCTCCTCTATACTCCCTTCTATAAACAGGTTTGATAACTCATTCTCCACACTACCTAATATCGACATTATGACGCTTAGTGAGTATCCTCCCAAGACGACCACCATCACGGATGAAGCTAGTGCTGTATAGAAAGCCGCCCTCTTAAGACGAGAAACCTCTAGAAAACTGGATAGTAACTCCCTCAAAGATGCTAGTTCAGGGGAACCCCCACCTGATACAATAGACTCAGAGATGGCGATTTTAAATATTCTGAAGGCTTTCCCACCCCCATCATCATCAAAATCCCTTATCGATAGCCCCCTATCAAGTACATATCTCATCCGTCTAATCTCACTCGAGATTTTATCTGGAAGGCCATCCAGAGGAAGCCTCTTAAGAGCCTCTACAACATGGAGACCCCCTTGCAGCAGGCTAGAGAGCTCAATAGATACTGTTACTAAGCCATTCTCCTCAACCACCTCATCATAAAACCGCTTCACCTGGACTATGAAGGTTGGTATTAGAGATAGAGTCACCAATAAAGTGGAGACAAGATAAAAGTCATAGTTAAAGACTGCGACTAATACGTACCCAATAGGGATGGATAACAAGATCAACGCTATAGAGGCCATGTGAACATCACTATTGGATTCTAGAGGGTCATGGACGTTAAATCTATCAAAGACCAAGTAGGTTATGAATGCGATAACAGGGTATATAACCATCATTATAATGAATATCGAGATAGTTAGTCTATAGCCAATCACAAAAACAAGGCTAGAGAGAATAGTGGGGAATAAACCATATAACAAGATCAAGGCCTCTAGATAACCTACTATATTTGTCCACATAGAGATCCACTTACGTTTAAGGCCTGAATACAGCTCTAGCAATGCCGTGGTAGAATAGGTGTGAACATCACCCCCCAAAGACTTTATCCTAATTAAGTTGAATAGGTATCTCCTCAACCCTTCATACGGCAATAGATTCAAATTTTTTGATAGGCTCTCCTCCATCGAGACTCTATCAATATACGTCTTTACAAGAATATACCTAAAGAATTTAAGGGTTCTGGGGATGATCCTGAGGAAGTGGTCATTATTCAACGTCTGTATAACCCTGTGGATAGATAACCGTCGAGTATACAGCGCGAATAGTAGGAGGGTGATAGGCTCCTCCCTCTCCAACCACCTGCGATATATATCCTTCACAATCCAACCATAGATTCTAGGAGAGGCTACTGTGAAGAACGCTGTCATCACTATAGAGATGGTAATAGGTGTGTAGAGGTTTGTGACAACCCTACTTAACAAAATGTACATTGGTATTGAGAATGCCGATGTGAACATAATGGTGAACAGTAGTAGCTCCCTCTCATCAGCAACACCCATATTTATATACTCCGTTAGTCCAGATACGTTATAAAGCTTCGTCTTCAAAGATTCTAGAGGCTTATGAGGCTTAAAAAACTCTCTAGACATTTGACCCATCCACCCCTCCACCATTTATAGCTTCCTCAATCTCCTGAATCCTATCCAACCCACCGTCTACAGCCCTCTCCATAGCCTTATATGAACTTTTCCTATCCAACCCAGGTCTATAGACGTTTATCCACCTATCTCCACTCCTCAAATACACCTCCTTAACCCTCCTCACCCCCTTAACACCCAGGAGTTCTAAAACCACCACTGCATCTAATAGTCTCATCATATCCACATCGATATTGATCGGTTTAGAAGTTAGGCGGGCCTCCAACTCTCTAATGCTGGATGCATGGAAGGTCGTTAGGCATCCATGCCCTGTTGCAGCTGCTTGAAATACCAGCCTAGCCTCCCTACCACGGCTCTCTCCAACTGCTATGTAGTCGGCCCTCTCCCTCAAGACAAGTCTCAACAACCTTTCCATCTCAGAAGCGGGATCCATATCCCACCTAGTAGATAGAGGTTTCCATCCAGGCCTATCTCCCAGGTTGATCTCAGGAGTCTCCTCAATAGTCACTATCCTAAAATTACTTGGGATCTCCATCAAAAGAGCGTTTAAGAGGGTGGTCTTACCGCTTCCAGAGGGCCCGATAATCATTATAAATCTTCGGTGGAGTGTTAGATATTTTAATAATGCTGCTATATAGCTTGGGATGAACCCGTTATCCACCAGATCCCTAACCTTGAATGGGTTAGCCCTAAACTTTCTTATCGTGAAGCTACTCCCCCTAGGAGAGACCTCATCCATCCAGGTTGCGTTAACTCTATATCCCTCTGGCAATACCCCCTCCATCACTGGCTGTAATATACTTATAGACTTTCCAGCTCTAAACGCCAGCTTAGATATCAGACGCTCTACATCACCCTCATCCACTACTATATTTGTAAGGAGCCAACCCAGCTCTGGAAAATCCCTATGCCAAACTTGTATAGGCATACCTGGGGCAGAGAGTACAATATCTTCAACCCCATCATCAGCTAGAAAGGGTGTTAATATCCCATACCCCAATATATCCCTTATTATAATATGTTCTATCACGTTCTTCAGAGATAGCAGATACGTATTATCCTCCACCATATCTACATAGTTCCTCCTATAAACCTCCATTAGGTACTTTAAAGGATCGTTGAAGAAATCGGGACTATACCCAACCTTAACCTCCATCTCCTTCAGTATCTCACTAGCATCTCTAATAAGTCTATCATCATAGACTTCGTTAACCATATATCTCCCAAAGCCATTATCAACATGTATCTCTATATTGAATGAGGTATCATACACATCTCCAGAGGGAACTCTATATCTAGCAACGACTTTATACCTCTTGACAAGCATTTATCCCACCTTAATACTGATATACATCCAGCTTCATCGATTTCGGATGCATCGTTATCACCACATAAAAGTTTGTAAATAGTACTACAGATACATCTGCGTAGGGAAGGGTAGTTACATCTCTCCTAGAAATGCGGTCCTGATATGTGTAAACCCCTAGATAACCGTTCTCCCACTTTACGTTGGTGATTGACCCGTTATCCAGGTCCAACACGTATAAATTGGGCCTGTACCTCAACGTATATGAGAATGCTACTCCGTAGAGACTGAGATATATAAACTTGTTATCAGGTGAGTAGACCTTTACTATATAGTGAAACCAGGGAATTATCTTCCAAACTAGTGGATTCCCACCCTCTACAATTGTATATAGAAGCCTGTAGGGGTAGAGATGCCCATCGGAATATACCAATGCTTTAACAGATAGACTGAGACGGATAAACCCCGTATCCAGAGCCGTCCCATTAGATATTGAGAAGCCTGTTATCCCCCCCAGATATCCTAAATAGTATATATCTCCACCCTCATCACCAGTATAGAAAGATAATGCTCTACCCTCCTCACCAACCTCTAGAGAAAAGGGGACAAGATCATCATATATGGTGAAGCGGTCCAACTCCTGATATGACCCGCCTCTAACCAATCCTAGGATAATCAACCTCTCGACCGCAGGAGGCGATGAGTTTACCAACATACCCATAACGATACTACCCATCTGATAGTAGAACGTCATGTTAATCCATGAGAAGGAGCTCCCCATAACGTCACTCTCAATATTTATCAATCCGTGGATGGATAATACCCCCTTCCCAAAATCCACCTCATACATCCTTACATCACTACCTAACTTGTCGCCTGCGACAGTATCTAATGGAAATCCACTTTGCAATGTTGACTCTACCAGGTTAAAGGTAATCCCATCTATCAACCCACTGGGACTATCTCTATATATAGCGTTGAACTCAGCCACCAATACTCTCTGAGAAGCGGTCTTCAGATCAAATACGTATGTAAGTGGATAATTCATGCCTTGAAGATTCACAGCTATAAACATAGATGTAGGCATAGATCCATTATCCAAGATCCAGGTTGAGAGGGGGCCTCCATACATATAGGCTACGTCTCCAAGAGTTGTGAAAGGCTCTAGAGGTATATATACATCATACCGCGTGGCGTTAAACACCATAGGATCAATCCTCATGACCCCAATCCTATAATATGACCCCTCCCAGCCGACAAGCCACACATAGTAACTCCAATTACCATTGTATAAGAACCTGGCTTTCGACACGTTATTGGGTAACTCTATTACCCCAGAACCTGATGATGCCAGGAAATACTTCCCCAATCCACCTAGGACCATGTAGTCTCTCCCAACATAGTAGATATATGGATAGTATCCCGATAACCTGCCATCTATGTAGAGTTCACCTGTATATATAATCTTACCGTCCCTACTGGGGATCAGGTATATCATACCCTCATATAGAGTTCTTCCATAGACCAGATCTAGAACCACATATCCCCTAGAGTCCGATAGGATTAGAATCCCGTTCTCCACCTTCTCAGAGGACGCCACTACTGACCCATCTATTGACTCTCCATAATTGATTATAGTTGTGTCATTATCCAACCAGAAGCTATAGAAATACTGCTCTATCAAACATTGTTGAGGACATGACTGGTCTTGAACACCCCCCACAGTGAATATCCTACCTCTATTAGAGATCAGGTAAAGTGGTTGTGTACCTACAGGGATATTCAAATACCCCCTCTCCCCAGGCATCAGTCGCAAATATACATCTATAAAGCTTAGCTCACCACCTCTATGCACAGTCAATTGAGATATCTCTATTGGGACGTCGCCCACGTTGACAACCTCGACTAACTCCCCATCTATATAGGCCTCCAATGACTCACCGGCCCGATAAATGCTATCCTCTAAACTATTCCCAAGCTCCCTCATCCTATACGCGTTAGAATCCAGATAGATCATGTACATGGTGAATAGGGTGGCGGCTAAAACCATTATTATACCCGCCGCAAAGACCGTTGATAAACCCCTTCTCATGGAACCATCACCTCCACTCTTATGAAGAACCTCTCTTCAATGAACAGTACAACCTCCTTAGGCTCAGATGAGTATACAACTCTGAATATGGCCCCACTCCCGATAACCCCATTCCGAACCCACTCTCCCCCCTCCCATACCTCGTAATTCTCAATTCCATCTCCATCTATCAATATCAGCTCTAGACGCAACATCTCCCTACCAACATTCTTGAAGAATACATATCCATCTTCCGAGAATAGATACACTACATCATATCCATATCTGTACCCCTCCTCAAGCTCCTCCATAGTAGATATCCTGACTAAAGACTCGTTAGGGAAGTAGATCGTTGCAACACCTATCGAGATGAGAGAGGTCGTTATAAAAAGTATTATTGCCTCAGAGTAGAGGTTGGACGGCATAAGACATCACTGCACCGCTACCCTAAACTTAAACGCACTACCATCCTCCGTGGAGATAATGATATCTACCAGATCTCCTTCCTGCAGACCCACTCCAGATACATCGATAGCGAATGATGACACCTTCCCAGGACCTATCTTAGCCGGTACAGTAGTCCCCCCAATCAGACTTCCATTTAAACTATAGACAGAGACACTATTGATGTCTACAGCCGAGGACCCCTTGTTAGAGACGACCACATACAATGTATTGTTCAACACGTACACGGACTGTATTGTTACCTGCTTCACATCTCCCCAGCCAGCAAAGAGATCCAGAGCCCCACTGTATATCAACATTCCCAGAGTACCAACCAATCCAACCAAAATCACGACCTCTAGAAAGTGTGAGACACCCTTCCTCCTCATATAGGGTAATCACCATCACCACTTAACAGGGAAAAATCTTAAAACCAGCCTAGGACATTAGTGAATGTGAAAGGGGATGAAGGGTATTGCAATCCTACCTCTACATGGAGGGAAGACGCCTCCAAAGTTATTCAATCATATGGTCAGATTAGCCAAGCCCCTCATGAAATATATACATGATGTATATGGTCCTGAGGAGATCCTTAGAAGGCTAAGTAACCCATTCTTCTTTCAATCACTGGGAGCTACATTAGGGTTCGACTGGCATTCATCAGGAGTAACAACTGTATTGACAGGTGTGTTATCAAGGGTATTTGATGATTTAGAACTGGGAATACACCTTTTGGGGGGTAAAGGGGTTAGAATGAGGGAGATCCCGCATGAAATAGAAAAGATAGAGGGAGTAGACCGTCAGACCATTCTAAGACTTAGTAAGATGTCTGCTAAATCCGACACAGTACTACTTCAAGACGGTTATGAGATCTACCACCACACCATCATATTCATAGATGAAGACCGATGGATAGTTATACAGCAGGGAATGAATACAGAGACAGGGTATGCAAGGAGGTATCACTGGAGTTATGAAGAGAGAATCAATAAATATTTGGAGGAGCCCCATATAGCCATAATCACGGAGGATTATAAAGATGGGATAATCAACCTAACAGACAAGAAGTCACTAGAAGCAAAGAAAACTATGTTAGATATACTCATAGACGGAACCTTAAAGAGAGATATCAGAAAGCTTGTATCAATGACCGACCACGGGTTAAATAGATGGATAAATGATGGAGGCCTATCCCTACCTAAAGATATACTTATACTACCCAAAAGGATAAACTGGGATGATGTGAGGAGAATATATGAGGATAAACCCAGCGACTATAGAGATCTAGTACTGTATAAAGGTATGACGAAAAACACTGTAAGGGCATTGGCCCTAATAGCCAATATAATATATGGTGAGGAGGTACATTGGAGAGACACCGTCAAATACACGTTCACCGTAGGAGGTAAAGATGGAGTTCCATACCCAATAGATTACAAGACATACAAATCAATAATAGAGTTTCTAGAAGATGCTGTGAACAACACTAGGATAGAGTCAAAATATAGGAAGGAAATGCTCATGAGATTAAAAAACAAAATGTAGTCAGATACCCCAGGGTTATAATCATCAAGCCCTCATCCTGGAACGACATCATCATCCCAATTAGATAATTGATATCATAAGATTATATGAGTATTCAAGACCTGGGAAAGAGGGTGTATAACACTATCGATATCTCCGCAGAAGGAGGCATGACGTTCTTAAAACCAAGTGTTAATGACTCCCCAAGAGATAATTCCCTCTTCGAGAAACTAGACTCGCCTCCCGAGAACACAAGAGCCACAGTAGACTCTCTAACCAACTTCCTTATATAAGCCGGATCAAACACATCTTTAGCGATAGACCTAGGTACAAAGAAGAATATCCTATCCATAGGGATCAATTCCTTGAGATCCGTTATATCGGGTATAAACAAGATCCTCCTACCCCTACTAAACATCTTCTTCTCAGCCTCAGGAACTCCCGACTGGGCAGCACTACTTACCGCCTTAGAGACAACAAATAGATCGACCTCATCAAACTCCATAACAACGTCAACTACCTCAGACAATTTAACCGTACTATACACATCATGTAAGACTACTATCAACATAACACATCAATCTAAAATTTCACAGCTAAACACTTTATAATTTTACATGATGAGGGTGGTGGACCTATTCTCGGGAGCCGGGGGCTTTGCAAAGGGATTTGTAATGGAGGGATTTAAAATAGTTCTTGCTGTTGAGAAAGATGTCTCGGCAGCCAACACATACATCTCCAACATATCCCCCGAAAATATGATAGTGGGAGATATTAGGCGGCTACATTCTCATCTAATCACCTACTTGGTCGGAGATGACATAGATGTGGTAATCGCTTCTCCACCTTGCGAAGCCTTTACAATGGCTAGTAGAACCATAATGAAAGACCCATTAGATAGACTATATTCTGATCCTAGAGGGAGGCTCACGTTAGAAGCTATTAGAATCATAGGAGATCTTAACCCAAGAATATTCGTTATAGAGAATGTCCCAGGGATACTCTTCCCACCAATACCCGATTATATAAGGAAGGAGTTCAGTAGAGCGGGTTTTGACAAGATATTCTTCAATAGGCTCAACGCTATAGATTATGGAAACCCAAGCCATAGGAGGAGGGTATTCATATCCAACGTAAAGATAAGGCCTCTAAAGAATGAAGAAGCTAGGAAGGTCATGGAGGTTATAGGGGATCTACCCGACCCCAGATTAACCAATGACATTCCAAACCACACATATGTAAAGACCCCTAAACGATTCGAGAAAAGGATCCATAGGATTAGGTGGGGAGATGCGTTGGAGTATTTTAGGGGGGGATTCTACAATGAATATAAACAGTATATTCGGCTACACCCCTATAAACATGCACCCACCATAATGGGTAAGAGTAGATTTGTACATCCATACCAGCCTAGGATATTAACGGTAAGAGAACAAGCTAGGCTCATGGGTTATCCAGATGATTACATATTTAAGGGCCCTATAGATAGCCAGTATAATCAGGTGGGGGAGTCGGTTCCACCACCCCTCTCAAGAGCCATAGCAAGGTTTCTCATAACAATATTGGATTCTACATCCTCCTGACGAGAGGTATCCCGGTTAGACGTGACAGTATCTCAACAGTCTCTACATAAGACTTAACAATCGCGAGCCTATATTTCTTAACAGGCTCCCCACTATTTAGAACAGGACACCTCTCGTAAAAGTCGTTAAACACCTTAGCTAGGCGATACATATACGTAACTAGATGTTTGGGTTCAAGATATTTAACTGCCGAGTTGATAACTATAGGTAGTAAAGTCATATACCTGGATAACATCAAATCATATTGATTCAATACTGAATAGTCTATCTTCCCATCGAGATGGACATCATCTACGTTACTAATGATTGATAAGGCCCTGACATAACTGTAAAGAATATATGCTCCTGTCTCACCCCTAAAATCTAGACTCTTATCAATATCGAATACAAGGGGTTTATCCCTATCAATTGCTAGGAGCTGATACATTAGACTCGCTATACTAATTTTCTCAGCAGTATCAAGAGCCAGTGACCTATCATATACTGCTTTATTCTCGACCATATGCTTGTAAGCTATCTCTCTCATCCTATCCAGCACGTCATCCACATTAAAATATAAGCCGCGTCTACCAGACATCTTCACAGCAGACTTATCACTAGACACACCAAAGTACTTCTCCACACTCTCCTTAGACAATTTAACAAGTTCATAGGAATAATGTATGTACTTATCAGACACATCCTTTCCATAAACATCCTCTATCACAGCCTTTATAGCAGCTTGAGGTTTAGACTGCTCCCTACCTATGATGTTTAGGAGAAGGGAGGGAGGATCAGGCCTATAATCTATTCCAGAATATCCAGATGAGAATATCCTAGTCCCATCCGGATTCTTGTGAAATACGTCCACCTTTACAGGCATATCCAATATACCAAGCTTCCATAGGGCAAAAACCAGGTCCTTACCTGGATAGGTTAAGGTCCCATCACTCCTAACGATAACCTCATCCTTCCTGGGATCCACATCATCATTAGCGGATACCTTAATTACTATTGCACCTGCATACCTACCCTCCCTAACCTTAACGACCTTACCACTCGCCTCCACAACCTTGGATAAATATCCGTGCAGACCATGTCTTATAAGATCCGACTCCCATATCAACAAGTCGTATCTAGCGCCTAACTTGAAACAAGTGTCTAACTGAGACCTCACCACCTTCTCAGCTACCTTCCTATTCAACTCGTATATAGGGTTATCCCCCTCCTCCAACGCCCTAAGAATCTTCCGCTCAACACTTCTAAGACGTTCATCATCCTCCAGCCTCTTCACGGTCTCAACATACACCACATCACCACAGTATTTATCAAACTTCTCCCCATCACGAGGGTCCAACGGATAACCCAGTTCTATAAATCCTAGGAGGAGGTCAGCCATCTGTGTACCTGTATCATCAATATAGTTTATCAGATGAACATCATACCCCAGAGAAGAAAGCATGTTGTATAGAGATACACCGAGTATGATGTTCCTAGCATGACCTATATGAATTGCCTTATTAGGATTCACACTGGTATACTCTATCCTCACCTTACCACTTCCAAACCTATCCTTGAACATATCTAGACCTAGTCTCCAAAGGCTTCTAAAATAGTCTGTATAGAAAGAGTCCCTATCAAGGTGGATGTTGATATATCCACCCCCCTCTACCCTCACCTCCTCAACATATTCTATACCACTCTCTAAAATCCTGTCTCTAATATCGTTAGCTAAGTCCAAAGGGCGTCTTCCCAGCCTTTTAGCTGCTTTAAATGCATATGTGGTAGACAAGTCACCATATTCGGGGGATTGTGGAACCTCCAACTGAACCTCTACAGATCGGGTTCCAATGAAGTCGTATATCACCTCTTTGATCTGCTCACCCAACAGAAGTAAGTCCATAAGTAAATCCCCTCATACGCTACCCTTAACCCCAACTCAACAAAATAACAAATATCAAGATAACAGGTAATATAAGATGTGTAACGGGCCCGTGGCCTAGCCAGGATTATGGCGCCGGCCTCCGGAGCCGGAGATCCCGGGTTCGAATCCCGGCGGGCCCGTAAATAGAATATTCTACCTCCTCCCCAACACTGAGGAGAACCTGAAGATGACCTCCCTCGGATCCCTGGCTTTAACCACTCCACTAGCCACCAATATACCTTCCGAACCATACTCGACAGCTAATTCAACATCCTCCACACTTGATATTCCTGCTCCACATAACGGTTTTACTCCATACTCTCTACAAGTCTCTATGAAACTAGCCAACTCATCACCTGCATATTTGGAAACTGACCTACCACTACCGATCAACTCGGGTGGTTCAAACGCATACGCATATGGATGCACATCCATATCTAGAAGCTCCATCAACTCACTGTTAGACTCGACACATACAACTATTCTGAATCCCCGCTCATTTGATGCAAGAACAATATCCCTGATAAGTTGATGGCTAACCCTATTCTCCGAATGATTCAATAGGCTCCACATAACCCCTAGATCTATCAACCTGTCAAGAGGAACGTGGCCTGTTGAGCTCCCATACTCAACCCTATCGACCGATTGAGATATCATACGAGAGGAATAATTTTTTGCAAGTAGTGAGAGATCTACAATTGGCGGGGCAACCAGTACGTCAATATCAAAGTTATGACTCGCTGCCTCAGCATATTCAAGTAGATGAGCAGCTCTATATCCACTCCCCTCATAGTAATTCTTACAGTTTATGATAAATACCTTCCTATCCATGGAAATAGATATTACAGATGATGATAGAAATAATCTCTTTATATGCGGGGAAATATGGAGGTAAGGGATGTAGACGACCCAAACGAGATTAAGAAGTTCATGATGATCCAAGAGAGGGTGTGGGGATCAGAGATAACACCCCATCACATAATAGTGGCCATTAAAGAGGTGGGCGGTGTAGTGAAGGGTGCCTACATAGGCGACAATTTAGTAGGGTTTGTATATGGATTCATAGGTAGATATATGGGAAGGTACTGTATATATAGCCACCAACTGGCAGTCCTACCAGAGTATCAAAACCTAGGCATAGGCAGGATACTGAAGGAAGAACAGAGGAAGTGGGCTATAGAAAATGGATATGACCTAATCATATGGACCTTCGACCCAGCAAGATCAAAAAACGCCTGGCTAAATATTAATAAACTAGGGACAATAGCCAAAGTATACCTACCCAACCACTATGGGGAGATGGATGATGACCTAAATAGGGGGGTTCCATCAGATAGATTTATGACAGAATGGCACATAAAGAGCAGATGGATTAGAAACAGACCCAGATATAGAGATATAAGCGAGATAAAAGACGTAGAATACATTTTAAAGGTATATAGGAAGAACGACACGGTATATCCTAGCATAAACAGTGCTGCGGAAGGGAGATACATGGCTGTCGAGATACCACCCGACTTCGATTCACTAGGAAAAAATACGAGGGAGGCAAAGATTCAATGGAAGCTTTCCCTTAGAAAGGCATTAACCGACCTATTTAGAAAGGGCTATACAGCTATTCACTTCGTAAAGAGCGGAGAGAATTATGCTTATATACTGAAGAAGAGGTTCGATCCAAATGACAGCGGAACATGGTGAGGAGCTGAAAAGGATAGTAATACACAGGATTAGCCTCCCACTTAAACATCCATTCAGAACCAGCTTCGGGGTAGAGGACACTAAACACACATATATAGTTGAAGTGGAGACGAGGAGTGGAGAGGTCGGATATGGGGAGTGCGTTGCAGGAGCCTTCCCAGGATACTCCTATGAAACTATAGATGTAGATCTACAAATACTGGATAAATATATAATTCCCTCAATGGAGCCAGATACCACAGACCCAGCTAAATTCGTCAAGAGTGTTGATTGGATAAACGGGTATAACATGGCTAAAGCATCGATAGAGATGGCCCTATGGGACCTAAACGCTAGGCTAGCTGGAGAACCACTATACAAATTCATAGGAGGGGTGAGGACAAAGGTGTCTGCAGGTGTAAGTATGGGTATACAGAAAAATATCAACACCCTACTGAAGAGGATCGAAAAATTTCTAGAGAGGGGATATCAACGTATAAAGGTGAAGATAAAGAGGGGGCTTGAGCATGATATACTTGAATCAGTTAGGAGAGAGTATCCAGATATAAAGCTTTCAGCAGATGCCAACGGAGATTATCTAAAGGAAGATATCCCTAGACTGTTGGAACTAGATAGATACCAGTTGATGTATCTAGAACAGCCATTCCCATATTGGAGTATAACTACACATGCAGAGTTGGCAGAGAAGATGGAGACCAAGATATGTCTAGACGAGACAATAATAAACAGGTATACTGCATCAGAAGCGATCAAGATCGGTGCAGCCGAAATAATAAATATTAAACCTGGGAGGGTAGGAGGGTTCTCGGAGAGTATAGCAATACATAACATATCAGAGAGACATGACGTACCAGTATGGATAGGCGGCATGCTAGAAACCGGTGTGGGAAGGGGGTTCAACGTATCAATAGCCACACTACCCAACGTAAGACTACCCTCAGACATCTCGGCCAGCGACAGATACTTTAAGAGAGATGTAGTTACAGAGCCTTGGTCAATAGACAACTCAGGATGGATACATGTTAGGAATAAACCTGGGATAGGTGTCGAGATAGATTGGCCATATCTCGAGAAAATAAGATTGTGGAGGAAGGTATACAGCCTATGACTCAGACCTCCTCCACCTACCCTCCAGCCTCTTCATGACTTCAGGGAGGGTGGTATACTCCATCTCCTCAGGACCTAGTCTATGAGGCATAAATGGTCCATGCATCCTGATATAGTCCGTAACTATATTAGCAAGAGACCTAGTAGAGTCGAACGCGACATCATCGAACAGATCTACAGGACCTATCAACTTGCCATCAGTGACTTGAAAGCCTAAACCCACAACCCTAGGAGGCCCGTCGAACCTGGTAACCTTCGAATACCTGAGGGGAACAGGCATCAGAGGCCCATGGTGACTACCCCTCATCCATCCCGCAACCAAGTAAGGCTTTGAAAAAGCCTCTAGAATCTCACCCATAGCCGGGAAACCACTCTGAGCCCTTACAATCATGACAGGGTCATCCTTACCCACATACCTACCCGCTATTAGAGAGAGCCGGGTGGTAGACGCCACAGCAGCTATCTCACCATCACTCCTTCTCCTAACACTCTTAATTACATATCTGCTTTGGGTTCCGACTACAGCCAGAAGGTCATACATATCCTCGGGAAGGTTGAAGTCAACCTCCATACCCTCAACAACGTCTAGAACAGTGAATCTAAAGCCACTGTGAAGCCGCGGATCTATAACCAAACCAGCAGTATTAAATGGGTCACCAAAGATTCTATACAGGTATATGTTCCATGCACCTGGCTCAGTCTTATCAGCCATAAATACAGCTATAGGATCACTCTTCCTCTCAACAAACTCCATCTCGGCCACACCCGGCCCCATACCCTTTATATTCCCACTGAAAGCATCCTTCAACAGATCCTGACCCGCAGCATAAAGCTTTAACTTCTTAGAGACCTTCTCAGTAGCCTCGCTAAACACCTTCCAAGCCATCTCATGAACCTCGGGATTATCCACCCCCCTATTATGTGTAAATATTAATTGAAGATCGTCACCTGCATTTGTAACGTAGAAACTATTTATCAACCCGGTCTCCACATACCCACTTAGCTTCTCAGCCGCAAACTTCTTTAACTCATCTGGGACAGTTACATGACCTGCTATACTCCCAATATCAGCCTTGATAACTGATACAGTCGTCTTCATAAAGAACACCTAGGAATATAATCCCCATAAACACTTAATTATTTTGTATGGATGCTCAGAGGAAGGTCTTAGATCCTGTAGAAGGTCTAGCAAGGAAAGGAATATCAAAAATCATATACATAAAAAAAGACGTCGATGTACCTACACTGTCAGACATATGGAGGCACGTAAAGGAAATAGAGGGGATGATAAAGAAGGAGCTAAATATAAACGTGAAAGAAACAGTCTTTATGGATAATGAAGACATAGGACAAATATATATTCTGTATAGATTCAGATACATCGTTGGCGACGGAAAATATATTGGATGTAGAGTTGTAACTAAGAAGGGTTCACATGTTCTAACTATACTAACTGTAGGTGGTTAAGATAATGAGTGGAGAGCTACCCCCTGGCCAAAGAGATATACCCTACTTCGTAATATACAGGATTCTTGGACAGCCAGAGATAGATATCGCTAAATGGAGATTCTCAATCACCGGCCTAGTGAAGAATACAATATCACTAAAATATGAGGAGCTTCTCAAAATGATAGACGTAAGATACACGAAAGACTTCCACTGTGTAACTGGTTGGAGTGTCAAAGATGTATATTGGGAAGGAGTGAGTATGAAGAAACTTTTAGATATGGCCAACCCACTTGAAAATGCCAACTGGGCATACATAAAATCAGCCGACGGATACACAACGGTAGTTCCTTACAACGACATATATAGTGACGACGCGATACTAGCTCTAAAGATGAACGGAGAACCATTAAGGCCAGAACATGGATACCCCGCAAGGATATTCATCCCCCATCTATATGGATGGAAAAGCGCTAAATGGGTAGTTGAGATAGAGCTAATAGAAGAGTATAGAGATGGTTATTGGGAGGCACTAGGCTATCACGAGAGAGGTTATGTATGGAGAGATCAGAGATTTAAAGAGATATAGTGCCCCGGCCGGGATTTGAACCCGGGTTCACCGGCTCGAGAGGCCTATACCCCCGATATGGAGTCGGTATGCTTGACCGGGCTACACCACCGGGGCATCCATTATTTTATTTATCACTACCCACACCTTTAAATATTTAATTATTCAACATCCTTGAAATCCAATCCAAGACCCTTGATCGGATCTATATCACCCTTCTCCAACCTATCCACATCCACACCCATGATCTCAAGGGCAAGGGCTACATCACGCTTCCTAACAACAACCCTACCACTCTCCCTAGCAATCCTAGCTGCATTCAATGCCAGTCTAGCTGCAACCAAGGTTATGTATTTAGCCGCCAAGTCAGCTGCCTCCAGACTAACTCTAGTCCCAGTAGCAGATTTCATAATCCTGTGTAAGGTATATTTTGAGACCGACATATCCACCACTACTCAAATAAATATAAGTGTCCCGTATGGAATAAGTTGTTTATACCCTCCTAATAATACTATGGTAGGGCCTAATGATTCTAGGTGCCTACCATGTATGTAGATGCACACATCCATCTATACGCAGAAGAATTTCAAGATAACGTGGAAGAGGTACTAAGCAATGCATCAAAAGAGGACGTCGACATAATTCTATCGGTATCTGAAGACAGCCAGTCAGCATTGAAAAACCTAGAGATCCTTAACACATATAGGACAAAATACAAATTATACGTTGGGATAGGCATACATCCATACACATCAATATACAACTCAGAAGACCTGGACAAGGTAGTAGACTTGATCGCACAGCATCACGACTCAATAATATGTATTGGCGAGGTGGGGCTGGATAGAAAATATAAAGATAGCATGAAGATGTGGGACAAGCAGGTGGATGCATTCACCGCGATGATACACCTATCAAAAGAATATCTGAAACCACTGAATATACACTCCAGAAGAGCGGCTAGAGACGTACTATCACTTTTATATAGGAATGACGTATCAGAAGCCTATTTCCATTGGTATACAGATGATGAGGATACGCTAAGAGAGATAATAGAGCTAGACTATCTAGTCGGATTCACACCAGCACTACTAACCTCAAAAAGAATACAGAGATTCACGTCAATAGTACCACTAACACATGTGTTAACCGAGAGTGACGGGCCAGTTACATACTATGGACCCCTAGATAATAATCCAGGTGAGCCGAAACACGTTAAACTAATCATAAATAAGCTGGCAGAGTTATATGAGGAGGACCCTGTAGAGGTAACGATTATGGTAAGAGAAAACTTTAAACGTCTATTTAGAATTCAGTATGGATAAATATTTTTAATGTAGACCGCAGAGGGATGATGAGACTGATCTGCACTGACTAATGATGACCATTGCACCCCGCTGACCATCTATAATGTATATAAAAAACCTTTAATGAATATAATTATACAATGAAGAATAAAAAAGTGGAGGCTCTCTATATCAAAGATATAGCTCCCCACGAGGAATACAATGAGGCCCACCTTAAACACCTTAAAAACATAATCTTGAGGGAGGGTATACTTAGAAGACCCATACTGGTTGATGAAGAGACGGGGATGATAATAGACGGGACACATAGGTACACTATACTAGAGAGAATGGGGTTTGAGGCTGTACCCGCTTTGACAGTCGATTATCTCGAGGAAGAGATTGTTATAATGCCCTGGAACAGGGTCTATAGTGGATTCGATAGTAGGGGTCTAGAGTTCGGAAGTGATGGAGAGGTGAGGATTTATTTCAACGGAAAAGCAACACACGTATCTAAACCCTACAGATCAAATGACGCAATTAAACATATAGATACAATAAACGCAGATAGGCTAATAAAGTATGTGAGGCACATACCGGAGGAGAGAGAGTTTATAGTCGTAACCTATAAACCACCCAGCAGGTATGAAGTTATAGAAATATTCAAGTCTGGATTGAGATTCCCCCCTAAGTTCACACGCCACATCATTAAAAATATTGAGATACCCGAGATAAACATCCCACTACTAGACTTGATATCCATATATAGACTAGAGAAGAGATTGTCAAAAGTATAAATTGACTCCATATTAGTCAGAACCCATAAAATTCTCATTGGGATGGGCATCGACATAAAAATAGTGGGTCCTTTAAGGTTCGTGATAGGCCCAACATTAATATATGAGTTAGATGAGGCCACAATAGGAGACATAATAAAATATTTGAAGGAGCTATACGAGGAGAAGCGTGGAGTTGGGCGCCCACCATTCGAAGAGATACTTGGACAGCTTACTATACTTGTAAATGGTGAGAAAGTTAGTAACGCAAGCAGAAGAGTCAGTAAAGACGACGAGATAAAGATAGTTCAACCCGTACATGGAGGATGATATTTAAACCTAGAAGAGAAAGATTTCTTATATGACAGACCCATCAGGATATGAGGCCCCAACCATCCAAGACATATTCAACCTATCAATTGATTTGGCGAAGAAGATCCTAGGCTCTGGCAAGCAATATGACTGTATAGTGGGAATATCTAGGGGTGGCCTGATTCCATCCAGACTATTGTCAGACTTTCTCGGTATAAAGGATATCAGGATTATAAGAAGCGTATATTATACTGGACCAGGCGAAACACTGGATAAGCCACAAATATCACTAGATGGGTTAGGAGATTTGAATGATAAAAGAGTGCTGATAGTCGATGACGTAGCTGACACGGGAGATACTCTAAACAGTCTAAAAAACCTCATATTAGAGAGAGGGGTTGAAGACGTTGCAATAGCCACACTATACGTTAAGCCATGGAGGAAGATACATATAGACTATTTCGTGAGAGAGACAGACAAGTGGATAGTATTCCCTTGGGAGATAAAAGAGGTAATCATCGACCTAAAAAATAGCGGTAAGGCCGATAACCTCCTCCTAAGATATGGATATCGAGACGACTTTAGAAGGGTGATGGAGTTGATATCAGGTGTGTAAAATGGATATCCCATATACAGACATAAAGGTATTCGTGGTTCGAGACTGTCACACACCAGGAAAATTCAAAGATATAATCCTAAAAATAGCTATCCCAATCAAATACTTGAAGACAGCAGAGTATATCCAGGCAGTTACATACCACTTCTTAACTACAGATCACTTGAGAGATAGATGGATAAAGGACGATGTTTACAGATTTCTCGGCCTATACCTTCGAGAGACACAGATAAGCAAGATAAAAAGTATAGTCTCTGAAGAAGGTGAGAAAATATACATAGTTTTGGCCAGAGATGGAGAGAGTGATATGACGTTAGAGAGGGGATATGATGAAATACCTTCACTAACAAAATTTAGAATAGACGTGGAGAAGGAGAGGTGGAGTCAATAATTAGCTACCTCCCTCTCCACACTAAGCACACCATCAGGCTTTATTAGAGATACACCCGTACGGGGGCCTAAGACCTCAACCAGGACAATATAGTCAGGACTCTCCAGAGAGACCTTCCTATCGATTTTCGAGGCGAAAGACTCAATAATCTCCATTCTACCCATCTCGGTATACCTCCTCTTCACCTCAACCTTATACGTAGACCCATCTGGTATTCTTTTAGCCAACTCGGAGGCCAGTCTCTTGAACTCCTCTAAAGACGTATCTACGTTATACTCTATAGGGATGACCCTCTTAATCTCCCTAAACATCCAAGGATGACTCCTCAACAACTCCCTCATCCTATATGGAATGTCAAGTGGGTTTAGGGAAGTCATAGCAAGTAGGACACCACTGATGCCAGATCCCCATATACTTGGATCCTCATCACCAATGTCTGCCAATATAGATTCTAAATCTCTGGATGCGAAAAACTCTCTGTTCCTAGCACAGGTAACCAATAGGTTGAACTCCCTATTAACCATCAACATAGACGACACCTCATGATTTAATTATTTCCAATCATAAGACATATTTTTACTTAGCAAGGGTGGTAATATGCCACATGAGATAAAAGACAAGGAGGAGTTTATCGAGAAGATGAATTATGCAAAGAAAATAATTGTAGTTAGGAGGCTTCCAAAATATATAAAGATCAAGGCCAGGACATCTAGGAAGTTGTATACTATAAAGCTATATAGTGAGGAGGAGGCGGAGGAGATACTTAAACACGCGAAGGTTGAGATAGTGGAGTACTAGGCTATACAAACGATATCTTGAAGCCCATAGACTCAGCCTTAGCCACACAAGCCTTACATAATAGTGGAGTCTTATCATCCAACTCTCTAAGTGTACTGGAGAAAGACATTACACAGGAAGGATCACTACAGTGATCTAAACCTATCAGATGCCCAAGCTCATGTATAACCTCCTTGAAGATCCTCTCACCCAGAATCTCACCTCCATCCTCAGGTTTGATATCCTGGGTCAACTGCCCTAGGCTTATGACGATAGTCTTCGTCACTATGTGGGCAGCACTAAATATGTATTCTCTCCCATCTATATATAGCCCTTGCCCGATAAAGATTATATCTATCCTACCTTGCTCAGGCTTAAACATAGATCTAAATGCCTCAATGATCTTCTTGATATCAACCTGCTTCCTATCCTTATTGAAAGAACCCCTGACAACACCGATAGGTAATACTCCCCACTCCAAACGAAAATCCTCCCAGAATATCATCTTAATACCAGCCTCAACAATGTTAGAATATCTCCGTATAACCTCCTCTATATCCTCACCCGCCCAGATAAAGAACCGATACATCTTTATCACTAAAAAGGATTTCTCAAGTCAAATTATATATGATTCCTTGGTACTAGGGTATATAACTTTGAACCCAAGCTTATCTTCAACAAGCTCTCCAATATTCCTACGAGCATCCCTATCACCATGTACAACAAATATCTTTGGGTCACCCTGAAGCTTGGAGGCAAATTTAAACAGTCCATCCACATCAGCATGGGCTGAGAACCTCATATATAGAACATCAGCCATATCTCTCCTCTCCTCACTCTCAGACTCCTCCAAAAGACTCCTTCCAGGCGTTCCTGGAGCTTGATAACCTACTAAGAAGATCCTGTTCTTAGGATTCTTGATTAATTTGTTAAGATAGAATACAGCCGCACCCCCACCTAGCATACCTGCCGGAGCTATTATCAAAACCCTCTCTCTCACAAGCTTCTTTCGATCTCTCCATCTATATACTTTTCTAACGGAGCTGAAGGCCCTCTCCAACATATCAGGATCCTTCAAATAGTCTGGATGGGATAAAAAAATCTTGGTAACTTCTAAAGCCATACCGTCCATCACCACATCGTATTTAAAACCATATTTTTCAAGAATCAAAAGAATCTCCTGACTCCTCGCAACTGCAAACGCGGGCACCAGAACCGTACCTCCCTCCTCAATCGCCTCCTCAGCCAACTCGACAAACCGTCTCTCCTGAGTCCTCCTATCTGGATGTTTAGAGTCTCCATACGTACTCTCCATGATTACAGCATCCAACTCAACATCAAAATCCATATGAGCGGGTTTCTGGAGCATCGTTTCATAGGTGTTTATATCCCCAGTATAGAGAATGTTCTTACCATCTAGGGAGACAAGCACTTGTGCGCTTCCTGGTATATGCCCAGCGTCATATAAAGTTATTGACGCCCCATCCAACCTAAGTTCCTCTTCATATCCCAATAACTCAACATTCCTCCTCAGACTCACGAAATCTATATATTCGAACAGAAGATACTCGCCTGACAACTTCATAAAATCTCTAATCAACAAGTCACTTACATCTATAGACGGGCGCGTAGTCAACGCCTTTACATTTCCAGAGACATAGAGCATCGGAGCAGCTCCCATATGGTCTAGGTGGGAATGAGAGATAACAAAAAGATCTAGGTGTTTCACATCTACTGGCTCTGGAAATTTAGGTATTCTATCCAAGTCAACACCATAGTCGAGTAATATCGATTTACTACCTGTAATAAGGTATGCAGACCTACCCACCTTATTCGGCATCCCAAGAAAGTCTATCTTCACATCCATCATACCACCTTCAAATTAACAACTAGCCACAGACTAATTATTATTAGCTTTTAGGAGGAATAATATTTGTTATTCAAAGGAGAGTGTCTAAAGTGAAGATATATGGATTAAAGAAGATAAGTGGAAGAAGAGTTTTCATAGGTTACCTAGGTATAGGAGGAACGGGTTTATTCACAATCAAGCACATGATAGACAATATGGATAGTGTAGAGCGTGTAGCGATTATAGAAACTATCTACTTACCACCGTTGATAACATATAATGAAGGCAGGTTATACTACCCAATTGAACTTTATAAATCTGGAGAGAACTTGATACTAAAGGTTGAGAATCTACCACCTGGATCCAGGGGGAATAAGGTGGTTAAAAACCTTATACGATTCTTAAAGAGGATAGGTGTGGAGGAGTACATAGTTATAGGTGGATTAACAAAGAATCTTAGAGAGGGGGAGAGTGACGAATATAGAGTAGTATACAACAAATATTGGAGAAATAAGGTTCCTGGTAAAGAGGCGCCAAAAAATCTTAGGATCTTTGGTCCTTTGGCAGCCACCCTATTATATACTGAATTGGAGAAGGTCCCGGCCCTGGGTATACTAGCCTACTCAGACGACAATGTCATGGACCCGATGGCAGTATCCTACGCAGTTAGAGCCATTAACAGTATATTCGGCTTCAACCTACCCATAGATTCGTTGAAAGAAGCTGCTAAAGAAGTAAGGGATATGATGAGAGAACTTGAGGAATTGGTTGAGAAAGGAAAGAATATATATACTTAGGTCTGGGATTGTTTAAGCTCCCTCAAATACTCATCAAAAACGTTCTTCACCCTCTCATATACAGGCCCCCTTTCTCCCTCTACACCATTCTCAGTCACCCTTATCCTATTCATCACTATAATCACCTTCTCCGCTGGCCTATACTCAACAGTCCTTGGGAAGACTCTGTCAAGCCTCTTCTTCAGCTCAGCAAGATCGAACTTCACCGTTTTCAGATAGATAGCTCTTATCTCAGATCCATTTAACACAACCAGGGGATAATACTCATCCTCCCTATGGAGTTTCACTATTACCGACATAGTGGATGGATCTACAGCTTTTAAGACCCCAGAGAGCCTCCTACCATCCTTCAACTCAACTAAGACATCCTTATTTACATGTTTATTTAACTCTCTACCAATTGGGTTTGACGGCATCATCATTATACACCATAGAATGTAGATATAGAATATCTGGAAAACCTATTTTAATTTTTTAGATAATATCCACTTTCACTATATACACCTATTCACCGGTACAGAACAGGAATTTGAATTCCCGAGTTGGACTTACAAATTCACAAAACCTCAACAATGAATTATACTTTTGAAATAGATAGTCATTGCCATGAATGGAGTTTGTCCAATATGTGGATATAGCGAGACAATATCTTCTAGAGACGATATATACTGTAGCAGATGTGGATATGTATTTAGAGAGGCAGTAAATTATGACTATCAAAAGCTAAGCAACCATGTCTTGAGACCACAGACCCCTAACACTAAGATGATTCATAGATATATTTCGAGTATCGTGGAGGCGCTCGACCTCCCATACTCTGTATATCAAGACGCGATGTCATACATACTTACATATAATCTAAGACCTATATCTCCGCGGATAGGGGCGATCGCACTCTCAATACTGGCTGTTTATAACGTCCTGAGAAGGAGGGGGGCACCATACACAATATCAAATATCATCAACCTCCTTAGAGAGAAGGGTATGGTCAATGTAGAGAAGAAACATATCTACAGAGCCATAAAAAAACATTTTCTTATGTCAAAAGTGAAGGCGGAGCCTGGTCCGAAGATATACGAGTACATTGATTTCACATTGAATAGGTTGGGTGAGAGGGGGATATCGATAGAAAACCCGTTAATAATAAGATACGTTGCAGATCACATAGCAAAGGATATGAAAAGGTATATATCCATGTCTCCCAAACTTATCGCAGCCATAGCCATATATACGTATTTCAAGATGATGGGAAGGAGGGATATGGAGATAACCTTGATAGATGAGCTGGCAGACATTCTTGAAGTATCACGCTACACCCTAAACAAGTGGATTAGAAGAGTTAACGAGTCCAACCTCAACCTCATACATAGGGCAGGCAACGGATAGATTTGAAACACCAACATATTCTACAGCACCCACCCTTAATCTAACATATAGTAGGCCTCCCGCTTCTTCAACATCCAAATCTAGCCCATCTAAATCCAAAACATTATCATAACCCAGACAATATAGCATCGTCTGGATAGCAAGGATATCTACAGCTACATCATCATAACTCCTCTCCACGAGGGCGATGGATATAGCTAGTAAAGCTACGATAATAACAACAGTAGCTACATAGAATCCTAAGAATCCCCTCCTACTATACACTTTATACCACCCCCCTCCTCAAATGTAAGATCCACATCATCACCTATCCGATATATGGCGATATAACCCTCCTCATACTCTATGTATAGCACCCCTTCAACTAGTTCAATAGATTTTATATCGTCTCCACCTCTACCTATAGATCCAACTGTGGAGAGGCAGCCACCATATGTATTCCGACCCGGCTCCAACCCAGACGATATTAGCATGGATATAATAACTATAGACACCAACAGTATAGAGGATAGCGACAATAGACTAGGGATATACCTGTACATCTCTATATCCCCAGAGCAACACTAACCAAGATCAATATCAGGGATAAAAGAATCAGTAGGAGAGTTAGAATAGCGGTATAAAATGATATACTGATGATGAAGTCTATCAAGTCATCAAACATCGATGGGTCCTCCTAACAACTCTAAAGATGCCATCGTTATATACTACGGACTCCTCATATCCACAGCTCACTACCCCGAAAAAATCAAAAAGGTTAACTGCTATACTCACAGAGACCAAGAAGAGCGTTATGGCCAGAACCACCTCTGTAACTAGGAGTATAGACTCCTTATCCATTCAATTACCACCCCCGAGAATCGAAGAATCCCTATAACCACCAGTGTCAACAACATCCCCCTCGCAATTATTAGACCCACCTCCCTTATGCTTCTATTCATCAACAAAAGAGTTTCTGCCGAACGGATAATAACGTGGTTGAGTAGTGTGAAACTGTGTTAAATATGTTATAGAGATATTGTTGAGGCTACATGCTAAGTGGAATACCCATCCTAGATGAGTGGAGTGGAACAATAGGAAAGTTCTACAGATATCTCTATGTAGAACCTGAGATAATCTACGGGTTCTCAGAAGAGATACTCGACTATATAGATGTAATAGAGGAGATATCCAAAGAATACCCAAGATTTAGAAGGTCGAATCAACCCCCAGAATTCCAATATCTCTATGCTATAAACATAATGGCTATAGAGGAGGATTTAGAGAGACATGGGATAGAGAGGGAAGACATACCGGATCTATCTGACATAATATTCTGGAGAGCTATTAATCTCAGCCAACTAGGGTTACTCCTGAGAGATCCAAACAATCTAGAAATATATATTCTCGGAGAAAACAGACCCATACACGTACATAACCATGGAGTAGGGAGAAGGAGGACTAATCTATACTTTGAAGAGAGTGGAGCAGTTGCACTAAGGAGATTAGCGGAGTTATTCTATGGAGAAGGGGTATATAGGGCTGGGGGAAGTATAGAGGTAGATATAATATATACAGGAGAAAAATACAGATTAGTTCTAGATCATGAACCACTAACCCATGGGGAGACAGTGGCTGTAATAAGGAAAAACATTATGAATTATAACGACTTAGACACACTCCTTAGAAAGGGATTCATCAATCAACAAAGCTATGAATACATAGCAAAGGAATTAGTGGGTACACCATCTATATTGATAGCGGGGCCGCCAAACACAGGGAAGACTACGTTACTAAACGCTATAGTAAAGAGGCTTCCTAAGGGATTAAGACTCTTGATAATAGAGGAGGCGAGAGAGATAGAGGACCTTAGATACGAGGGTAGACACCAAGCATTCTACAAGCACACAAGTATATTAAACGTAAAACATAGGGAGTTGCAGACAATATTCAACCTGAGAAGAAGCCCAGATTACGTCATTTTTGGAGAGGTACTTTCTGATTATGAGATCAGGCTTATGCTAGACACACTACTCATGGGTATAAAGGTATTGGCCACGATACACGCAGCAGATATAGACTCACTCAAAAAGAGGCTTGAAAACGCTTATGGACAGGGATATCACATACCATACTACAACATAGATATGATAATATTTACAGAGAGAGACTTGTTAACCGGGGAGAGAAGAATATCAAATATAATAAGACCGAGAAAGGACAGCTTAAAGAATATATCTAATTATGGAATCGAGGGGGCTAATTCCCCATGAACGTTCAAACAACCCTAATACTTATACTCTTAAGCCACATCATATCATTCTTAATAGTCACGAACAAGATTAGACTATTCAAACTAGATATAATCGACATCAACAAATTATATTCTGCCATATCCGACTATATATCAACAGGCTCAGATATAATCTTCACAGCTTCTTTAAAAAACAGACTCGAACACGAAGACTTCGTGTCCAATGAGGTAACACACAACATTAAGATACTAGATAGAGAACTAGCCTTAGAGACCTTCACATCTAAACTCGAAGATAGACTGGATAGGATGGAGGAGGAACTATATAACATAGAGTTAAAAGCAGTCTTCATATCTTCAACCCTAGTATTCCCACCAATCCTAATATTAATATCGTCAATAGTATTTGGAAACATAATATTATCCCTAACACCTGTCATACAGACACTACTTCTAAAAATAATTGAGAGGAGGCTGTAAAGATGAAGCGGGAAATAATAGATAGGCTAATACGAGGAGAATCCCTCTCATCAGCCCTATATAAGGAAGGTATGTATGAAGAGCTCAAAAAATATATCAAGACACCCCGTTATAACCAAGAGATTGAGAGAATCTCACGTACAACACGTGTTTTAAGGAAGTATGGAAAAATAGACATCTCTAGGGAGAGGCTTCTAAATAGACTCAATAACAGAGAAAGAGTCTATAGGAGGAGATTGATACTATTATCAGTTATAACCATACTAGCATTAGGTGTAATATCACCCGTAACCTCCATATTAATGAGTATAGATATTAAGGCAACCAACCAACTCGAAATCAATACGTGGAGCACCACACACTACCTCTTCGGGCTACTACAAACCATATTTATAACAGTAGCGCTTAACCGGTGG
Organism: Nitrososphaeria archaeon; assembly: GCA_026982095.1. The sequence continues at coordinate 152,429 of JALSHT010000006.1, read as the reverse complement.
GATAGGAAGAAGATCACGATTCACACAACAATATACACGTCATTATATATAGCGACATCACTCTTCATAGAAAGTCTAATTCCCATGTAAGGAGAGAAACACTTTCACACCACCCATAATCAAGTTATCAAATCAAACACATGAGAGTTTTTAGCGGGGATAATATGAAGAGGAGAGGAGCCCAGATAGTGGAGGAAGGTCTCCTAATAATAATTGCATTAATGGCGATAGGCATAACCATCGGGGCAGCGAACACGATATACGCGAAGATAGAGGAGATGATACAATCCCTATTTGACACTCTAAACTGGTGGTGGGACACACTCTTCCCATTCCTATAAAAAACGGTGAAAAAGATGAGGAAAGCTATCAGACGTATACTAAACGGAAGCCAAACAAAAACACAATATGCAGGGATAAGGATAAGAGGGGGAGGTATATACATAGGGGATATCAGAACATGGGCTTCCCAACACATCACATCATATAGAAACATGATTAAAGCCCTAAAGAGTCTAAAAATACCAACCCAGATCATCCACTATATCAATGGCCCAAACGAGGAGCTAGCCATAATAACTAGAGGAAGCGACAAATACCAGTTGGAAAATAGAATAAACTCTTTAACCAACATAGTCCTAACAGCCTTCCCCAACTACGAAATAGAGAGGTTAACACGGAAAGATATTGATAGGATATATTCTTGGAAGAGAGCCATAAACACTGGGGAGGTTATAACTGGATTCGAATCCATGGTAGACAGCCAATCCTATAAACCTAAGGGGCTATTTAAACATCCTATACAGACGAGCGACGGCTACAACAAGATACTGCTAGGCAATATAATCGACTTGGACGAGCCTTACTACATAGACATAGATGACCTAAAAAACCACCTGTCCTGCATAGGAGCAACAGGAATGGGAAAGACCACAACAATATCGACAATACTGAATCAACTACCTAGAGAGATACCATACATAGTCCTAGACTACCACAACGAATACTCCAACATCCTGAAAAACGTAGACATAGTGATAAAACCAGGATACACAGACATAGGCATAAACCCGTTAAGCGAGGACGAGAGTATAGAGGACAACGCATCAATAATCACCGACATCTTCACAGAGGTATACAGCTTGACACATCCCCAACAATACCTGTTAAAATCCACTATCGAGGCAGTATACACAAAATACCACCTAGTTGGGGAATCAAAGCCAAACCTAAAAGCCCTGGTCAAAATGATAGAGGAATACCCAATAAAGTCATATAGCGAACATGAGACAAAAGCAGCACTACTAAGAAGATTGAAGCCACTAACAACAGGTCAGCCACAGAAGATATTCACAGGAAGAGAAATAGATATAGAGGAAATACTCAATAAAAACGTAGTCATTGAATTGGGACATATTTATGAGGTTAGTGTAAGAAAAATATTTGGATACATACTCCTAAAGAGAATATTTAATATACAGAGAGAGGCAGGGATGAAAGACTTAAGCCACATAACAGTTCTGGAGGAAGCCAGATACCTAATACCCACCCGTAGAGAATACGACCCACCTACAGTAGCTGAGAAGATACTCGATGAAATCAGAAAATTCGGAGAATCAATATTCATAATAACCCAATTCCCATCCCAGATCGCGAAAGCACCACTCAAAAACTCCAGTCTACTCATAATACATAGACTAACAGGATATGAAGACATAATGCATATAAAGAATATAGTCTCCCTAAACGAGGATCAGATAGAGTATATGAAACAGTTGAATGTTGGAGAGGCACTGGTTAAAGATTCTAGAAACCCTCTACCATTCCCAGTGGAGATACGGCGCTACAACTAGGCATTTACTCTAAAAAACGCCTAACATCACCTCTAGACATAATCAACTCAAGCCAATCAACAATGTCACATTCACCTCCAGACACTATCTTATGTATAGCTCTATCCACAGCTACATCCAGAGACCCTGAGTTATCTATCTGTATAACCTTCTCCTCACCATATATATCAACCGCCTCTGCATACACTATATCAAGGATCTCAGCCTCCAGATTCTCCGCAACTTTCTCTCTAGAGTAACCTCTTCTTAGAAGCCTCTCCTCAAGAGTATATGGATCACATCTAAGAACAATAACCTTATCAAACATCTCAGAATCTTCATTATATATTATTGAAAGGCCTTCATAGACCCCAGGAGAAACCACTCTCCCTCTTATCCAGCTTGAGAACCTATCCATATCCACTATATACGCTTCTCTCCTCCAGTCCCTACCCCTAAACAGCCCCTCCTCAACCAACATATCGTCAAGATGTATAGTCTCCAGACCCAACCTACCAGCAAGCTCAACTGAGAAAGTGGTTTTACCCACACCAGGAGTCCCCGTCACACCCAACCTCATAGATATCCCCAGATCATCAAAATCATGATTTTTATTAGACCTCATAGGATAGAGATGTATTTGACGGGCCCGTGGTCTAGCGGTATGACGCCGGCCTCACGCGCCGGAGGTCGTGGGTTCGAATCCCACCGGGCCCATCCTAACCACTACTTCTTCATTCCCTTCATCCTCTTCTTCCACCTTAGATTCTTACTCTTACATTTCCTACACTTTATAGCATTGGGTGGGTTTCTAGCCCCACACTTCCTACATATCTTATAATATAACCTGTATTTCTGAGCCAACGCCCTCTTATCTATCGCAACCTCCTCACTCATCTCCCAACACCCTCCTCATAATCTCCACAACATCAGATGGCTTATCAGCTATATATGCACCCGCCTCTTTAAAACCCTTAATCTTTGACTCTGCTGTTCCACTACCCTCTGAGACTATAGCTCCCGCATGACCCATCCTCTTCCCCTCTGGAGCGGTTCTACCAGCTATATAAGCTACTACAGGCTTGTTAAAACCATTCTCTATAATATATTTAGCGGCTCTCTCCTCATCATCCCCCCCAATCTCACCAATCAATACAAAGGCATCAGTATCTGGATCATCCTCTAGGATCTGAAGAGCCTCTACAAATGTTGTGCCGACGACGTAGTCACCCCCTATCCCAAGGACGATCCTCTGGCCATATCCAGCCTCTGACAACTGTTTAGAGATCTCATAGGTAAGTGTACCGCTCCTAGAGATTATAGCCACCCTACCCTTTGTGAAATACTGGTTTGGCATTATCCCAACCTTAGTATAACCCGGTATTATGAAGCCAGGTGTATTAGGCCCCACAATCCTAACCCCTCTCTTCGAGGCAAGCCCAATCATTCTAATAGTGTCTAGAGTGGGGATACCCTCCGTGATAACCACTATAGGATTCAATCCATTGTATATAGCCTCAACAACAGCGTCGAGAGCGTATTTAGCAGGGACGAAGACGATGGATGCATTAGCATCAGTCTCACGCACGGCCTCATAAACTGTGTCGAAAACAGGTACTCCATGTACCTCCTGTCCACCCTTGCCAGGCGTCACACCAGCAACTACCCTAGTCCCGAACCTCAGCATCTGTTCTGTATGGAAGCTGCCCTGCCTACCTGTAATACCCTGCACCAAAAGCCTTACCTCATCCTCTACAAAACCCTTAATCATCCATACACCACCTTCCTAGCAGCCTCATCCATATCTTTATAAACCTTAAAACCCTCCCTAGATAAGATATCCCTACCCACATCCTCCAATGTACCTACAAGCCTAATAACAAACATCTCCTTCGGTATACCTACTCTATTCACCGCTTCAACAACACCCTTGGCCACCTCGTCACACCTAGTTATACCTGCAAAGATATTTAGGAAAATCTTTCTAGGCTTCACCTCCCTATAAACAACCTCTAGAGCCTTAGATATTCTCTCGGATGAAGCCCCTCCACCAACATCTAGGAAGCAGGCTGGCCTGCCATTATAGTAAGCAACGAGGTCTAGTGTAGCCATGACGAGGCCAGCCCCATTACCTATAACTGCTATATCACCGTCTAGAGGGACATATGCAAACCCAACCTCCCTAGCAACCTTCTCCCCCTCAGTCAAGAACGCCTTATACTCAAAGTAATTACTTAACACACGTCTAAATCCTGAGTTGTCATCCACTATAACCTTAGAGTCAAGGGCTATAAAACCCCTATCCGTATATACAAGCGGGTTTATCTCTAGAAGGAGGAGATCCTCATTAACAACAACATCAAACAATCTCCTTGTAAAATCTAGAACTTCTCCCCATCTAGAATCCATATTAAAGAATACTTTGGATAGAGTCTTACCTATAGACTCTGGCAAGACCTCGTCAGGGTAGATCTTGATACGGGCTATCTCCACACCCTTCTCCGCCATCTCCTCAATATCTACACCTCCATATCTAGATGCAAGTATTATGTATGACTTGTCACTCTTAGAGGCAAGTAGACTTATGTATAGCTCATCCTCATGAGGTATATACTCCTCAACCAATATATGTGAAGGCCTCCTACCCCTGATAACAACTCTAGACACCTCATCAAGCTTCTCCAACAAATCTTCAAATGAACTCGCCTTCTTAACAGCACCGGCCTTCCCCCTACCCCCAAAAAGGTATTGACCTTTAACAATGTATGGTGGATTCAGACCAGCCTCATCCAACCTAGTCCTGAGACTGCCGGCATCTATAGTATCATCAACATCCAATACAACTCCCTTGGGTATGGGGACACCATACCTCTCAAATATCTTCTTACCCTCATACTCAAGTAGAAACATTGTGGACACCAACCACTTTATTGTAGTGATATTGATTCACCATATTTTTATTTAAAACCCTACCTATACAAAACCCTAATATTGTTCCTCATCACATAGGATTGAGTATGGAGACGCCTAAGAAGATAAGGACAATAGATGCTGAGAAACACGTTGGAGAGGAGGTCAAACTATATGGATGGGTGGAGGATAAGAGGATACTTGGAAACATAATGTTTATAACTTTGAGGGATGGGTGGGGCAGGATTCAATTGACTATTAGAAAGGAAGGGAATATAGGGGTGTATTCAAGGGCGTTAGCTACTCAGAGACAGAGTGTAATAAGCGTGGTAGGGAGGATAAATAAGTATAGGGATACGTTGGAAGTCATCCCAAGCAAATACTTCCTAATATCACAGGCCAATCACCCTCTACCCATAGACCCCACAGGAAGAACCCCAGCAGCACTACCTACATTGATAGAGTATAGACCATTAAGCCTCAGGATCGAGAGGATAAACGCTATATTCAAGATAAGATCTCAAGTGAAGAGGTACATAAGGGAATACTTCTATAGTATAGGGGCTATCGAGATAGATACGCCGAAGATAATTGCAGCTGCCTCAGAAGGAGGGGCTGAACTATTCTCAGTAAAGTACTTTGATAAGGCTGCATACCTAGCACAGAGCCCACAGCTGTATAAGGAGCAGGTGACTATGGGGTTGACGTATGTCTTCGAGATAGCACAGTTCTACCGTGCAGAAAAATCACATACAAGAAGACACCTGACTGAGTTCACATCTGTAGATTTTGAAGGCGCCTACATAGATTACAACGAGGCTATGGACGTGTTGGAGGATATGATTAGACACGTATTCAAAAGGCTACAAGAGGATGAGGAGCTTTTTAAGATATTGAGGCGTGACCCACCTAGACCTCCCAGCGAGATACCCAGGGTGAAGTACGATACACTTATAGACTACCTAAGAGGCAGAGGCAGGATGATAAAGTGGGGTGAAGACTTTGATAGCGAAGCACTTAAGATGATAGCGGAGAAATACAGTGGATTCTACTTCATAATTGACTGGCCATGGGATACAAAGCCATTCTACATATATAGAATTGGGGACTATACCCAGTCATTCGACCTTATGCATGGCTCTCTAGAACTCGCATCAGGGGGAACTAGGGAACATAGGTACTCAGAGCTGAGGAAGAATGTTATTGATAAGGGTCTAGATATAGATAACTTCGAGTATCACGTAAGGTATTACCAATATGGAATGCCTCCACACGCAGGCTTTGGACTAGGGCTTGACAGACTGGTCCAGATGATAGTTGGCGCAGATAACATTAGGGAGGTAGTGCTATATCCCAGGGACCCTGAGACCTTGACGCCTTAGACCTACTCACTCCTAAACCTGTTTGTCCACATCTCATAAGCTGTGAGATGGCTATGTGATATACTAGGCTTGACCCTCTTCAAAGCCTGTCTAAGATCATCCATATTTATAGGCCTCGGTTTAGCGGAAGGATCCGAGGCCATCCCAGACTCAAAAAGCTCCGACACCACCTCTATAACAGCTGTCTGAACCACATCTCTAATATCACTTGGGGTGTAGTCCTTTGTATAATCAGCTAGAAACTCATAATCTATATCATCCTCATGACTCACCTTAGATAGAAAATATTGGAAGAGCTTCTTCCTAGTCTTTTTATCAGGAGGGGGAATGTATATCCTCTTTTGGAAACGCCTTATGAAACCTTGGTCCAGATCCCAGGGCTTATTTGTAGATGCAACAATGAATAGTGGTAGGTTACTCATGCTCTTAGCCTTCAAGCCATCCATCTCACTTAGAAACTGATTCCTAACCCTCAGTTCACCGCCTACCTCGGTATTCCTAGCACTTAGAAGCGAGTCCACCTCATCAATATAGAGTATAACCGGCCTCTCCCTAGCCCTCTCTCTGAGATAGTTGAATATCTGAGCCACCTTCTTCTCACTCTCTCCAAGCCACTTAGACATGATCATTGTTGCATCTACCGGGTAGAACTCAGCATCGATCTCATTCGAAAGTGCGGCAGCTATACTCGTCTTACCACATCCTGGGGGACCGTATAAGAGTATGGCTCTGGGGAATCCTAGAGGAAAAAGGTCTGGACGCTTAGTAGGATATACTATAGACTGTCTAATAGTTTTCTTAGCATGTTCCAGGCCTATTATCTCATCCCAAGTAATTGTTGATTTAAAGGGTACAAGTATCTCCTCCATCCTCCTATCCTTCTTAACACTGTCTGTAGGCATATGTTTAGGTCCGCTACCATCACCCAGCTTTATATTCGACACTGTCCTCATAGACCCTGTGGATACACCCCTGAGATAGTTGACCCTATCTCTATACATCCTAACTGCCTTCCTATACTCTCGCTTGAATTCTGGAGACTCCTCAGCCTCTATAAGTTGGACCAGTAGCTCTATTGCTTTACTATAGTATCCTATCGCCATAGATATGAGGCCGTTCTGATCAGCCTTAACAGCCCTCCTAGCATATTCTATGGCCAAGTCCCTAAGCCTCTTAATCTCCTCAGGGTCTTTAACCACACTCATATACAATACCTCATACAAACGAGACTATACCTTCCTCGCCAAGAGAGTATAATGTATCTAAAACCTTCATAGGAGTTGTCCTGTAGATCCTAGCCAGCCTAAATATGTTTATCTCTATCACCCCACCTTTATAACCCTTCATGATGTGGTTAAGCAGTAGCCTCTCAAGCCTATCCAGCTTCTTCCTAGCAACCCTATGAAGATACTCCCTATTCAACCTAATCCTTACCACACCTATTGATTCAGGCTGCTCCTCTCTAGTGGTTGACACACCCCCGTCAGTGGCTATAGCTTCATAAAGCCTATTTACTAGTGTTGGAATCCCTTCCGGAGATACGTCTGCATCCCTGGGTATAACTGGAAACTTTCTGGAGAGCTCCTCCACAACATCCTTCTCAATACTCCGAAGTATCTCCTTAGCATCCTCAACCGGGAATATGTATCCATCTCTAACAGGTACGGATGCATCGACCACTATCTCTTCATACCCACTATACAACTCTCTAGTCAGGTCTTCAAACCCCCTGACTGTATAGCCCACAACCTTTGCAACGTCATTAACAGCCTTCAATGTGTCGTTCATACCGTCGAATGCAGATATGAACTTCTTTATAGTGTCTATCCTACCCATCACACCCTCTAGACGAAGTAGTGTATGCCAGATCAACTCCCTCACTATATAGAGGACATTATACTCCCTGGCGTAGATAGCAGCTGTCTCCAGATCACCTCTCTCCCTATATATCTCAATATAGCTATGTATATCTTCCAGCCTCTTACTCACCTTCGAGAGCTCCATAGAGAGTCTACTCCTATATATGTATAGCTCCCTCTCCATCTTATCATACATCTTGATGAAATCGTTAAACCTATATCTCCTCAGTCTCAACACTCTCCACCTCCTCAAGACGTTTCTCCAATGAGTTTATCAACTCGGATATAGAGTTGGAGGCGGTTGTTATCTCGGATAAAATATTCTCTATATCCTCCAACTCATTCGTGAGTCTTAAGATCTCTTCAGACAACTCATTATAACATATTTTATAGATGTTTGTATCTATCCTTCCGGACTCGAGGTCCATCTGGAGGGTGAACAACCCCTCCCTATACTCAGCTATTAGGCTATTTATATACCTCCTCCTATTCTCTAGGTTCTTCAGGGTCTTACCAACCTCCTTTAGGGATCTGTTAAACCTCTCCCTAAACATCTTGAAATACTTCTCTATATAACCCCACCTACTATCTATGGAGAGGATGTTGTTCAAGGTCTTCAACTGAAGATATATGTATTGTAGTTCATCAAGAAGTTCAGAGGCCTTCTTAATAGGAGGAGGTATTACCTTTACAACCCTTCCACCCAACTCTATCGAGGACGGTGTCTTATACATTATAAATCCGTTGTTGGATATGAATATCTTATCCAGTTCACCCTTCGAAGATACCTTATACGATACTATACGTCCCTTAAACCTACCATACTTCTCCACTACAGTCTTACCAATGAGGCTATAAAAAGATGTGGGGATGTGGTTAGAACTTGAATTCTCCATATCCACCACTCTCTCCATACTCGCCACTAGATTCTGAGACCGGTTCTGGGATGCCAGGAAGCTCTTGTTTCATCTCCTCCTTGGCCTGCCTCTCAGCCTCATGCAGTATCTTCAACGCCTCGTCATTAGCTGTGGTTATAGGCATACCAACATCTCCACTCTGCGTCGCCTCCCAAAGTATATTTTCAAATATCTCGTTAATCTGTGTGAAGCCCTCATCCACTGTTGGAATTATCACTGATATCATACTCCTAACATTCTTAAGTACCTGCATAGCTGGGAGAATCTCAGCAGCAGCGTCACTAACACTCTGAACTGTTTGAAGCCTAACAACAACACTTTGCAACGCATATCTTGCGTGTTTCAACACCTTCATAGCCTTCCTAATCTCCACCAGCTCATTCGCATATAGTGTAGCCATGGTCCTGTCATGATCCTTAATAGCCTGTACCACCTTAGCAAAGTATATCTTATCCTTCTCCTTCAAGCTTCTTATAGAGGCGTCGAGCTTATTCATCTGCTTATTAAGTAGTCTGATAGCGCTCTCAAGCTTCGGCCTTATATTCCTTTGCGGCCTCAAACCTCTCTTCATGCTGTCTGCAAAGCCTTCCTTCTTACCAGTCCAGAGGTCTCTGAAGTCCATCCACTAGCACCTCCAAGAAAATTCCTACTATCATGGGGTGGGGGGGATTTATTAAGGTGGTGTGCCAATAGATTAAGTGTCTCGCTACACCCTTGTAGATGATACAGATAAATTATATTAGTTTCCTGGGGGGTCTAGATGGAGGAACTGTCGCCTAGGGAGAGAGAGAACATCATATCGAGGCTTGAGGATATGGGGTTGACGAAGAATGAGGCTAGAGTGTATGTGGCGCTCGTATCCCTAGGAGAGGCTAGAGCTAGTGAAGTAGCTAAAGCCTCTGGAGTGGCGAGGGAGAAGACTTATAGGATCCTAAGAGCATTGACATCTAAGAAATATGCGAAGGAGGTGGGGGGAAACCCTAAGAAGTGGAGGGCTGAGGAGCCTGAGAAGATATTTCTACCAATACTCCTAGAGAGGAAGAAGAGGGTTGAGCAGCAGGAGCAGGCTATAAATACACTGGAAAAGATATTCAATACAGCAATCTTGAAGAATGAGAAGCAGGAGATAAGTATATGGCAGGTGGGTGAGGGAGATACAGAAGATCTTATTAGAGAACTAATGAGTAATGGTAGAGAAGTGATCTTTCTATTGATATCACCATATCATATAGATAGGTTTAGCACAGGTGTATTGAAGGATGTGATTAAAAAGGTTCATAAGAAGGATACAGATATAAAGCTCGTATCCTGGATGATAGATGGAGACATATTCCAACATGCTAAACTAGATTACTATACAGACCTCTCGATAACAGATACCGAGCCACTTACAAAGTCATATATAGTCGTTGACTGGAGAGAAGGGTTAGTCCTCGACGATGACGGCGTGGGGATACACTTCACCAATGGTAGGATAGCCTCTATGATAGCCTCACTCATAAAAAGCCTATCAGAATACTCAACCCCCCTAAAACACTTTATAGATATGTATTACGCTACAAATAAGATCCCAGGTAACGCGCCTCTAACTCCCAAATACATGATAGAGACGGCAAACAGACTCTTGGAAGGCATCACATCAGAAGCGATACAGATATGTGGGTATGAGCCTATATATAGAGCTACAAAGCAGGTCCTTACCCAGGTAATTCCAGAATATCAGAGGCTGACACTCCAGGAGAAGATAAAACTTTACAAGACTCTTTTAGAAGCTACATATCCAAACATGCAGATGGATGGTTCTATCGATGATAAGGGGGCGAGGATAACTATATCGGTAGAGGTTAAGTATGACAGCGAACACTATAGGCAGCTGAAGGAATTGGTGAGACAGAGTAGAATATATCCACACCCATATGTAGTCGGGCTTGAAGGAGAAGTTAGGGAGGCGGGCTATCCACTGGCGAAGACACTTATAGTAGATTATAGAAGGAGGAATATACTCCAGGTTATGAGGCTTTACAACGCATTAAAGTATTAGAACTCTGACCTAGAAGCCCATATATACGCTAGTACAATAGCCACTAGACTCCCCACCAACCCTGATACCAGGGCGCCAATAACATGCTGATACCTGGTGAACAGCTCCGCCAGCATTGGAAGCGTATCTATCAAGAATGGGATAACCAGTGCAGCCACAACGTATATCGCTACGCCAAGGATAAACCCTATTAGTGCCACTATTGTGTAGGCAGTTCTAGGCGACATAGATATCCACCAAAACAATTGATAACCACCATATACGTAATAAAGGATGTGTATCGAGAAAAAACTTTACATGTAAAAAAGGAGAGGGGGTATTAGGCTTTAAACACTTTGAAAGCTGTTAACGCAGATACAGCCAGTACTATGATAACCAGCACCATTTGGATCATTGACATACTGTTCAAATCGCCAGCGGCCACATCTATCTTGTCACTTAGACTAGTCTCAAGATCACCCAATGCCTGCTCCAAGTTATCGAAGCCCTGTCCAACATCGCTGGATAAACCATCTAAAGCGCTTGATATCTCATCTAGCGAGCCCTGGACATCCTCGACAGCTGCTGATAAGTCGTCAACCGTGGATTGTAGGTTTGAGACAGCATTCATTATGCTTGATACATCGCTGGATAACCCGTCGACATCATTCATCAACTGGCCCATGCTATCTGCAATCGCTGCAACCTGACCAGCCAAATCATCCAGTGAACCCTGGACAGCATCTACCGCCGCTGCAACGTTGTCAACAGCGTTCTGCAAATCTGATAATGTATTTGAGATACCAGATACCTGTGAGGCGAGACTGTCAAGAGCAGCCTGAATATCACTTAGGGCGGCCACAGTATCCTGTAGATCGGCTACAGCACCCTGTAGGTCAGATACCGCAGCATTTAGATCCGCTATTGTCGTAGACAGGCCAGATAGCTGATCCATTATATCGGACAGTGTAGGAAGCACGTTATTGTTGAGAACGTCCAAAACATCGTTTAGAGAGTCTGCCAAGCTACTTACATCATCGGATAAGCCGTTCAAAGCTGTGAACAGATCGTCGAAGCCTTGTGTCACATTCTCATCTCTAAATACCCATACCTCGAACTGGTCTGAGGCAGAGTCTGTAGACACCGCAAATACCTGTACCCAACCTGGGATAGCTGGATCGAACCAGAAGCCTGGCGACTGGTTATAGTATGCTGTAGCATTCACATTGTAGAGCCCTGGAGCCCAGTCATCACCTATCTCAGTACCAAACACTATCTCTCCGAAGAGTGATGGCACTACAAAGCCGTTTGCGTTTGACACTCCGAATCCAGTCGCTACTGGAAGACCATTATCATCTCTGAATACATCGTATGCGACCAATGCTCCTGGCACGTTGCTGCCTGGTGCAGGCCAGTTGATGTTAGCAACGTGTGCGAAGAATGTTGCTGTCTCACCAGTGCTGTATAAATCATCGTATACCCAGAAGTGTAGGAATATCCTGGCCTTCACTATAAATGTGGACTCCTCATTAGGTGGCGGGAGTGGTATGTTGAAGTTGTTGTCTACCTGGAACTGTGGGGATGCTGTTGTATTAACCCATGAAGCAGTAACGTTATATACACCTACAACACCTCCTAGATCGTTAAGTACATCAACTGTAAAGTTCCACCATGCATATGTTGGTGTTGTGCTGGTGGGATTATCCATATTCGCCATATATACAGCAGCCGTTCCCACTGCGGGTGGGGCACCTGTCTGGAGCCACACAGTAATGTTCACATCATAGTCAGCCCAGTTTAGCGGAGACCCATCCTTCTTAGTTCCAAAGGTCTGTATAGATATGAATACCGTCTCATCCTGGTAGAATTCTTCCCACATACCGGGTCCATTAGCCCATAGGCTCTGTGGATTGTTGTTGATGTAGACTACCAGGAAGTATGTGACGTTGAACTCCCACCTAACCTCTTGCCCTGCTACGAATAGGAAGCCCTCACCTGGAGCACCTACTCCTCCTAGATCCCTCAGGTAGAGGTGTATCGAGTAGTTACCAGTCCCGAACTGTATAATGTCGAACAGATATGTGTATGTCGATACCGCTGGACTTGCTGGCAGAGTGTCACTGATCACGGTGATCCAGTTAGTTCCGTCCCACCTTGATATAGTAATATTCCACTCCAGCGCTGTTGGATCAGCCCCGTATAATGGATCCCACATCCAAGTGAAGTTGAAGAAGGCAGTCCTATAGTTTATGTGGTTCGGGAAGGTGCCGGGCGCTATCACGGGTCCAGGCTCAGGTGCGTGTATAAAGCCGTTGGGAAAGACAGCGAAGCCAACATTGTTAAGCTGTGCGACGACAGGTGCCTTATTCAAGTCCAGCTGGGCAGTCCATATAAACAGTCTCTCGTTATACCAGTTCCTAGCCCCACCTACATCAGCAGATACAGTGTCGTTATAATCGTTCAACAAAGCTGGATTCCCATCAGACATGTTCCAATCCTTGTGGTGATCTAGTGTACCGTCTGCAGCCCACACTACAAAGGTTAGATCCGCAGACTGTAGCAGACCTGCCGCGCCACCCAGAGTTAAAGGTCCACCTCCTCCAACCCTAACTGCTAGGCCAAGGTTTACATTAGCATAGAAGACGCCTGTGCTGGGGTCATATAACATGAGATCTACATAGGTGTAGTTACTGTCTAAAGCTGATGTGCCAGTTGGAATTAGATCTGCCTGGATGAATATTGCCAGTATCAACCATATGTATCCATACTCTCCCTCAGTGGACTCTGCAATTGGGATTGACTCGTTCTGAGCATCTGTGAAAGTATTACCTGTTACGTAACCATTGAATGCAGATCTATCTGGCGCTGGAGGTGGCCTACTGTTGGGCTCGAAGTCAAAGGGGCCATAGTTTGTCCCTCCTGCGAGGAAGTCCCTCTTAAGGGAGGCGTTAATCCAGAAGTTGACATATACATTCCACGATGTAAACGTATTTATGTCGTTGGGAGACCCTATAGCTGTGACGTTGACTATAGATCCATTGGTTATAAACGACCCATACTCACTAGCGTTAACACCCGATGTAAACACGTTGTCTGTAGCTGTCACGTTAAAGTCAAACAGGAGGGTGTTGATCACTGGGGCTGATAGCAGGCTTGCAGTGGAGGGTGTCAACTGCACATCTGGTGGCGAGTTGTCGACTGTGTGTGGAATATACATTATTAAGCTGTCTCCCGAATCCCACCTTGTCGTGACTATCCATGTATTTGTAGTGCCAACCAATGCTTCAGATGGATTTGCATAACCATTTACAATGAGTTTCACAACCAGTACTTCAAACGCATTTACATCACCTACTGCTCCGGTATAGTTGTTAAGTTGTGTACCAGCCCCTCCGACCCAGTCTATCCTAAACCCTATTACCGTACCACCATCTAGAAGCGATGTCACCTGCCAATCTCCAGTACCAGTTCCAGATACTAAAGACCATGTATTTGTGTCGTTGTCAAAAGCGTATACCTCTGCCCCTCCCAATACATAGGGGTAAGGGGGCCCCTGCATTACAACCTCAACCCTGTCTATATAGTCTATTCCAGATCCCTTAGTCTCCACAACCCACAGCGTTAGTAGACTTGGACTATCACCTGGGAATATAGGCACTGGATCAGCTGATGGGAAGAACCAAGCTCTGGCCTTCTCAGGGTTTGAGTTATGCATAGCGCTGGTAAACCCTACGTTGAAAAGCGGCGATGCAAGCAGAGTAGCTATCAAGAAGACGGATAATATAACCAACCTATTCACTGCCATACTCACCTCTTAAACTAGAGGCGTATCCATATCATCCGCCTAGATGATATATAAGGCTTAGGTACAATTTGTATGTCCACTGAGAGAGTCAGGACGGTCACAGTCTAGAGCCTCTACACACCATATGCTTTATATATCTAGATACCTTACTCTAGAGTATGAGATGGAGGTGGAGGTCATATCTGAGAGAGATAACCCATTTCTAGATAGGAGGGAGTATAGGCTAGGGTTTAGACATGGTGGCGAGGCCACACCATCTAGGGAAACCGTAGTGAGGCATGTGGTTGAGAGGATGGGGTTGGAGAGAGACAAGGTATTCGTAGCATCCCTAGAAACATATACGGGCATGGGCTATACAGTAGCCACAATATACTATTATCCCAACGGTATTGACTGGAGCACCATAGAGCCAAGTAAGAGGTGGAAGGTGAAGGCTGGTGGCGAAGAAGAATCCAAAGCCTAGGAGAAAGAGGCCCAGTCCAAAGGTCTGGAGCTTCTACACATTAGAAGGAGACTCCCTAAAGAGGCTTAGACGCTTCTGCCCCAGGTGTGGCAGGGGAGTCTACATGGCGGAACACCCAGACAGATACAGCTGTGGAAAGTGTGGATATACCGAGTTCAAGAGCTGAGTAGTAGCCTATCTATAGACTTCCTAATCCTATATATAATGTTTAGAGGGACGAGAGGGGCGAAGGCGATAATTATCCTCGGACTCAATATCCGCTCCAGAACGTCTATACACGACCCGCAGGCAGAGAGGTATCCTGTTAAAAAGCTCTTAACTATCTGCTCCACCTCCCCCCACCTCCTACCCAGTATAAAGCTATATAGCATCGCCTCACCCAGATCCCACTCTAAATTAGTATCCAACCCGAACTGCTCAAGATCCACGATGTAAGGCTCCCCACCAGATATAATAACGTTCTGAGGCTTCGTATCACCTATGGAGACCCCCAGCTCCCTATGAATCCTACCTATTAGGTAGCCATACTTTAGATACCCATCCTCCGTATCGTCATACTTATCCAGCCTAGTCCCCTCTATATATTCCTCTATAATCAACCTCTCAGGCCATACAACCCCATAAACCTTGGGAACCTTGAACCCCCTATCCCTGAGCATGAAGAGCCCGTGAAACTCTCTAAACATCCTCCTGGTAGGATCCACCTCAAAGTATTTATATCCATATAGCCATGTAAATATCCAGATCCACTTAAGTAGTGAGCTGTATAGAGGAAACTTTTTAACCACCAGCCTCTTAACACCGCCATCCAGATCCACATCCACAAGGCTTAGGCTGCTTAACAACCCCTTCCTCCTAATGGCGATGACCCTCGCTCCTGGACCAAATATAGACTTTACTATCGACTCAATATCCAGGTCCTCCACTGTAAAGAAGCATCTATCCATAGACAACGTTATCTCAGGGTTCTCCAACTCCCTAGGTATCCTTATGCTTTCACCACCTCTCGACAACTTGCTCCTAAGCTCGTCCAAAAATACATCTATCCCAACCGATGCAGACATACCATGGGTATAGTACATGGATAGTCCCCTAACCAAATACTTAACTACTTCAGATGGAGAGGACGGTACTCTGGAGACATCTACATCCACTACATACCCATCCACGAGGCTTAGGAGACCCTCCTCCATATACTCTCTACATGCAGCTTCAAACTTCTCCAGGGCAAGCCTAAAGTTCTCAGCCCCCCTAGAGCCATAAAACATCTTGTAATAACTGTATCTAACGGGGGGGTATGCCATAATCCTCTTCCAAAGCCTCGATAGAAGGAAGTACTTTAGGGGGATCTTCATATATCTTAGGAACCCCCCATATTTAATTTTTAATAAGCTTAGCTCCTCCAACACAGCTCGCTTCTTCAACATAAACTCCATACTCTCCACGTACTCACGATTATAGAGTGGCTTATACACCCCATATAACCTTCCAGCCACGAATTCACCGTGAACACCAGTCTCGATATCCTCCTCGAAGAAGACTCTATCGACCACAAGTATAGACAGGTAGATGTCCCCAGCCCTACGGTATACATATCTTATCCTAGGCTTATACCCATCTACTATATAGATATAGTCGTAGTCACTATCTTGTGATGCGTATCCTGCAACTCTACTACCATACTGGATGACTGCATATGGCTCAAAACCAACCACTGAAATTATATCATTGAGAGAGGGTTCAACCGACATATTGATCCATAAACTCCCTGACACGCTCCAAAACGACATCGGGAAAGTACATCCTAGCCATGTTGGCCGCCCCCAGAGGCCTCCTCATATCCTTAGAGGATACTTTCTTAGTAGGCTTTCCCCTATCAATCCAGTTCCTCTTTATCTGGCTCGCCAACCTATACTTACTATATATCTTATCAAGATTTGTCAAGATCCTTACGTATGAAGGTGACTTGGAGAAGACTAGTTCAGGCCTAATCTGGTAGACCTCATCGATGAAGACGATACCCGCCAAGCTGGATGTATAGATATCTATACTTACCAGATTCTCCTCCCTCAAATACTTTATAGCTAGATAGATATAGTGTAGAAGCTCATGGGCGAATATCGCCTTCAATACAGGATTCTTACCATATAGGAGGAGGGGGAGATACGTCTCCACAACTGGGTTAACCCTATCCCCATATACTCTATAATTGATGTTTGCGAAGATGATGGCGGATACACCCTCCCTATCCTCCAAAACCCTGGCCTCAGGCAGGATTATCACTGGCGGATAAGGAATACCAGATATGCCAGATATCTCATCAAGTATCTTAACAAGGTCATACACCCTCTCAAACCCTGTAGAAGCCATCTTCTTAGATATCAGGCCATTTATCGAGGCATTCAACACCCCATCAAACCCAATTGTAAACTCCCTATCCCACTTCATCCACCTCACCACTAGGCAAGAGGGTCTTCAAAAACCTCTTAACGTCATCCCCAACCAATACCTCTACAACACCCATCCCGGGCTGACCGTAATATACATGTGAGCCACTATTCATAAATAGGATTATAGGTATACCCACCAGATCCTCCTCACCACTAACCCGGAGAACAATGGGCTTATGAAGATATACATCTTCCAACAGATCCATTATAGCTATGTTTACCCTCCCCCTAATATTCTCAACATCTATAACCATGTTGAATAGGCTATAATCTATACCCACTACAGGTCTCCGCCTCTCTAGACAGTCCACGACTGCTATAGAGGGGGTAATACCCCACCCAAGGAAGGTCCTAGTAACTCTATCACCCACTGTAGCTATATCTACACCCTCCCTATGTAGTTCTAAAACCCTCTCCCTAAGCAGAGCCATCTCCAAACTGTCATATAGCCTCCCCAGAGGCTTAGACAGCCTCTCCCTAACAGCACGAGGAAGGTCTACATATCGCCTACCACTAAATGATCTTAACCGCATAATAACCCACTTTCTCAGCCCCTATAGCCTCCTTAACCATAGAGTCCTCGGATATAATTATTACGAAGCCGTCCCAGTGGATAGTGAATATAGTGCCTCCGCAATTCCAACACTCCTTAGCATTATTCTCATTCAACGCCTTACACTTCCTACACGCCTTGAACCTCTTCCTCCTAGCCACGTCTACTCACCACTCACCTTCTCACTAGACAACTCATCATATATCCACTCCAACTTACCCAGGTACTTATCCTTCAGGTTCAAGGCTATCTTCATCCTAGTCCCTTTCCTAGGCATAGCAACATCAGCTACCCTACCCCTAACAACATCCCCTACCCTAATAATCCTCCTAGTCTGCCTCCCGACAACCATCTTCTCCCTCTTATTTATCTCCACCCTATCATCACCCATAATCCACGTCTTATGCACTAGGGCATCTATCTCACCGATCCTTACAAAGATCCCAAAATCTTGTATCTCAACCACAACCCCCTCAACCACCTCACCCTTCTCCGGCATAAATGAGTAGACGTAGAACTCAGCCTTATGGTTGGAGGATCCATCCTCAGAAACCACCTTGCCTAGAGGATCCACCTTAGGCTTTCCAACCATTATTACATATCCCAGGTTCTCTATGGGGAGGCCAATGTATTTATATAGCAACTGCCTCCAGGCAGCCTCCTGAAGATCCATCTTGAACATGCTAGGCTTAATATTTACTATATCCTGAACCTTACTCTTGTAGAACATATACTACCACCGAGACCAATATTAAAGGTGTTATACACAACTAAATTAAATATTATAGAGTTTACTCCATGGAGAGCCAGGATCCCCTTATAAACAAGACTCTACACCCCCTCTCCATAGCCCTCCTCCTCAGCCCCCTATCAGTCGTGGCTAGGACATATCCATTTTCACATGCAAATCTCAATACCGCCTCATCAGCCACATCCCCCTCCCCATACTCTAACAACTTGATGAAATCATACTTCTCAAGTAGCGATAGTATGACGTTGGCCTCTGGAACCCTTTCTTTAAGCCTATATAGCTCTTTATACACGGGTTTAACAATGAATATCTCTAGGGGGGTGAACCTATCTATAATATCGGTGAACAACCTCCTCCTAACAACCTCCAATAGGAAACTTGTGTCACAGACCAGCCTCAATACAGGGCGGTAGCTATAGTACCGTTCCAACCCCCACTAGCCTCCACTTGTTATCATACCTTGCCGCTACAGCAGCTCTCCAACCCTCCTCAGCCACTACAGGCCTTGACAGGTTCAGGTGGTATATTCCATCGGAGATTGATGTAACAACACCTAATGTCGTTGCAGGCCCTATGTTAAGCCTGAGAGGCTCCCCCCTCGATATAGGCCTCACCTCCAAGCTCTCCTCCGTACCGACTACATACCTAAATAACTCTATATCTAGGGACAACTCATACCTGACCTCAGGGAGGCTATCTGGAGCCCCTGCAACATTACCGACCATCCCATCGGACTTTGTTAGGGAAGGATCTAGATCAGTCTGGATACCTACCAACCCGCCTGGATATGCCACATCAAGCTTCAGCCTACCACTGCTTAGAGACTCTACAGTGGCGTATAGAGGCTTATGCCTAATCCTACCCCCCTCCTTATAGAGATATCCAGGTAGAATCTCTATCTCATCCCCAACACGAACCCTACCCTCAAGTATAGAGCCTCCGAGAACACCCCCTACAACATCCCTATAGTTGGTTCCCGGCTTATTTATGTCGAACGACCTAATCACAAACATCTTAAGCGGCTTACCCGGATATCTCTCTCTAGGAGGAATATATCTATATAAGGCCTCCACCAGATAGTGGAGATTAACCCTATGGATGGCGGAGACAGGTATTATAGGTGCATCCGCGAATGAGGTTGTAGATAGGAACTCCTTTATAGCCTCATAATTTCTATACGCCTCCTCCTTAGACACTATATCAATCTTATTCTGGACTACTACTACATTCTTCACACCCAGCATCTCCAGTGCCACAGCGTGCTCCTTAGTCTGCGGCCTAGGTACAGACTCATTAGCTGCTATAACCAACATAGCCCCATCCATCACCGCAGCTCCAGACAGCATATTAGCCATTAGACTCTCATGCCCTGGACAGTCTACAAAGCTCACAACCCTAACCAACTCACCGTCTACACCGTTATACCTAGGTCTAGACCAGTAAATCTCTCCACCCCCCAATCCAAACCTGTATATCGGCATATCAGCGTAACCAATCTTAATGGTTATGCCACGTCTCAACTCCTCACTGTGAGTCGCAGTCCATCTCCCTGTCAAGGCCTGTATAATGGTTGTCTTACCATGATCAACATGACCCGCAGAGCCAATATTCAACTCGGGCTGCCTAGGTATCTCAACCTCCTGATACATCTGCTCAGACATACTACTCCTCCACGATAACTAGATTAACCTGGTATATCTCAGGCGTTATCGTATTACCCCTGACGAGTATCCTCCTCCTAAACCCCTTCTTAGTCTTACCCTTGATAGTTTTAAGCCCCACGCCCTTCCCAGTCAAGATATATTTCTTGACACCCCCAGGTACGTCCGGCCTCATCGGGAACCCAGACCGGTCAGACCCGCCAGTTATCCTGAGCTTGACACCCTCCAACCCTATTAGAGACCCATCTATCACATCACCAATCCTTCGTCCAATCAAGTTGGAACTGATAGGATCATCAACCTCCTTAGTAAAGGCTTTCCCCTCCTTTGGATCCGATATATTTAGCTTGAATTTAACCATCTCCGGACACCCTTTAAAGAGATGATAAGCAATAATATTTCAATATTTTCTATCTATCCCCTGGCGAATAGGGGGTTCCTACTCCTAACAATCTCTAGAAACTCCTCCAACGCCTCCCTATAGTCGCTGGGTAGGTCTGAAATAAATTCCTTCAAGAGCGTCCTAGCATCCTCCTCAGGCACATATACATATAGGTAGTCTCCCTCCTCAAAATCGTCTCCAACCTCAGCCTCCCTTATAGATATTGCCACCTCCATACCCCTAGTAGCCCTATCAATAGCCTCCCCCCTATCCTGTATCTGATGTATGGATCCAACTACCTCACCATCCCCCCTAATCAATTTCCACCTAGGCCTTATCTCCCCAGCCTCAACCCTAACCCCCACGATGGCGGGTCGACTCCTCCTAAATACATAACCCTCTAAGACCAGTATCTTACCCGGCTTCACCAGAGATTGGTAGAGGCGTTCCCTCCTACTCCTTACATAATCTTCAACCCACCCTAGGTAGTCGTCAATAAGCCTATATAAGATGTCACCCCTAAAGATCGGGACCTTCTTTAATCTAGCCAGTTCCTCGGCATCGGGTAACACGTCTACATTGAAGGCTAGTACCACACCCCTCAGGACGTCCTTTTCCCTAACTATTGAGGCGTCAACAACATCCTTCTTCGACACATCCCCCACATCAGCCTTCCTAATCGGAATACCCTTCCTATTCAACTGAGCCACCATCGCCTCAAGAGTACCAAGGGTGTCTGCCTTGGCCACAACCCCCTCCTTATCAGTATCTATCTTTATAGTGGAAACCTCCTCCTCAATACTCTTGATAACCCCCTCCATGTCTATCTCCATACCCTCCCTCACGCTATAGAATGGTGACCCTGCATAAACCTCATCCAAGTCTGGAGCAACTATTATGATTCCAGCTGCTGGATAGCTTGTATCAACCTTTACAAACCTCTTCCTAGGGTCTCTAAGCTCATCCAATGGCGCAGGCATCAAAATAGATCTTATTCTCCTCTCGACTACACCGTTTCTACCCATAGCAACAAAAATATCCCCTACTTTAACACTGCCATCTATATGAATGGCTTTAACCACCCTTCCCATACCATGCTCAGAGCTAACCTCAAGTATGGATCCATATCCAGGCCTATTCACATCTACCTCCAACCTATTTATCAGGAACCTCTGGACCAATCCTATTAATATAGTGAGAAGCTCCTGTATACCCTCCCCGGTCTTTGCACTAACGGGGACTATAGCAACCGTCCTCCTAAAATCCCTAACCCTGTCGAATCTATCAGCATCGAACTTGTAGGTGTTTAATGCAGATATAATGTATGCCAGCCTCTCCTCCAGTCTTACATGTACATCCCTATCCTGCTTAGATAGAGATTCAAGTATAGATAGAGTTTTCTGCGGCTTCCACCCATATATTAGATCAACCTTATTAGCCGCCACTAGGAAAGGGACTTTCCTCTGAATAAGTATCTGGATACTCTCATGGGTCTGAGGCTGAAACCCCCTAGTAACGTCAACCACCAGTATAGCTATATCAGATGCGGAGCCCCCTCTACGCCTAAGATTTGAAAAGACTTCATGACCTGGAGTGTCTATAATCAGTAGTCCAGGCACCACAATCTCAAAACCAAACTTGCTTAGAAGTGGTCCACATATCTGCCTAAGCGTCTCAGGAGGGAACATACTAGCCCCTATATGCTGTGTGATCCCCCCAGCCTCCCTCATCTGCACGGCTGTCCCCCTAACCTTGTCCAGGAGGGAGGTGTTATGTACCACTACGCTATTCGCTATGAAGTTATGGTATCCAGGACTCTCCAAGTCATACAACGTATTATCAGAGTAGACCCTGACTATCCTATCAACCCTAGTAGTCTTTATACCCTCCTCACACACATCCCCTATACTCGAGACTACCTCCATACCCTTCTCCAGCCGATTAGCCGGCACATATTTATATAGATATGGCTTGAGCCTCACGAGAAACCTGTGTTCAAAGCTAGACTCTATATACTCCCCATTTGAGAAGGATGTGTAGATGAATTTCCCAACCCTCTCGGATACAACCTTACCAATCCTGTTATCCACATATTTAAGTCCATATAAATCTAAAGATGAGACCCTCTCAACCTCATTGTAGAAAGCATCCTCAACAGTCTTATACCTCTTCATATCCAGATACGCATCACCACCCACACATTTACCACTATCTACGTGGCCTAAAACAGTGATTATAGGCTGCCTTATAACCTTATCACCCATTCCAACCACCCAGAAACTACTGATATGTATCCATTGGCAAACCAATAGTGTATCTAGATAATTAATAAATAGGGGTTGGTTTAGAAGCCTTCAGGAAACAGTAGTCTAGATTCTCTCTCAAAACTCTCTATCGAGTCTGATGCGTGGACCATATTCTCAGTGATGTCAAGGGCATAGTCACCCCTTATAGTCCCCGGTGACGCCTCAATAGGATCTGTAGAACCTATCAACTTCCTAACCACTTTGATAGCCGACCTACCTTCTAGGATCATGGCTACGATATACCTATCATCTAGGCTTGATACTAACTCCTGGAAGAATGGCTTCTCCCTATGTACCGAGTAGAACTCCTCAGCCAGCTCCCTAGACACCCTAATCATCTTAAGAGCAAGTATCTTAAGACCCTTCCTCTCAAACCTTGATATTATCTCACCCACCAGACCCCTCTCAACAGCCACAGGCTTCAAGAAGACCAGGGTCCTCTCAACACTCATCTCCTTATACCACCCTTGACATATTTAGCAGTCCATTTGAACTTCCTCGCATCCCTCCTAAACTCTAACATACTCACTCTACATCTCCTACTGCAGAACCATAGAATCGTGCCATTGTTCCTTACGTACATAACCCCTTTTCCAGGCTTAATCTCGCCTCCACAGAAGCTACATGTCCTGGTTGTCGGCATCCCAGACTACCTCAGCTTCCTAGCCTCCCTCTCGGTCTCCCTCAGCATGAGGATCATACCTTCCTTCACAGGCCCGATTACATTCCTAGTTATTACCCTACCCCTATCCTTACCAGCCAGTATCTTAACCCTTACCTGCGTCACCTCCCCAGCCATCCCAGTCCTACCCACTATAGCTATGACCTCGGCCGGAGTAATATCCTCCCTCATCTTATACTTCTCTTCACTCATACATCATCAACCCTGGAAATACCCGCTCTTCTTGAGGTATGATATTATCTCCTCAACCAGCTTCTCACCCTCACCAGGATCTACAATGGCTACGGAGGCCGCTGCAACATCTAGCCCCGCGTTCTTACCCAACTCAGCCTTACTAGGTACGAATATATAGGGGACCTTCCTCTCCTTACACAGAAGTGGCAGGTGCGCCACCACCTCAGGAGGGTCCACGTCTAGAGCTATGTAGACCAGCTTGGCCAATCCCCTCTCAACCGCCTTAGTGGTCTCATTGGTCCCTCGTTTCAACCCCCTAACCTCAAGAGCATATTTCAAGGCTTCATAGGCAGCCTCAAGATATTCTTTAGGCAGCTCAAACGTCTCAAATGGTAATGTTGTCATGCTGCCTCACCTCACCTTATTAAGGTTATCACAGGAATAATTTAAAAACCTATGTGTCTAGGGATGGGTGAATATAGTCTTAACCACTTCCCCATCGATATCCTCAATCTTAAAATAACCTAGACGCTCAAACTGTATATTCCTCCCAACCCCTTCTCCAAGCAGATATTTCTCAGAGTATCCACTATATATCCTATCTGGATAGATTAACGTAGTCTTCACAGCTCCCTCCCTAAGCACCCAATGTATGAAGGGGATACCTAGTCTTCTTGCCTCATCCACAGACTTCGAGAATAGGGTGTAGAGACCCCCATCCATTCTAAAGTTTCCCACACCAATAAGTCTGAAGCTTCTCCCCAGGTTTCCCTCGTCACCTACATCGATCAATATTTTATGTACCCCCTTCGCCAGAGAATAACTTCTATACCCCCTCTCGGGATAATCTGGATGCCTACGTATGGAGACCTTCAGATCTTCAGGGATGTAAACCTCTATCTCAATCGGCTCCCTTACACCGAAGTACCTGTTCGAATCCTTATCAATCAACCTCTTATTCTCTCTATATAGCATTGAAAGGTCAATAGTCGTTATAGAAGTTGATAACCCCGTCTTTAGAACCACGTTGTATAACGCCTTTGGATGGAATCCCCTCCTTCTAAAGGCAGCTATAGTAGCAAGTCTAGGATCATCAACACCGCTGAACAAACCCTCCTTTATACCCTTCAATATCCTAGACTTGCTCAGAATACCCTCTGGAATAGCTACTCTACCGTGATGGATATATACAGGTTCTCTCCAACCCATATATCTAAATATATAGTGCTGCTTCTCCTCATTCACCTTGTGTTCAGACCCCCTGAGAACATGGGATATCTCCATATAGTGGTCGTCTACGGCACAGCTGAAGTTGTATAGTGGCCATACAATGTACTTATCACCCTTTCTAGGATGTGGATATCTAGAGGTATCTATAATCCTTAAACCGGCCCAATCCCTCACCGACGGATTTGGATGGTTCAAATCCGTCTTTACCCTATATACGGCCTCCCCCTCTCCATATACACCCGATAATATCCTCTCAAAGAGCTCCTCATTCACAGTAACATCATGTTCTCTATGTGGACAAGCCGCCCCTCTAGAGACATACCTCTTGAACTCCTCCCTAGTACATAGACATACATATGCCAAGCCCCTCCTAATCAGGCACCTAGCAACCTGATAATACAGTTCCAGCCTATCACTCTGATAAACGTATTTATCAGGCTTTATACCCAGCCACTCTATATCCCTCCTAATACCCTCGTAGAACTCAGGCTCTGGGCGTTTAGTCTTGGGATCTGTATCCTCAAACCTGACGTAGAACCTTCCACGATACCTCCGTGCGTATTCATATGAATAGATGAGAGGGCGTAGAGAACCTAGGTGTAGAACGAAGTCTGGGTTAGGTGCGAACCTAGTGTATACCTTCCCCTCCACAGCATTAGGTAGCTCAGGGATGTTAAACTCTTCAGTAGACCTCTTCCTCCTCTTACCAATATCACCTATCAACTCCCTAAGTCGATCAAGATCCTCATTATTAACTTCTCTCACCACCTCCTCAACCACAGAAATGACTTCTCTAATGCGACTCTTGTACTCGGGTTTAGATGCAAGGACCTTACCCAGAACAGATTTTGTAGAGGCCTCACCATACTTAAGCCTATTCTCAGCAGCAAGTCTCCAGATTAAGTCCCTATCAATCATACCTACCTATCCCTACTCACTATGAATTTGATTAGTTCTATTATGAACCTTCTACTATCCCCAGATCCATAAGTGGATATGATCCTTATAGCTTCCTCAGCATACCTCCTCATCACAGACCTGGAATACTCAATCCCACCGTAAATTTCAATCAATTTAACTGCTACGGTATAGTCATTAACGTCTCTACCAAACACCTGCTTAAACTTCATCCTATCCACGTCATCCATCCTCGATAAAGAGTATATAACTGGCAGAGTCATCTTACCATTTCTAATGTCATTACCCACCGGCTTACCCGTCTTCTTCGGATCACCTATTATACCTAGTAGATCATCCGCTATCTGGAAGGCTATACCCATATTCCTACCTGCGAGGGAGATATCCCTTACTACCTTCTCATCCACACCTGATATAACAGCTCCTGCTTCAGAAGCAGCTTCTATAAGGGCCCCTGTCTTCAAATAGACCATGTTTAGATAGTCATCAACAGACCTTATGTGTCTCTCAGGGTTAATATCCATCGCCTGGCCAATACATATCTTCTCAGACGCCTTAGAATATATCTCGGTAAGCCTTCTAGCCCTATAATCATCATAGTTGGTAGATAAGAGCTTAAAAACTAGACTGAATAGGTAATCCCCAGCTAATATGGCCAGTGACTCACCAAATAAAGTGTGGACAGTCTTAACCCCCCTCCTAAACTCATCCCCATCCATGATATCATCATGGATAAGTGTGAAGTTGTGTAAAAGCTCGATAGACACTGATGCATGGATAGCCTCATCAATATCACCCCCTAGCATATCCACAATAGCCATGAGGATGACGGGCCTTATTCTCTTACCACCGCTTAATATTAGATGGTAAGAAGATTTCCTAAGCTCCTCAGGAATATCACCCCTACTCGATAGGTTCCTTATATATGAATCTACCTTCTCCTTGTAAAACCTATATCTATCTTCAAACCAGCTTCTATCCGATATCTCCAATATCGACACCCCTCTGGACAATCCAATCCTTCAAAGGTCCAAGAATTACCTTTGGAGCCTTCCTAAGATCATCTATTGATATCGAACCAGTCAAGAGACTAGCTATCTTCATCTCTAAAACAAGCTTATCTATAAATCTATACAGGTCATCAACACCCATACTTAAATGCTTGAGGAATGGACTCGCCATACCAACCAGGTCTGCACCCAGCATCAGTGACTTAACAACGTCTACCCCGTTTCTAATGCCTCCAGATGCTATAACAGGAATATCTACAGATGACACAGTCTCTATCAATGCTGCAGCAGTGGGGATACCCCAGTTCCAAAAGAGTCTACCAACCTCCGCCATAACATCATCCCCCCTACGCTCATTCCTGATAGCCTCCACAGCAGACCAGCTTGTTCCACCACTTCCAGATATGTTTATAGCCGATACCCCAGCATACTCAAGCATCTTAGCGACCTCCCTGGAGATTCCAGCACCGGTCTCCTTCACAATAACAGGTATACCCAGCCCCTTAGCCACCTCCCTTATAGCCTCTAGAACACCGCTGAAATCCCTCTCACCACCAGGCTGGATCAGCTCTTGGAGAGGGTTTAGGTGGATCGCTATCGCATCCGCATCAATAGATGAAACCAGCCTCTCAGCAATACCGATGGGGTCAACCCTGAGGTCCTGACCCCCTATATTACCTATTAAGAATAAGTCTCTACCAACCTCCCTAATGACTTTAAATGTGGATATGGTATTGGGATCCTTAAGGATAGCTTTTTGACTCCCACAGGATATGGGAATGTTATACTTGTATGCGGCTTCCCCCAAGAACCTATTGATCTTTTCAGTCCCCTCACCACCACCAGTCATGCTGTCTATCAATATTGGATAGCTGAACCTCCTTCCAAAGAGCTCTATAGATAGATCTACATCCTCCAGCGAAGCCTCTGGAAGTGATGAATGGACTGGGATAACATATTCAAGCCAAGTAGAGTTTCTATATACTGGGTTCTCACTCAACACTATATCGATATGCTCCAACTTCCTACTCTCTAGATCGATATCATCTTTAAAAGACATACCCCACTCTACCAAGTCATACTAATACAGCGTATAAGGATATATATTTGGCCTGAGAAAATCGAGTCCTAGGTCTCGTGCAACATCCACTGCTTTTGACAAGGTCTCCTCATCACCAACTACCAGGATACACCCCCCTCCACCTGCACCCGTAACTTTAGATACTTCAACACCCTTGTCTAGTAACATACCTATGATATTGTTAATCCCCGGGGTATATACACCTAGATACTTCAATAGATAATGGTTAGACTTTATAAGTTCAAGCAACTCCAAACTATAACCATCTAGTATAGCTTTCCATGCGTCACCAACAAGAGTATCCACGGCATCCACCAACCTCCTATTTAGAGATTGGGGTAGCATCCCGAGATTTGCAGACACCCTCGCCACAAGCTCTCCAGTAACCCTTCTAAAGCCAGAGTCTATTAGAAGTATTCCTATCCCATCAGGAAGAGATATCACCCTATCCAACAACCCACCTTCTCTGCTAAACAGTATCACACCCCCCTCCACCACCGTGGTCAGGTCTATCCCAGAAGGTGTTCCATGAATATATCTCTCTAGCCTCTCCCCATACCTATATAGCTCATCCCTCGTTGGATCCCTCATCTCCAGCCACTTTATGAGAAGGGAGGGGATCGCGGCAGATATTGCTGCGGATGACCCTAATCCCGCCGATACTGGGAACTCAAACTCTAGATTTATAGACGGTGGTTTCTCCACACCCATCTCCTTTATAAGCTCCCTATAGAACCTAGCTATTGGGCTGCTCCCAACCGAGAAATGAATCTCTTCGTCCACCCCTCCACCCTCTAACCTAATTAATCCCTCACCATCATCATCCAGCCTACCATATAGGAAGCTGTCTATAGCCATGCTTATAGCCCTAGACCCATGGACAACATAATGCTCTCCCATCAATATCACTTTAGCCGGAACCCTCGTAAATACGCTAGGCACTTGACTACACCTTATAAAATGCTATCGATGCATACCCCACAACATTATTTACATCCCCTGTAACCTCCCCACTATGCCCGTATTTCAGCAGGGTGGCCTCCACCCCCTCTACCCCCTCCAGAAAGTATAATAATGCGGCTGTAGGGCCATATCCACACATCGATATGTCGCTACTGTATACCGCTTCCAGAAAACCATCCGGATCTATGTCAAGTATCTTCTTGATAGCCATCATATCCTTCTCATAGGCTTTACTAGAGGACTCGTAATGGGTGAAGTCGGTCGATACTATAAAGAGTATCTCACCCCCGTACATATCATTAAGTTTTCTAAGAGTATATCCTATGTCTCTGGCCACCGACTCTGTTTGAAGCATGATTGATATAGGAGTTAGCAGGAAGGAGTTGTTTCCATGGATATACTGTAGAATCGGCAGTTGAACCTCGATCGAGTGTTCCCTAACATGCCCCATCTCATCATGCACAATATATTCACTAATAGAGGGTATCTCTCTAGACAGCTCAGGATCAATAACAACCTCTCCCAATGGAGTCCTCCACATTCCTTCAGGATAGATAGATGCCAACGCACCAAGACCATAGTGGTTGGGGCCTAGGATCAATATCCTCTTCTTAAGACCTGATGAATTATATGCTGCATATCCATAAGCAGCTATCTCACCACTGTATATATATCCGGCATGGGGGAGGAGGAGAGCTATAACATCCTTATCTGCGAAGTCCTCAAGAACATGGGTTCCAGGTCCCCTACTGCTTCTAAACAATCTCTCTATTAGATCCACCAATTCATTCTTATCTGATGGGTAGAAATAACCAGCTACAGAGGGTTCTCTAACCCGTTGGGACATTTTCAGGCGCCACCATAAAGTCCTGGACCGATTTATCCAGGACCTCATCCTCCCTTAGAACACCCTTCTCACGTAGATACACTACACCAAGGCTCCATAAAAGAGCTGCTATGGAGTACTTCCCCTTATTATTTCCCGGTATAGCCAAGTCTACATACGCCCCGTCAGAGTTGGTGTCTACAAAGGATATCACGGGAATCCTCATCTTCACAGCTTCATCCACCGCCTGCCTATCAAAGGTATGGTCTATAACAAGGAGGATCATACTATCTACATGATTCTCAAGCATATAATTGGTCAGGGTTCCAGGCAGGAATCGTCCAGTCTTCACCTTGAAGCCTGTCAACCTACCTAATTCCTCAAGGCCTTTATATGAGAAATCCCTGGCAGAGTGTATCAAGACATCCTCCGGCTCATACCTGGAGAGTAGTTTAGCAGCCGCCCTCAACCTCTCAATAGTCTTATCAACATCAATAAGGTAGAAGCCCTTTGGGTGGACACCATATATAAACTTCTCACTGAATTTTGTCTTTACATTCCTCCCGAAGTGGACTCTATATTGTATTAAAAAGTCCTTATTAAGCTCTTGAATATTTTCACTGTGTCCCTCTTCACTCAATACCCCCACCTCAAACGCTTTAATCCCGAAGTCCCATATAAATCCTCCATCCTTAGAAGCTCGTTATGCTTAATCACCCTCTCGCCATAGATGGGAGAGACTTTCATAAGATCAGCTTCAACTGCTAGTGCTAGATGAGCTAGGTGGGGATAAGGAGTTTCACCACTTCTATGTGAGACTATCACGCCGAACCCATTTGACGACGCCTCCCTAGCTGTAGAAAGCGCTTGTGAAACATCACCTACCTGATTAGGTTTTATAATAACCCCATTACCAGCCTTTTCAGACAGACCCAATTTAAGCCTAGATAGATTGGTTACGTATAGGTCATCCCCAACGATCAGGGGTTTACCGCCCATTCTCTTGACTAGGTTGGAAAAACCTGGGAAGTCATCTTCGTGCAGCGGGTCCTCTATATACATAAGCCTATATTTTCTGGCGAGCTCAACGACATATTCTATCTGCTCCTCCCTATCAAGGTATAGTCCGCTCCTACTATATACATAAAGCTTATTCTCGGGGTCCCAGAGTGACGATGCTGCTAAATCAGCCCCTAACCCAAACTTGATGCCTATCTCACTCCTAACCCTATCCATGGCCTCCAATACAGCTTCAAATGCCTCCTCATCAGTCAAGGTAGTAACCCACGCACCCTCATCATTCCTACCTCCATTGAAGAAGTGGTCTCTCTCTGCCAAGACCCTACCAACCATTCTATGAAGCTCTATACATGCTTGGTAAGCATCTCTATATGACTCTGGGTTTAGGGGGATAGCCAGTATCTCCTGTATATCGATAGACCTGTTGAGGGCATGCTTCCCTCCGCCCAACACATTACACAGTGGCAGAGGATATAGAGGCTTTTCCCTCCCACCAAGCCACCTGTATATAGGTATATCCAGCTCCTTTGAGGCCAGATCTGCTGCTGAGAATGAGAGTCCAAGGCTAGCAACAGAACCTAGCTTCTCATACCTTCCTGTACCATCTATCCTCCTAATCATCGAGTCAAACTCATCTTGGCTTGAGTATCTGAATCCACTTAAAATCCTGTTCACCTCACCCCTAACAAACTTTCTAGCCTCCAAAACTCCTCCACTGGGGAATGGAGGCGCTTCATACCTGCCTACACTGGCTCCAGATGGACTTGCATACCTACCTACCTTGCCATCTCGAGATACCAGCATTATGTCCAGTGTTGGCCTACCTCTCGAATCGTAAGTTACTACTGCATCTGTCCTAGATACCTCAATCTCCATACTCGATACCTCTGAAGAGGATGAAATCATCTATAGCCTCTATATGGCTTAGAAGCATCCTCCTACAGCAGTATCTCTTCAGCCCCAGTTTATCAAGAGCCTCCTTAGGATCCACCCCCTTCTCAATCATATCTGTAAACTCCTCCCACTTATCTCCAATAAGATTCCCACATGTAAAGCATCTAACGGGTATTATCATCCAGACTCACCTATATGAAGTCTGTTTCTTCCTACGTGGTCCGGGGCCAAGTGGCTTCTTAGGCTCAGTCCTCCTCGGATCCCCTGCCAATAGCCTCCTATCAAAGCTTTCATATATCGACTCTAACCTCTTAGATTTCGACATTCCCACCAATGCCCTCGCGATAGCTATGCTAACCGCCTCAGCCTGGCCCATGAAACCACCTCCCCTTACATATACGTCAATGTCATACTTCTTTGCATAGTCACCCGCCAGTAGAAGGGTCTGGATAACCCTCATCCTACCTATCTCATGCCCCCAAAGCTCCACTGGATAGCCATTGATCCTTACATTGCCATCACCGTCCCGTATGAAAGCCCTAGCTATAGCCTTCTTCCTCTTCCCAGTGAATACCTTCACCTTTGTCCTAGGCACAGCTATCCACCTCCAACCCTCTCCTCAATAGGAACCCAACCTATCTCCCTAGCGATATCCTCAAGAGATACGTATCCATATGGATTCTCCCTATATTGTACATCGCTGAACACAATGAAATCCCTCCCCTTCAAGTCATCAGGGACACCCCTATAAACCCTTAGTCTTCTTAAGGCCTCCTTACCCCTACTCTTCCTCCTTGGGAGCATGCCTCTGACCATCCTCCTAAATATCCCCTCGGGAGACCTAGGTTTAAAGGGCCCATGCCTACGAGGATTCACATTGGACTTCACCGCCAGTCTCCCCTTGAAATCACTAATAACCCTCTTCCTCTTCCCGGTAACAACCGCCTTATCAACATTGACTATGTAGACCTTGTACCCGTCTAGAAGTAGCTTCGCGACTTTGGAGGCTAGCCTCCCTGCAACAGAGTTTCTCGCATCTATTACAACCTCCCTCATATTATTATCTTCACCCCCTTCCCATCAGGATATCTTCTCACCAGCTCCTCAATCGTCAATACCTCACACCCTGCCTCCTCCAACTTCATCTTAGCCTTTAAACTATATTTATAGGCTCCTACAACAACCTTATGATCGATTGATCCTGAGCCCAGTACCTTGCCAGGAACTACTATTACATCGCCATCACCACTATACCTGTTTATCTTGGATATGTTTACCGACATCCTCCTCCTCCTAGACCTCGATAATAGCTCTCTAACCCTCCTCCATACCGGGGCCCTATGCTGGTATGCAGATCTCCTCAACAGATTTAGGAGGTATAGCCTCCTCTTATCCATAAATCTAAGTGACATTTAACTCCACCTCTCTAAACTTATCCATAAATTCCTCCAGCTTAGACAATAAAATGTTGAATGCCTCATTAAGGATCTCCCTAGTGGTAAGCTGCCCCACAGATTCAAAATATAGTATGCTTGAAGACTCGTCTATACCTACCTTGACATAATCTGGGAATTCCTTCTCACATATATCGCATACGGTACATTTAGTTATGTCGTCTACCACGAGCTTACCATTCTCTATCTTAAAAACCCCCTTTGGACATACTGACACCATCTTCTCCATAGTCTCCTGGGGAATGTCCTTAGCCAGTCTAATCCTTGGGAGGCCTCTAGCCACAGCCACCGTTACTGGAGACCACTTAGCATGTTCCTCGCCCCTACCCACAGTGGCCCACATCTCAGCCTCTATGCTCTGTCCAGGGGCCAGCTTAGATATCTCAATCCTATCAGACAATATCTTCACATTTGTATCCCTAGTCTTTATATCCCCAGAATATACCACCTTAACATCGTTCCTTGCCGATACCTTTATAGAGAGGGTTACGTATCCACCTCCTTCCTCCATACTCTGCAACTTCCTAATATAGTCCATACTAGTTTTCAAAGGTATCAAGCCTAGTCTGTGGGCTAGGCTATCATCATTTAGGAAACCATCATTCTTAAATATTATAACCTCCTCGATTGCCAACGTGGGTACCTCTGCAATCATAGCCCTCCTCAGGGAATTGGCGATCTCTACAGGTACATTCTTCAGGATAGCCTTGAATACACGTTCATTATATGATATGATCTCGATAGATGGCTTCTTCATAGTCTTCTTCCCCTACGGCCACCTGGTCTCCTAGTCCTGTCGTGTGGAATCGGGGTTACATCCTCAACGATACCAATCTTCAGGCCACTCCTGGCAAGAGCCCTTATAGCTGCCTGTGCACCTGGCCCAGGAATTGGTGAGAAATGGCCGCCTACACCCCTAACCTTTATATGGACACCTACAACCCCCTTAGACCTAGCTATCTCGGCAGCCTTCTTGGCAGCCATCATGGCTGCGTATGGAGACCCCTCGTATCTATCTGCCTTGACGAACATACCTCCAGATGTTAATGCGATGGTCTCAGCGCCAGTTAAGTCTGTTATATGGACTATCGTATTGTTCATACTGCTATATATGTGTGCTACTCCCCACAACTCAACCTTCTTCTGCGGCCTCTCCCTCGACATTCTCATAACCCTCCTTCCAAATAGGATGGTTGGGGTCGGAGTATGGACTCCCCGGCCTAATACCAATCTTATCTTCCTCATCCCTATATATTATGCGCCCAGGCCTATCCTCAACCCTATCTCCCACTACAATATGTCTGTGAACCACCATCTGTCTAGCCATATATATCGATTTTGCCAAACCCTTCCTATATACAAGCGTCTGGAGCCTCCTCTCAAGGATATCCTTAACCTCCAGTCTTAAAACGTCGTCAAGAGAGGCGTCTTCATTCAGAATCCCCATCCTATTCAACTTGCCTACAAGGGTCTTCTCAACCTCCCTCTTCTCCTTCTCTGGAAGACCATAGGCCTGCCTAGCTATAGTCCTGAACTTCTTCAAGAGGGTAGCTGCCCTTCTAAGCTCCCTCTTATTCTTAAGACCGTATTCACCCAAGAGCTTAAGCTCATCCATTAGAAGCTGGTAGTCCCAAGGCTTGAACGGACCCTCATACTTTTTTCTAAACCGCCTCATCCACTCACCTCCTTCGCTTAACAACTAGCTTCTTCCTCTTCCGCCCAGTTGTACGGGTGCGTTGGCCTCTTACCTTCAGACCTAGGGCATGCCTCACACCCTTCCAGCTCCTAATACTCTTCTCAAACTCTATATCCCTATCCCGCACGAATTTCAGATCAGCACCTATTAAATGTAGATTTTCACCGGAGTATCTGTCAAATCTTCTATTAAGCATATATGGCGGAAAGTTATTACCAATGTTTTTTATCTCCTCCTCGATCCGAGCAAGCTCCTCATCAGTGAGGAAACCAATCCTTTTATTTAGAGGAATACCCAGTCTCCTCAATATCGCTCTAGACAATGTAGGGCCAACCCCCTTTACCCTCATAAGCCCCTCTACGATAGGCAGATTACCATTTATATCGGTATCTAACATCCTAATCATAGCTTTGAATTCCTGCTCCTCAGACATATGCATCTAGCCTCGGGTTGATAATAATAACACATATGATATTTATATCTTACTATTCTAGATCACAGTTACACTCTTGGCCAGATTCCTTGGTTTATCTGGATCTAGACCCCTATAAACTGCTGTATAGTAAGCCAGTAGCTGTAGAGGAACCACGTATGTTATGGGGGTGAAGAGAGAATGGGTCTTAGGAACCTCTATCAGCGTATCAGACACCTCCCTCGTTTCATTGTCACTAGAGCTTGTTATTACAATGGTCTCAGCACCTCTGGATCTAACCTCCTGAATATTACTTATCATGAGCTTCTTCGTCTCATCATCCTGGACAAGGGCAATCACCGGCACCCCCTTCTCAATAAGACTTATAGGCCCATGTTTATTTTCCCCAGCGGGGTATGACAGGCTTGGGATATAACTAATCTCCATTAGTTTAAGCCTACCTTCATGGGCAGTTGCAGTATTTACCCCCCTACCTAAGAATATCACATATTTAGAATTCTTTATACGCTTCGCCACACTCTTCATATCACCCTCCACTGAGGATATGGTCTCCCTTACCACCTCAGGCATCCTATACAATTCCTCTAGATACATGTCATATTCATCCTGCCCAAGTTTCCCTCTATACTTAGCAAGATTTAGGGATAGTAGGTATAGCGTAGCCAACTGCCCCGTATACGTTTTAGTAGCCGCCACACCTATCTCAGGGCCACTCTGTTGATGTAGATATACCCTAGCCACCCTCGTCAATGTAGAGGCTAATACGTTGACCACAGCCAGGACAGTGGCCCCCCTAGCCTTGGCATACTCAACAGCCCACAAAACATCTCTAGTCTCACCACTCTGACTGATTGCTAAGATAACGTCATCCACAGATATAGACCCACCATATAGCGATACAAATTCAGAGGCAATTACAGGTATACTTACCATTCTAGATAGCCTTGAGAATACATAGCTACCAACCATTCCCGCGTGGAACGAGGTGCCTGCAGCTACAAAAAAGAGTCTTGAGGCCCTATCGATGAAGCTTGTCATCAAATCAAGATAGTTCTTCTGGAGCTCAAGCGCATATTTAATGGAGTACGGCTGTTCATAAATCTCCTTCAACATGAAATGTGGATACCCCTCCTTCTTAGCCTCCTCCACAGTCATTGAAACGGTCTTAAAACTTCTCTTAACAAGGCTATCATCCTTTATTCTACGTATCTCCACATCATCCCTCCTCACTATAGCGTATTCACCCTCTCCCAAGGGCACGACTTTATTCGTGAAGACAATCAGACTTGGTATATCGCTAGAGCAGTAGCCCCTCCCTCCACCAAGGCCTACTACAAGTGGACTCTCAACCCTGGCACACATTATGATGTCTGGTGAATAGGTTGATATTGCTGCCAATGCATAGGCTCCCCTCAACCTCCTCAACGTAGATACAAACGAGTCTCTAAAGGATAATCCCTGGGAGATATAATCCTCGATCAAGTGAGGAATAACCTCAGTATCAGTCCTAGACCTAAAGATATGGCCTTTAGACTCCAACTCCTCCCTAAGCTCCAGGTAGTTTTCGATAATCCCATTATGTACAACAGCTATCCTATGGGTACAATCGACGTGTGGATGGGCATTGACCTTATCCGGTGCACCGTGAGTTGCCCATCTAGTATGAGCTATACCCACATACCCAGATAACTTTAGAAAATTATATCTCTCATTAATCTTCTCTATAGTCCCCTTGTCCTTAACAACCTCCATACCCTTATCATTGATAACCGCCATACCTGCCGAGTCATAACCCCTATATTCAAGCAGTCTAAGGCCTCTATACAACTCCTCTACTATATTCCCTCCCTCACCAATAATTCCTATAATTCCACACAATCCTACACACCCAAATAAATTTACCTTAGATGTTTTGAATAAAGGGTCATTCACGACCACACCTAGCCAACATTTTATAGGACCATTTATACATTTTATCGAAGATCTTTACATAGATATATAGAATACCTAGGAATACCAAAGTCTTCAATGCCTGGTCTACCATCCTTATGGGTAATATGGGAGTGGAGGCTAAGTTCCATAATATTGGCATAGATACAACCACTAACAACGTCATTACCATTAATTGCACCGTAAGAATCAACACCTCCCTAGACACAGACCCACCCCCTATATCAAGACAAATAGTAAACCAACAAGACCCGATACTATAAACAATATGCTTATCTCAATCCACAGTCTGAACTCATGTTTAGGTCTAGACGCTACTAAAAATTTTAGTAGGACGATAGGTGCTCCATCCTCACACATATCATGTATAAGGCCGTCATCCCCCAGAGCAGCTACCTTATAACCGTGAAGCCTCCTCTCAATAAACGATTTAAACCTAAGGAGATAGAAAAGACCGTTTACAAGGAAGGGATACATAGCAAATAAAGCTGTGACCTCAACCCTATATAGAGAGGCGGATATGGGGATTAGACTCCCAATCAACATAGCCCCCGAATTCCCAAGGAATATCTTGGCCGGATATACGTTTAGAACCAGGAATGGAGCTAGACCAGCCATGAATAATATACCTAATATAGGGAGTCTTCCTATGATGGCGGAGGCCAACACGATGTAGAAGAGCACTATATATACCCCCGATACAGCGGAGCCGTTTATAACATCCAACATATTAACAGCATTGAGTGAGATTACGAAGCCCAATGTAAGAAGAAATGGATAGATGATGGGGATGTTAAACACATATCCATCAAATATTCGTAGAGTAGAGGGGTATATCCCCCAATAAATTAATGGAACTACGGGGATAACCGAGGCGAGAGGCTTATAGTACCCTGGAAGACCAGGCTTCAAGTCATCAATGAAACCCACTAAGAAAGCGATGAACAAGGAGGCTAGTATAGGAATAGGGTTATCAATTAATCCTTGAAGATATGCCACCACTACAGACGCTGCCAGAGACACGAATATGGGTATGCCTCCCCAGTCAACCACATACTTAACACCTTTTTTAAAAACGTCTCTAGCCACTATTCTCTCCTCAACAATGTGAATGTAGATGACATGGATTATGGTGGATAAAATGATAGTTATAGCTATAACCTCAACAGCCTTCATCAACCAAAACTTATTCCCACATATACAATAAATTGGTTTGGCGCCGGGAGTGGGATTCGAACCCACGCGGGGCAGAGCCCCATCGGCTCTCCCGAGGGGTCTCAAGGCTTAGGCCACTGCGGCGACCCCTTGGTCCACTCGGGCATCCCGGCACCCATATCCATATGAAATAATATAAACATTTCTAGACAACTTTTAATATCGACCTAATACATTTTTTCAGTATTGCGATGGATATGAACATGTTTATACATATAGAGAAGGTTGTCAGCATCTCGATAAAAACATTCCCGAGGTTCATGACCCTCTTAACAGGAGTCCTGTTCATAGTTAATATATTTACACCGTTGGCTATCCAGATGGTTTACACATCAAACACCTCGATATTAGGTGGGTTTGGAGATCCTCCATCCTCCATAACATTCCCTACACCAAATATGGAGATACCCAGAGGGGTCCTTTTCTGGTATGGATTACGGTTCGATGACTACTTCCTAAATAACAACCCTGGGTTTATCACTGGAGAGACTTATTGGATAATAACCTTTAAACCTTTAACTGTTATACTGATTTTTATAGCCTCAATTATATCTGCAGCCGTATTTACCGTGGTACGCTACTACTCCAAGGTATCCAGGTCAAAATGTAGAGCAGAGGTAGGATCCACTGGATTAGCCACTACCTTGACTGTTGCAGGCCTATCCTCAGCCGCATCCGC
This sequence comes from Nitrososphaeria archaeon, assembly GCA_026982095.1. The sequence goes on along the minus strand of JALSHT010000006.1, from coordinate 112,913 downwards.
GGCTGTATCATGTCCTTCATGTGGATTCACAGCAATAATGAACGTAGCCATGGTAATAGTATCCTCTTCGACGGGAAGCTTGCTTGGTATATCGACTCTATATGTGAATATAATGAATACTCTTCTGGTAATAGGGATATTGCTTAACCTAGTGATACTAATGTACGTTGCAAAAAAAGTTGGGATATAGGGCTATTCTCTAACTAGTATACTTATGTCGTTGGCTGCGTCTTCTGGGCTCCACTGAGGAGGCGCTCCAATAAAGAATATCCTCACATTGAAATCCTTATCTATCAGGAATAGAATTCCAGTATGAGCAATTAGATATGATGTGGAGGGGTCGTCAACATCTATGTTGACTACAGCTATCCCATACTTTGCCCACACCTGATAAAGATTCCTATACATACCATATAGGAACACCACCTCATCCGCGCCATATATCTCACCCCATTTCCTAAGTCTGTTAGGCGAATCCCTCTCCATCGCCACATCAACGTCTATCACCACTTCACCTACTCTTGTCATCCAGTCAACACCATTGTTATCCAAGTTGTATCGTGTAACTTCCTCACCAGACGCTATCGACACATATTGGTTGTCAGCCGATATTGATACCGACTCCGCTTCAACAGTCAGTATGTGGGCTAGCCTTCCATCAGACTTATAAATTTCTACACTATCCTTCAGTGCATACGCCACGTATACCCCATCTTGGGAGACGTCAACATCCACAATCTTAGATGGATCTATTTCTATTAGATTTTGTAGGTCGTCTACCACATTTACTTGCACCACTTTATCATTGTATATCAGTGTAGCTGTTAGACCATTACTGGATACATCGGCCATCAACACACCATCTTCACCAATCTTTTTCGACTCTTCAATATCACCTGCTTTTGTAATCCTATATATGTAGCCGCTATCGTCCACTGCAAACAGATATGAGGCGTTGGTCAACCCGGAAACAGCAAGTATATCTCCAGCTAACTGTTTAGACCACGATGGCTCTATCTGCAAACCATTCTCTACAAATATTGTGTTATATAGGTATAGCCTATCTACTACTGATACCGCGACAAAAGAGCCTGCACCTGATACAAATACGTCACTTATATCTAAGGAATACGTGTATTTAGCAGCTATCTTTCCAAACCTATCGATAAAATATACTGTATTTCCTCCCCATGCGACTATAACACCCCCGTCCTGGGACATCTCAACCCCAGAAAGTGTAGTGTTTACATCTGTTTCCCATTCTATATAGCCTGAATAGTTGATGTAATAGACCCTATTCTTAGAAGCGGTTGCTACGTAACCTCCTGGATAGTCTACGGCAACTAGAACCAGAACAACGTCTTCAAGTAGACCTTGCTCCCTGAGAATGTCTCCCAACTCAGCGAATCCAGATGTTATCGCGGGACATATGTCTGGACAATGTGAGTATATAAAGGATAATGCTATAACTTTCCCCCTATAGTCACTTAATTTAAATGGTTCTCCATCGATAGTAGTCAATGTAAAATCGGCAGCAGGAGGAGTATTGATATATTGGTTCCCAGTAAACCCTCCAGTCAATGGAGATAGCTGTGGATTAAATACTAAGAAGATACCTACAACAACAGATACGATCATCAAGACCAATAGACCAACAACCAATCCAAACTTGTTCATAACGACCCCTCAAAAACCAATCTATGCGTTATAAAAAGTTGGGTGGTATAGAGAATATTTACTGCTCAGTGACTGTGATGTTTCCCCACATACCCAGACTTGCATGGCCTGGGACGGCACATTGATAGTTTAGATTCCCTACCTGGTTAAATTGTACGACGATTGTCGCTGAATCCCCACCCTCAACCAAGCCTGTATCGTAGTTGTCCAACACTTCTGGGTTGTTTGGATCTACAAAGGGGACTATTGTAAGGGTATGTACAACCTGCCCAACATTCACGAAGGTAATGCCTACTATATCACCTTGGGTAAAGTTTAGAGTCGGACCTGGAGCAGTCATAGTATCTGGTGAGAATCCATAAGCATATCTAACCTGTCCATCAACCGTTATCTCACCACCATATATTGTGAGCTCTATATTGGGCGTTAGATTTACAGCACCCCGTAAAGGAGGCTGTAGGTCAAACACTAGAACAGCCACTATAGCCAAGTCTATAGCCACCGCTATTGCAGCAAGTAAAATTATAGTCTTCTTCATACTTCCACCTGGCAAACCGCAGACCCACCAGTCCATACCATGACTATGAATAGAGCGAAGAATAGAGCCATAAGGTAGAACCATGATATCGCAACGTCATCCCATTTAAGATGTTGATAGTATAGAGCAACGAAAGCCGCCTTCAACCCAGCTAGAAGCAACACCCCTGTAATCAGGAAGACTATCGGCATGTTTACCAGTACCATTAACACCTCTAGAATTGTGATTCCGACAAGCATACCCCATATACCTATATATAAGTTTATAGGCTCCTTCACCATGTTACCCACCTCCTACATTAGATAGAATATCGCGAAGAGGAATATCCAGATAATATCTATGAAGTGCCAATAAATTCCGAACGCCTCTATACCCTGATAATTCCTATCGTTATACACCCCTCTCAACGCCTTAATGATTATGTAGGTAAGCGCAATTAAACCGCCTATCATGTGTGCAGCATGAGTTCCAGTCATAACATAGTATATTGATGCAGCAAGAGAGCTTGTGAGTGTAAAGCCTTCTTCGGCCAACTTAGCCCATTCAACACCTTTGAGAGCAAGGAATATGAGGCCCAGTAGATAGGTTGCACCTAACGAATATAGAAGCTTCCTAGTATCCCCCATCTTAGCGTAGGCAATCGACAATACTACCGTTAGGCTGCTAGTTAATAGGATTATCGTGTTTAAACCGCCGAGCCTTACATCATGCACCTCTGGACCGAATGGCCATTCGCCCACTAGATTAATCCTCAATAAGCTATATGCCCCAAATAATGCAGCAAACAACATAGCCTCGCTAATAACTAGGATCCACACCCCAAACTTAAGCCTATTCATACTTTCAAATGGCCACTTACTAGTATGTTTCGGCTCAGGTATTGAGAACCTATCATATATATCATCTACGATCCACTTAGCGAGTACTGCGAGTAACAATGCAGATCCTAGTATAAACACTGGTGGATAAATGATCAATCCAAAGAATGCAGTCATCAGAGATATGGATAGCAACATAGGCATCATTGTATGATGCTCCACATGTGGTTCTGGTACTCCACCATTAGTGTACATGGATATCTGGTTTCCATTAATGACTGGTTCGAAGTCGAAGTTATGCGCTGGAGGAGGTGACGTAGTCATCCACTCTAGAGACCATGCATTCCACGGATTATTACCAGCTGGTAGACCTGATGAATAACTTTTAACAAGGTTATACACCATTATCAGGAATGAGAACCCGAAGATATAGGCCCCTACCGTCGCTACCTGATTCATTGGAATCCACGCCTCGTTAAAGTACACGTTGACTCTCCTAGGCATCTCATAGATTATAAACATGGGCAGGTATAACACGTTGAAGCCTATGAACGCGACCCAGAAGTGTATTTTACCAAGCCTCTCGTTATACATCCTACCCGTCATCTTCGGATACCAGTAGTAGATGGCTGCCAACAACCCGAAAAGCGTTGCCCCCACCATTGCATAATGGAAGTGGGCCACTATCCAGTAAGTCCCTCTAATAAATCTATCTAAGGCTATGGAAGAGTTGAATACCCCTGTTATCCCTCCAATTATGAAGAGTACTATAGACCCTATTGCAAATAGGAATGGCGTCTTAACATTTATCTTTGCCTTGTACATAGTAAATACAAATGACAACATTATTACCCCAAATGGTACGGAGATAGACTCGGTGGTGATACTCATAACCTCTCTGACAATCGGATTTATACCTGTTGCAAACATGTGATGGACATAGACTATGAAGCTTATGAAGCTGGCTATACCGAAGGCGATCAATATATATTTCCTACCAAAGAGTGGCTTCCTAGTGAACGTCTCCAGCACATCACCTATTACGCCTATAGCTGGTGCTAGGACAACGTATACCTCAGGATGCCCGAAGAACCAGAACATATGGGCCCATAAGATGGACCCTCCCTCTGGAGATAGGAAGAACGTGGTCCCAAACACCCTATCCACCGTCAATAGGAAGAAACCTGCCACTACGGGACCAAAGGCAAACAACATTATCAGCACCGTATATAGAATACCCCATGTGAACATAGGCAGTTTAGACCATCCTAACCCTGGAGCCCTCATGGTTGCTATAGTGACTATGAAATTTATAGTCCCGACAGTCACCGAAGCCACCAACATAGCAAGTGCCAAGGCAGCTAATGTAACGCCTGGCTGTGGAGAAAACCTACCTGTAGATAGTGGGACATAATACGTCCATCCAACATCCGGGGCGCCTCCTGGTATGAAGAATGATAGTGCAGCTAGTAGGCCGCTGAATAGATATAACCAGTAGCTTAATGCGTTGAGCCTGGGGAAAGCCAGATCCCTAGCTCCAATCTGAAGAGGAACCACATAGTTTGCAAAGGCGAAGGCAAGTGGTGATATAGCCCACAGAATCATTATCAAGCCATGCATGGTAATTGCCTGATTAAATGCTGAGGCACTTAGGATCTCCACATTGGGCATAGCCAACTGGAGCCTAAACGTAAGGGCTAGGGACCCACCAACCATGAGGAAGTATAGTGATGTAAATAGATACAATATTCCAATATCTTTATGATTCGTTGTCGTAAGCCATCTCAACAAACTATTACCCTCTTTCATATAATCACCCCCCTCACACAACTCTCATAGTGGCCACCATAACAGAATGACCCAATCCACATAGCTCATAACATTGGATTGTATATGTTCCAGGCTCTGTGGGCTGTATCCATATAACGTTGAATGCACCTGGAATAGCGTCTGCACCAGTCCTAAATTCTATTAACTGGAACTTATGGAATACGTCGTCACTGGTTATCCTAAATACTATTATCTTGTCCTTAGGCACTACCACCTCTCCAACGACCTCTGTTCCATTGGGATATATAAACTTCCAGCCCCATTGGAAGCCTATCACCGTCACTTCAAATATATCGTCAGCCTTGGGAACCTTCTCTACATAGTTAGTCACCAGTATAGAGTATGAAGCCAGTGTAAACAATATGATCGCTGTAAGCCCGAAGAAGACCGTGATTATCTTGATATTACCCCTATCTTTTGGAATCACCCCTGGCTTTATCTCATCGTCCTCATTTGAATTGGCCTCCCTGTACTTCATTATGAAGTATATCATCATACCTACAACTACTCCGCCAACCAAGAAGCCTAGTCCCAGGTAGAGATTGAATAGGGAATACCATGTACCGGCCGGTTCACCTGGGATCTGTAACACATACTCCATCATCACTACACACCATCTATACAACCATATCGTCAAATGATATTTCCTAAATTATTGTTACTGCATTTAAAATATGTATAGAAATATATCCATCTACTAATGGTCACCAGTATAAGGAGGTAGGCTAGAAACTGCTGAGCCCACACTAAGAATAGGTGAAGACTATGGGAAGATATGAATACCTCCCACATACAGCAGATATCAAGGTAAGAATATGGGGTGAGACGCTGGAGGACGCGTTTACCGAGGCTGGGAAGGCATTTACAGACACAACCATCGATATAAGTAAAATAGAAAAGAAGGTTGTTGATCAGATAAGGGTGGAGGGAGGGGATTTGGAGGAGCTACTATACAATTTTATTGAGGAGCTCATTATAAGATTAGATGCTGAGGGCAAGGTATATAGCGATTTCAAAATAAAGATTTTGAAAGACGGGGACAAGTACACACTATCGGGATATGCAGAGGGAGAAGAACTAGACCTAGGTAGGCATAACCCAAAGATCCATGTTAAGGCTATGACATATCATGAGATGAGGATTGAGAAGGCCGATAATGGCTATATAATTGAGTTTGTACTGGATATTTAAGTTGTATTTAAATTATGTAAGCCTAACCTCTATAAAAACATCTTCTGGAACGCGTAACTTTATCAGATGCTTCATCGTATTATCATTCTGTTCGATATCTATCAACCTCTTATGGATCCTGAGCTCAAACTTATCCCAAGTCTCTGACCCCTGGCCACATGGACTCTTCCTAGTAGGCACCACGACCCTCCTTGTAGGGAGATATACAGGACCTGAGTATTTGGCTCCAGTCTTCTCAGCAATACTTCTAATCTCATTAACAAATTTATCTAGAGACTCGTGGTTAACACCATAAACTATTATCCTGGTCTTAGCCCCTCTAATCATCTCGAATCAGGAATTATTGTAGAGAGGAGGTTAGATATAAAGGTTGGTGTAGAGAGAACTACCCCTTGATCTTCACATCAGCCTTCTGTGTAATCTCTTTAACAACGCCAGCCGCTATAGTCTGACCCATATCCCTGATTGCAAATCTACCCAGTTCTGGGAACTGCTGGAACTCTTCTAGAGACACTGGCCTTAGAGGCTTAAGCTTTACAATAGCTACGTCACCCGTCTTTAAGAAGCTGGGATTCTCCTCAACAACCTGTCCAGTCCTTCTATCCAGCTTCTTAAGAAGCTCTATAAACGTAACCGCCACCTGAGCAGTATGTATATGCATCACTGGCGTATATCCAACACCGATGGCGGTTGGATGGTGGATCACGAATATCTGAGCTATAAACTCCTCTGCAACAGAGGGAGGGTTATCAACATGGCCTACAACGTCACCCCTCCTAATATCCTTCTTAGAGACTCCCTTTACATTGAAGCCTATATTATCCCCTGCAACAGCTTCCTGCATAGGCTGGTGATGCATCTCAATAGACTTTACATCCCCAACTAGGCCCGGAGGCATAAATACTATCCTATCACCAACCTTCATCCTGCCAGTCTCTACCCTTCCTACAGGCACAGTCCCCACTCCAGTTATTGAATATACATCTTGTATAGGCAGTCTCAAAGGCTTGTCTATAGGCTTAGGAGGAGGAACAAACTCATCCAAAGCCTCTATAAGTGTTGGGCCATCATACCAAGGCATATTATCAGACTTCTTAAGAACGTTGTCTCCGGTCCAGGCCGAGACAGGTACGAACCTAATCTGATCAACCTTATAACCTAGGGTCTTCAATAGCCTGGCAACCTCATTCTTAATCTCCTCGTATCTCTCCTTGCTCCAGTTGACTCCCGGGTCATCCATCTTATTTATTGCAACCACCAGTTGATTTATACCTAGGATCTTAGCTAGACTCGCATGCTCCCTAGTCTGCCCTCCAGGGGATATACCAGCCTCGAACTCACCGGGTCTGGCAGATACAACAAGTATAGCTGCGTCAGCCTCGCTAGCACCCGTGATCATGTTCTTTATAAAGTCCCTATGACCTGGCGCATCTATCAAAGTATACTCATACTTTGGCGTCTCAAACTTGTAGAAGGACAGATCTATAGTTAACCCCCTCTCCCTCTCCTCCTTCAGCTTATCCATAACCCACGCAAATTTAAACGTCTCCTTACCCAGTTTCTTAGCCTCCTCCTCATACTGCTGGATAAGCCTCTGGTCAATCACGCCAGCCTCATACAACAATCGCCCCATCAAAGTAGACTTTCCATGATCGACGTGCCCAATAGCGATTAAGTTCATATGCTCCTTCTTCTTAGCCATGCTTCATCACCCACTCTCTATCAAATTTAAGCATTTATATATATAAACCATTCAACGAGAGTATATAAACACCACTCTATCTAGACGCTAGAGCAATCCTCTCTATCTCCACTCTCTTTGAGATAGCGTAGCTGGATAGGTCGTTCTTCGCAGCCAATATTATCTCACGGGCGAGAGCCTCCTCTATAGACATCCTATTGTTTTTAGCAGCGTTCTTAGCACCCACCACTAGATTCCTTAGAGCCACGTCAATCCTCCTCAGAGGAGAGACATCCACGCTAACTGTATATGCAGCGCCTCCATATGCTATCGTGGTCACATCTTCACAGGGACCTGCATTCTCAATCGCATATACTAGAAGCTGAATAGGGTTGTCCCCAGTCTCCAGCTCTATTATCCTAAAGGCCGTCTCCACTATCTTTATAGCCTTCTGCTTCTTCCCACCCATCTTACCAGGACGCATAAGTTTATTGACCAGCCGCTCCACAATATTTACCTTAGCCTTATCAAACTTCCTCTTCTCATGCCTACCCCCACTCCAAGGGAGTAGAACCGGCTTCAAGGATATGTAATCCTTCAGACTAATGTCCCTTACCTCTACATCCTTAAACGAATATCTCCCAAACAGCTTCAACCATACCACGTTCTTTGAAGCCATATCTAGTGACTCACCTCTTTGGCTTCCTAACCTTTCCAGTAACCAAGAGACTTAAGGGAACCCCATTAACAAGAAATACCTTGTATCGCACACCTGGTATATCACCCATCGCTCTTCCTTGAGAGCCCCCAATACCCTCTATCATAACCTCATCATGCTCATCAACCACGTTCAACGCCCCATCCCCTGGCAAGAAGGCAGTCACCTGCTTACCATTCTTGATTAGCTGGACCCTAACACACTTCCTTAAGGCTGAGTTTGGCTGCTTAGCCTCAACACCAACCTTCTCAATAACAATACCCCGCGCCATTGGAGCCCCCTCTAGAGGGTCAGACTTCTCATCCAACCTAAGCATCCTCCTCCTATATTTTACATCGCTCCATCTAAATTTCTTTCTCTTAGCTACCAGCTTCCTAGCTGCGAACATGCCTTTTGGACTCTTCCTACCCATCTAATCCACCTATAATGCTATACAACTAGTCACCTGATATTTATTTGTTCAATATCGTAGAGAGCCTTTCCAAATAGCCTGCCAGCCTTAGCCCTTATACCATTCCTACCTATAACAATCCCTTTCTTTGCAGGAGACACGTATAGGGTGGCTACGAGCCTACCATTAACCTTCTTAAGATCTATCCTTGATGTACTGTCTAAGCCGAAAAACCCCTTCAGAAACTCGGCGGGATCCTCGTAGTAAACTGCCACATAAGAGTTTGCACCAATACTTTCACTCAAGATAGATGATAGAGCCCTCAAAACCCGGTTTCTAGTAAATCTTCCTCCAGTATGCCTTCTCAACTCAGTTCTCAGGACAGGGTCACTCATAATTTTATACAGAGACCTCTCCGTTATTATGAAATATATGTAGTCGTCTACTATTTTACAAGCAATTGGATTCTCTCCAGTGATACTTTGGAATAGGCTCATGAGAGCCAGCTCATCATTTGTGAAGCTCAGTCCAGCACTATTAGGCATTTATAGTCTCCTCATCTATAGGAGCACCACCAAAATCATATATCGCCAGTACGGATATCGAGTGTGGTCTCCCACAGAGACTCCCAAGTTCCAAGTTGCTTCTCCTACTCTTAAATATAGGTATTCCCTTCTCCTCAGCTATCGACTTTATCTCCTCATCTAGTCCCGGAGGAGTGTTCCTAGCTAAGATCAACACCTTTATCTTCTGTGGCTCATTACGTAGAGACCATAGCACGTTATTCCTACCGTAAACTATAACCCCTGTTTTAGATATAACTGGAAGTGATGCTTCAAGCGCTCTTACCGTCTCCACCATCTCCTCCCACCCTGATATATACATCCACACTGCCCGTTCCAACTGGGACTCTCGAACCTACAATTATATTTTCAGTCGGACCCTTTAAATAGTCAGTCTCTCCCCTAACAGCAGCCTTGACTAATACAGGAACAGTAGTTTCAAATGCTGCTTTTGACAATACACTCTCCTTCAAGGATACCACTCCATACCTACCCATCTGGTTAATCTCGCCATTCCTCGTCATTATGTCTGCCACCAGCATAATGTGTCTATCATCGATATCTAGACCCTGCTCCTCCAAGACAGATTTAATCTCATTTATTATCGCATTCCTAGCAGCCTCAACCCCCAGAACTTGATATATCTCCAATATATCATTTGTAACCGTCCTCTGCGGATCCACGCCTTCATGCTGGAGAACCTCTAACAAGTTACTCCCAGCAGTATATAAAACCCACTCCTCCTCCCCAGTCTCCTCATTAATAACCCTATCGACGGTAACCCTCTGAATCCCCTGTATTCCGGCGATATGCCTCTCCAAAAATCTCTCCGCAGCCTTCTTAAGCTTATCAACAATATAGTCCAGATTGTCCTCCTCACCCTCTTTAGGCTTAATGGATGGACGGATGAACAAGACGTTGTCATTCAACTCCGTAGAGTATCTCCTACTAAACACCCTTTTAACATCCTTAGGTGTCTTACCCACCTTCTCAAGAGCATCAAGGTCCAGGTAGAAGACAACCCGTCTACTTGGAATATCAATTCCATATCTCGTTACCACGTCCTTTAGCTTAGTACTCTTTATCAGATTGGCAATCCTCTCAGCCTTCTCCTGACTATACCTATGCTCTTCATCCAAATATATAGTCATTCTAGGTGTAGAAGGTTTCTGTTTAGCATCGATTATCTCGATGATCCTAGGCAGACCTATTGTAACATTCTTCTCCTTAACACCTGCATAGTGGAAAGTCCTAAGAGTCATCTGTGTACCTGGCTCACCTATCGATTGAGCAGTTATTACACCAATAGCTGTGTTTGGATCTATAGTGGAACTCCTGTAATTTAATACAGCCTGTCTAACAGCTTCCCTAACAACATCTTTATTTGCCCGCTTCCTCATCAACACCTCCTTCAACTCCTGATAGAGAGATAGGGGAATTTCATCCTTAACCTTATCAAGAATCTCCTCAATATACTTTTTACCAGCGTATTTACCCTTTGGATATAGTAGGGATATAGAGTCTACAAGACGCTCAACGTTAACAGGCTTCCCATGGTCACTCCTTGCAGGGTCTACTTTATCCTCACCATAGACGAACTGAACTATCTTACCATATGAAGTCCTAACAGTGAAGTCATGATCAACTTGTAGATGCTCCATCGAATATAATATCCTCCTATATAGATATCCACTTTCCTGTGTCTTAACAGCAGTGTCCATCAAACCCTCCCTGCCACTTATAGCGTGGAAGAAGAACTCCACTGGATTCAACCCCCTATAGAAATTGCTCCCTATGAAGCCTCTAGCTTTAGTTCCAATATCACCCTCCTTAAACACTGTTAAGGTTCTGTCTCCATACCCCCTTGATATCCTCTCGCCTCTTATAGTCTGCTGCCCCAACATCGCCGTAAGTTGAGCCACATTGATGTCAGTACCCCTAGCTCCACTAACAACCATTATGTAGAGTGGATTATCCTTATCTAGACTTTCGAGAGCCTTTAAACCAGCTCTTGTCCTAGCCTCTGCCAGTATCTCATGTATCTTCTGCTCAAGAGATTCCTCCCTCGACAACCCTTTGATTAATTCCAACCTACCCTCTCTATACGCCTTGATAACCTCCTCCACCTTCTCATGAGCCTCCCTCTCAATCTCCCTAATCTCCTCCACCACCGAGTCAGGAAGCTTTAGGTCCTCGATACCTATCGAGAAACCCCTTGAAAGTAGATATCTATCCAACACAGACGAGAATTTGGTTATGAAGTCACCACCAAACTTGTTACCATACTCTCTCACCAACCTATGGAGGACACTATCCGCCTGCTCAGCGCCAATGGACCTCTTATCAATGACACCCTTTACCAAAACACCCTCCTTGATTATCACATCTTCCTCCAACCTACTCTTTAATGAGTAGGTGAAATCTTTGGGTAGCAAAACGCTGAAGAGTAGTCTGCCACTATGCATCTTGTCGTAGTTCATAACCATATCCCACTTCCCAATCCCATCATATATCGACAATAGATTGAAGAGAAGGCTTCTATCCATCCGCTTCTCATCCCTCGTCAAGAGGAATGAGGATGTAAGATAGTCTTTTGTAAACCCTATGATTGGTGCTCCATATCTAGGGCTGATAATCTGGTTCTCAACAAGCATCAGGGATCTGGCCTCAGCCTGAGCCTCACTATTCTGAGGTACATGAAGATTCATCTCATCACCATCAAAATCCGCGTTATAAGGTGGACATACAGTAAGGTGTAGCCTAAACGTCCTATAGGGCAGTATCTTGGCTAGATGCCCCATCATCGACATTCTATGGAGTGAGGGTTGCCTGTTGAATAATACTATATCCCCATCCATAAGATGCCTCTCGACAATATCTCCAACCTCCAAGCTATTAGCCAAGAAGCTCCTATCTGTAACATATTTTAGATTGTGTCTACTCCTAGTCTTTGTACGTATAATGTAATTTGCTCCTGGATGAGTCTCGGATCCATTCAACACAAGTCTCCTCAGGAATTCAATATTATATGGTGTGACAACCTCCGGCACAGTAAGTGTCTTCGCTATCTCTACTGGAACACCCACTTCATTGATGTCCAGATTAGAGTCTGGAGAGATCACAGTCCTAGCTGAGAAATTAACCCTCTTCCCAATCAGATTGTTCCTAAACCTACCCTCCTTACCAGAAAGCCTTTGTACAAGAGTCTTAAGCCTCTTGACCCCTCTATGTGTGGCTGGAGGGACACCAGGTAATTCATTGTGGAAGTATGTGATAACATGTAGCTGCAACACGTCATAATCGTTCTTGAGAGCCATAGCCACTGACCCTGCGGTTTTATCCTTCTTAATCTTGCTATTTACTTTTACTATATCGACTAACTTATGCGTCAAATCATCCTCCCTACGTTCACCACCCTCATGTAGTATCGATGGACGGACGGTTAACGGAGGGACTGGTAAAGCCTGTAAAATAAACCATTCTGGACGAACACAGTCATAAGACTTCTTCGAACCCCCTGAACCACCCTCACAGTAGAGCCCATATAGGGGGAGCTCCTCATCAGGAATATTTTCAAATATACTTCTGATCTCACTTGGCATCAGCTCTATCCTCTCCCCATTAGGATACTCCTTGAAGAACTTATGGGGCTTCTCAAACACTATCTTGACATTATCCCTACCACATACAGGGCATTTTTGAACCTCCGAAGCCTCTTTAATGATCTTCTTAACAAACTTATCATATAGATGAGGGAGGTTCTTCTTGAGGAACTTAGCTCTCTTCAAATATTTCTTTACAGTCTGCTCATCCAGCTTAATGTGAGAGCAATTTATACACACGCCTTTAAGAATAAGATAGATATAGTCTGCGAATAAGACGTTGATTACCGGAAGAGCCAAGTCTATATGCCCAAAATGACCTGGACAATTGTCCCTATCATTTCCACAAGTGGGACAGTAACCACTGGGATCTGGATTGCCAAGTCTAGTATCTAAGACCCCTCCTGGAAGAGGTTCGCCAATTTCATTCCTAGGCTGATCATTAATGACCTCTACAACGGACAAAGCCCTAATCATCTGTGGAGACAAGACGCCAAACTTGATAGAATCAATCGTATATCTATGAGCTTGCTCCTCAAACCTCCTTACCTCACGTCCAAACGGCATCTCAAACCACCTCCCTAACATTTAGACGAGGATATATAGTCATACTCTTCAACTCATCCAAGAGAAGCTTAAACGCATATGAAACGTTAACCGGAACCAGGGGGGCATCAGGCCCACAGACAGGACAGACCATCTTGTTCTCCCTCGCATTGTAATAACCTTCCAATCCACATTTGGTACATACGAGTATAGTTGTTTTATCGGAGGCGTCTAGAAGCCTCTCCTTAACAATTGATGAAGCACCATATGCTAGAAAGACGTCTTTCTCCATATCACCTATTCTAAGACCTCCATCCCTAGCCCGCCCCTCAGTCGGTTGTCTAGTCAAGACTTGTATAGGCCCTACAGCCCTCGCATGCATCTTATCAGCCACCATGTGATGAAGTTTCTGATAATAAACTATGCCTATAAATATGTGAGCCTTAAACTTCCTACCTGTTCTACCATCATACATAACCTCAGTTCCGGTGTATTCAAACCCCATCGACCTCAACATCTCAGAGAGCTCCTCATAGTTGAATGAGACAAAGGGGGAACCATCTATAAATCTACCGGCTAAAGCCCCATACTTACCTGCTATCGACTCTAGAAACTGCCCTACCGTCATTCTAGACGGGAATGCATGAGGATTAATGATCAAGTCAGGTATTATCCCATCAGCAGTATATGGCATATCCTCTGGATTTGCCAGAAGCCCTATAACACCTTTCTGACCATGTCTAGAAGCCAATTTATCACCCAACTCGGGTATACGATACTCTCTCACCCTAACCATAGCTGTAGTCTCCCCATCCTTATTCTGGGCGAACACAACCTTATCAACAGTGGCGTTAAACTGATCAAGGGTAGTGCTATAATCCCTCCTCCTCTCCTCCCTACCAGTAATCTCACTCTGGAACCTTGGGGGACCCGTCTTCCCAATAACAACATCTTCCTTCTTCAGCCTAGCCTCAAGATAAGGTGTACCATCCTCCTCCAAAGCCCTATAGTGATCCTCACCCATATAATTGATGTTGTCTGGAACTGGAATCTCAAACCTCTCACTTATCCCCCCTCCCAATTTCCTCTCAACAGACTCATAGGTCTTATAGAAGAATGATCTCAACATACCCCTATCCACAGCAGCTCTGTTTATTATAACAGCATCCTCCATGTTGTAGCTCTCGTAAGACATTATAGCAACCACAAGGTTCTGCCCTATCGGCCTGTCATTCAAATATATCATGTCAGTTATTCTAGTCTGTACAATAGGCAACTGTGGATATTCCAACAAATGCGCTCTAGAGTCCATCCTCAAGGCCAGGTTGGTCACAGGTATACCCAAAGCCTGTTTAGCCATAGCGGCCTCATACGAGTTCCTCGGACTCTGATTATGCTCTGCAAACGGGATTATAGATGCAGTTATACCTAAGAAGAAATAGGGTGCAAGCTCCAGATGAGTATGCTCCTTAGTAAGTTCCTCTGGGAAGAAGGCGGTTAAGATATTAAACTCCTCATTAGCATCTATCAATTCAATAATACCCTTTTTCAATAGATCAATGAATTTTAGAGTACCATTTCTAACAAGCTCAATATGCTCCTTGGTTAAAAGGGGCTTGCCATCTACAACCCTAATAAGAGGCCTTAATACCCTCGCACTACTACTCTCAACATATATTTCAGGCCTAACTTTAGGATTCTTAAACTTTCTAAGAGCAATGTTAACATCGTATGGAATCTTACCAGACCTCCTATAATTCCTTATCTTCTCTACAAAGTCATCTGGATTTAAGACAAATCCTATGAAATCACCGTTTAAAAATACTTTTGCACCTCTAGACCACACATCCAGCCTAGCCTCCTCTATCGGGATAACACCCTCCCTATATAGGAGCTCCAGCATCACATCAGCCTGCTGCTCAGTTGATACAACAGCTGATAAAGCCAGGTTCTTAACAAGCCCTATATTTTGTCCTTCGGGACTTTCAACAGGACATATTCTACCCAGATGTGAGGCATGAACCTCCCTAGCCTCAAACTGAGGCCTACTTCTACTTAGAGGGCTTTGGATCCTTCTAAGATGGCTTAAGGTTGACAGGAAATTGGTTCTATCCAGCATCTGAGTAACCCCAGTGGTTTTCTGAGACCATGTTCCAGTAGCCAGAGCATGAGTTATCCTATGCGTAATTTTATTCCCCCTTACAAGATACTTCAACTGAACCTTTCCTCTATACATTGTACTTCTCATAATGTTGTACTGAAGATCCTTCATCAAGGATTTTAGAGACTTGGCGAAGACCTGTCCAAGTAGAGGTCCCGCCAGCCTAAGCCTCTTATATGCATAGTGGTCTCTATCGTCGGCTTCTCTCAATCCAAGCTTCAACTGTATAGCTCTCCTAACCATCTCGGCCAACAGATATGCCTTCCTAAGCCTATAATCAGGGCCTGTACCTATATGTGGGAAAAGGTATTTATCTAGTATATGGCGGGCTCTATTTATACGTCTATCCATAGGCTGTTGAGATGCCTGGGTCCTATTCCCTATGTATAGCAATGCATCCTCCTGGGTGGTGATCTGAGTATATTTCCTCAAGATGGGCATCAACAAATCCTCGATCTCCCTGTCACCCCTAGCCACCGCATCAGATATATCCGCCTCCTTAACGACACCCAATGCTTTCATAACAATTGAAAAGGGTATTGGCGAGGTTGTAAACGGTATGGTTACGACAGCACTTTCCCTCTTCAGAGTCACCACTACATGGTTTCTAAGACTGCCCTTCACCGATAACATCCTAGATGAGTAAGACACCGTACTTGAGGACCTCTCAACCCTTGTTATTATAGTATTTGACGCCAAATCCTCGACAGCCACTATCGCCCTCTCACTACCATTTATAATAAAATACCCACCTGGGTCATCAGGATCTTCACCCATCATTATAAGCTTCTCTCGAGATTGACCGTGTAAATAACATATCTTGGACTTTACCATCACAGGCAGATATCCCAGATCTACCTCCTCAGTAGAAGTAGTGTTAGTTATCTTCTTAACCCTGGCTCTTATAGGGGCATAGTATGAGTAGCCTCTTAACCTACATACCGAGGGAATATACCCATGTTGCCTCTTAATTGGGCTACCTGACGCGAGGTCCTTAGTACTCGGCTCGTCAACCCAGACATCCTCAATCTTAAATATCCATTCACCTTGTTGAGTAGGGACCTTAATTGTACTATTCTCTTCAACAATCTCCTTTAGAATCTTATCTAAGAATTCATTATAGGAGTCAATATGCTGCTTAGCCAACCCAAACTCATTGAGCATAGCCTTTATAATAGGCCATGTATCATACTCACTCTTCTTATACACTAAAAATTTGTTTACATCCAACCTCTTCATATCAAATCACCAATCGATAATAAACAGATCTTCCAGCAGTAGGACTTTTCCTTACAATCATTAATATGTCTCCGGGATTAGCACCTATAGCTCTCACCACTGGATCATCCCTTTTAATGTAGGGGAGTTTGTACTTATCCCCACCACAGTATTTCTCAACAACTTTCTTAGCCTCCTCAGGAGATAAGATCCTATGTTCAGGAACTAGATTATGAGATAGAACAATCTTCTTTAACCTCTCGTTCATTACATCCTCAGAGGATGACATCTGCACCACACCCCCGGAAGATAAGTCGTGACATACCCATGTACATACAAGTGTCATATATTTACCACACCATATTCATATATAAATGTTTCTAATGTATGAGTGTTAAGAGATACAACACAATACTATCTAATTTTTGGCGGGCCCGGCGGGATTCGAACCCGCGACCCCCGGGTTGCTTTCCGGTCATCCACACTATGTCCCAGCTTTTATCCGAATATCAACCCGGATAAAAGCCCGGTGCTCTACCTGGCTGAGCTACGGGCCCACATTCATAAACATACAGCGGCATCTATTTTTACTTTTCCCATCTATTAGATAAGGATGTAATGGCGTTGGATATAGCAGGGCTTGGGATAGGAGATGAACCAAGTCTACATATGGGAGTCATTAGAAAGATGGGAGATTATGACATGATATTCCTAGAGCTATACACGTCACCAACACTCTACACAAGAGAGGATGTTAAGTCACTTGTAGAGAGGGAGGTGTATGAAGTAAATAGAAGAGTTTTAGAAGAAGGCTCTGACCAATTTCTAAATCTATGCAAGGCTAAGAATGTTTTACTATTGGTACCTGGTGACCCCTTGACCGCAACAACCCACAAGTCCCTAGTAATAGAGGCTAGGAGAAATGGTATAGATGTAAGAATATATCATAACACATCTATATACACAGCGGCAATAGGTGAGGCAGGATTAGACATATACAGGGTGGGGGCATCAGGAACTATTATGAGGGGAGGGGTGGAAGTCAATATGAGAAACCACCGCATCCTAAACGTAAACTATCAACTATCACTCCACACTTTCTATTTCTTAGAGTATTCAAGGGAAGATGGATATGTGATGGACGTATATGAAGGAATCGAAGAATTAAGCAAAGATGAGAGATCCCTATCCATATTAGATTCTGAAGATACATACATAATTGGAATGACATGGGTTGGGACTACAAAACAACAGATTAGGGTATTTGAGAATACATCTGAAGTGGATGGACTACCTAAAAAAGCTCCAAGTGTAATAGTAATAGCGGCCAATCCACATTTTACAGAGAAAGAGTATTTATTAACTCTTAAGAGGTAAATACCATGGAACAGAGTAAGAGGAGGCTCTTGGCCCAGATATACGTAAAGACCCGTCTCGGAATAGATCCAACCGAAGATATAGATACCAATCTCCTAGACACATTATATAACGAGGGGTTGCTTACGGAAAACTATAGACTAACTGAGGAGGCTAGAAAAAAGATTAAAATAGGTGTGATAGGAGGTGTATTCGACATTATACATCGTGGACATATAGAAACTTTAAAAGAGGCTAGTAAGTATGTAGATACACTAGTAGTGATAATAGCTACGGACAAGACTGTTTTAAAGATGAAGGGTCATCCACCTATTAACACGGCGAAGGAGAGGAGATATGTCGTGGAGTCCATAAAATATGTGGACTATGCGATTATAGGGGATGAGAAAGACTTTAGAAAACCAATTTACCTTATAGACCCTGACATAATCTTCCTCGGGTACGACCAGAACATACCCCCAGGGATAACAAGAGAGGATCTCAGAAACAGACTCATAATTAGGTTGAACGTGGAGGTGGAGGGCGTTAAGACATCTATAATCAAGGAAAAATTGAAGAGGATCTACCTGGATTCAGTTAAATAGACCTCCACCTCAACAAAATCTCCATCATTAAGTTTAAGAGCGTCCCTAAGATATATGGGAGCAATAACTTCTAGCATATCAAATCCATATATAGACCGTTCAGCATATATGACTGCACCGTCTACTGAATTCTGTATAACAGCTCTAAACGCTCTAACATCACCAAAAACTCTCTCTTTAGTTCTAAATCCCTTTATGTGGAATCCTCTCAACTTCCTAAGTAACCTATTTTGGAACATGAAATAAGGCTCTGTCAACTTAAGATTCAGAGTTCCTGGATAGGGTGTGAAACCTAGTAACCTCTCAAACTGTATTACATAGCCCCGCCGACTCATATAGTAAGCCCCTTCACCCAAGCCACTTACAACCACACCTTTGAAATAGAACCTACCCGGTCTCTCAAATGCGTCATTTATATATTTGATATAATCCTCTACCTCAGCCAATCCTTTGTCAGTAAGCCTTACCCACAACGTTCTATCCACATTCCTCTTATCAACCAACTCCATCTCATACAGCTCTTGTAAAATCCTAGATGCACTCTGTTGACTAACCCCGAATAAGGCTGCTAACTCCCCCGTTGGGACCTTTATATACTTCTCACCTGCACCAAGCTTGTAGAGATCTATCAAGTATGTCCTCGCTAACCTAAGGTTCATCTTCTTACACCACATACCCTAATGTATTCAGACTTCAAATTGTCAGCCGCTCTTCTAATAGAATCCACGTCTCGCTTATAGTTGTTATATATGTAGTTTGGAACAATCCTTGTGGATAAAATATTGGCAATATCTTCCAGAAGCCGAATAGCTTCAAACACATTGTCACAATCACCCATTATCAACATGTTTAGAGAAAATCTATAGACCTCCCCAGCGAAATCACGCAATCCCTCCATTACCCACTGGAATTTAAGGTTAGGTAGATAGTTTAGATACAATGAGTCTCTGCTCAGCCATGTGTAAAAAAATACAAGTTCTGAATACTCCCTCATACAGTCTTTCAACACTCTCTCCAGACAATCTCTATATCTGGGGTTGGAATTTAAGATAGATAGGCATCTCTCAACATCTCTTGTGGCATCGCTTAGTACCTTCTTAAGCCTATCAATATCATTCCTATATGCATGTTCAAAGCCTCTTCTAACCTTAATCATTATCTCCCTGGACAGCCTTATCATGTCCTCCCTCACAGGATCCACTTCGTTATACATCCTGTACATAGACTCGGATAAATCCTCAACTACCATCACGATAGACTCCAAAAAACTACACACCTCCACCCTTATGCTTAACAATATCCATAGACCCTCTCTGAACCAAGACTATCTCCTCCACTACATCCTTACTTATATACACCACATCCACTTTATTTCCAGTCAAGACATCCCTCTGACCAACCGTGATAAATACATCCTCAACAAGCCTCAATAGTCCTTCCTTATTCATTGATTCGTTATACCTTGTGTCTAAGATACTAAGAGCTGTCTCAGCACCCGTTCCAATAGCCACATAATCGTCTGACATTACAGAGCCCAGTGAATCCAAAGAGTAGAGTTCTGGTTTATCCACGACTCCACCCACTAACACCTGGGTATAGAATGGAAGACCCTTACTACTATACAATATCACTGATACCAATCTAGCTATAGAGTTTATAGATGGAGATCTCTGGATGGAGGACATCCTCACACCAATATTATACTTTACCTCTTTAACCAATCCCTGTGAGTCTGCTATTAAACCAGCAGTAGCTAAGTATACCCTATCTGTCAATCTATACAGCTTTTTAGCTGTTTGACTAAACGCAACATTACCAGTAAGATAGAGCTTATCTGTAGCTAACAAAACTGAGTCCTTAGTCTTTATGCCTATAGCAGTTCCACCAACTCCATAGTACGACATGCACTACACCACCAACAAAAATGGATTATATAAAATAAAATAGATGGGGATGTATAGATATGAATCCATGGGAAAAACTAAAACCCCCCAGTAAGCCCCAAGTTATAGAGGAAGTTGGATTTAGAAGAGCATCTAGAGAAGCAAATAAAATACCATATAAGGGAAAGTTGGAGACCGCTAGAAAAAGAGAGAAAACCAGAGTACACGTCCTGGCAAGAACTTTCCTGACAAATATAAGGAGAGGATTGAAAATATTGGATTCTTATTTCGATGCCCACGAATTCTACAAGGACTTGGTTAGAATATACTATGATGAAAACGAGATAAAGCGTGTACATAAAAGGCTTGTTCGATTGGAAGAGGCAGTAAACACGATAGTAGAAGAATATGTACAAAAAATAATCGGTTCAGACGATCCAGATGAGATGAGAAAGTGGAGAAGAGTTGCCCAAGGAAAGATATCAACATTCATAAAAAGAGTATCAGATGACTTCATCTTCATAATCGAGATGTACAGATACGTACGTAGCCTACCATCCATCGACCTATCCCTACCTACATTTCTAGTAGCGGGTCCTCCAAACACTGGAAAATCCACTTTGGTAAATAAACTGTCAAGTGCCAGAACAAAAGTAGCAAGCTATCCATTCACTACGAAGGAAATACATGTTGGCCACATAGAAGTTGGATATATGAAGGGGCAAATCATAGATACACCGGGATTACTCGATAGAGAGATGAGTGAGAGAAATGAGATAGAGTTAAAGGCAATAACCGCTCTGAGACATTTAAGAGGTCCTATAATATTTATGTTCGACCCAACAAACAGTGCGTATTACCCCCCACAGAGGCAGCTAAACATATTTAGAGAGATACAGAATCTATTTAAGGATAAGGATTTTATCGCTGTAATAAATAAGATGGATGAAGCATCCATGGAAAACATTCTTGTAATAGAGAAACAACTAAATACTGAGCCATTCAAAATATCTCTAGTGACTGATGAAGGTCTAGACGCTCTTAGAGGATTAATAGCTAACAATATTCAGAGGCTCTACCTAGACAGTTCCAAGAGGTAGGTCTGACCAACCCTCTTAACCTCATATTTAAGATTATCATAGAACACCTTAGCCACATACAATGCTGACTCCATATGTTTAGTGAATTCCTCGACAGTAAAAATAGACTTTTCATTAGATAGCATAGATAGAGGTATAACCATATCTCCCAAGTGTTTATCAAAGGCCGCACCTGTTGAATACCATCTCATAAACTTGGAAAATGCCTCTTCGGCCACTGTCTCAGCCCTCTTACCCCGCTCACCTAATGAATCACCTCCACAACATAATTCTCCATCACAGCCCAAGACAACGATAGAGGTTCCAGGATCGAGGGAATCATTACAGTAAGTGTTTTTACGCTCCACATCTTCAATGTCCACAGACCTCCTAATTAATTTCTCAATCGTTTCTCCCTGACGATCTAAAACATGTCTTGGTAGTCCACATACCACATTACTTACGATAACTCTCTCAAGATCTCCTCTAATAACCTTGTTTATACTCTTAATCTTACCGGGTTCTATAAGGATCCTCACCCTACCACCCCCCTTAGGATAGAAGCCTCTTCTATCCACCTTCACCTCCATATACCCACCGATATAGCGAATTAGGCTTGAGTAGGCATATGCCATATAATCTATTGGAGGACTCCACCTCACGTCTGTCCCTCCAACAATAGTCAGCTCAGATGTTGAGTCAGCCGTCAGAAGCAACGGGGTTATGGCTTGAATAATTAGAGAGATACTACCAGCCGTCCCAATATTATACATACCATTCACAGGCCTAACTCCTTTAAACGACATCCTAACCTCTCTAGAACCCACCTCCAGGCCGTATATACGACCGCCAAACATATCTTTCATTATCCTCAACAGAGTATAATGTTGGGGCCTCAATCCAGGGTTAGGTCTATTAGCTCTAATTCTAACCACATGTACATCAAAACCTGTTAACACCGAGTATAAAGCAGCATATCTGAGGATCTGGCCACCGCCTTCACCATATGAGCCATCGATAATCTTTGCCTTCATAACAACCTATCGATAGTGTAGCCGCTACTCCGGTCTAACCCTGACGATCTTTTTCCTACCCATAAAGTCCCAGTATTCAACTACTACTCCAGGTTCCAACTTGCTCCTCAGCTCCTCATCATCCGGGAATTGCGCCTCAAAAACTTCGTAACTCTCCATGTCCATAAGCTGAATAGTGTCGGTGATTGCAACTACTTGAGCCCTTCCTTTCCTTATAATAGGAACCTCCACCCTAGAATCTACCGGTCCAACTATACTCCTCTTCACACCATCGAACAGTCCTATAGCTACCACCCTAGCCTGAGCACTCCCATGTTTTCCCTTTTTACTCTTCGTTATCTCCACAACCTTACACGGTTCACCATCTATAATTATATAGCTTCCCCTCTTCAACTCCCCTAAATCCTTATAGTCAATACTCATGATATCAAAATAGGTACATGTGTACATATAAACCCAGGATCGTTATAGCATACTATAGCATAATATAATTTTTCGATGAGGGGGGCAGTAGTTAGAAGAGTATCTATAGTTCATAGCAACTCAGGAATATCGACCTCAGTATCGAATAAAATAGTTGAGTTCCTAGAGAACAACGGAATTAAAATATCTAACATAGTAAACATATCAGAACTATATCCAGACGAGGTTATTGAACTGTCCAGCATATCTGACTACAGGTTTGACATAAAAGGAGACATTATGATTGTAGTGGGAGGAGATGGGACTGTTTTAAAAGCATTACTAGGAATAGTCGATAAAGAGACACCTGTATTATCTGTAGGGGTGGGAGAGAAGAATTTCATCGCATCAACTACCCTAAACAATCTAAAGAGGGACATGGAGAGATTCATAGAAAACAAGTTTTATATTCGAAGGGAGATGAGGCTAGTTATAAAGATTGAAGATATTCAGTCACCACCAATTCTAAATGAAGTGTCTTACCATAGCGCAAAAATAGGGAAGACTATACAGCCTATAGTAGCTGTTAAGGATGAAAGGGGTAGATTAAACCTCCTATGGAGCGTAAAGTCAGATGGAGTACTGGTAGCCACCCCCATAGGCTCAACAGCCTATTCATATTCAGCCGGTGGTCCTGTATTAGATACAAATTTAGAGGCAATAGTTATAACGCCCCTCATACCTACCTCCAAAATACCACCTTATGTAGTTAATCCAAACTATATAGTATCATTAAAAGCAGATCGATCAAGGAGCAACCCGAGGGTGATTTTAGATGGACAGATTTCCTTCGAGTTAGATTGGGACACTCCGGTTGACGTATATAAATCAGACAATTACGCCTTGTTTATAGTATTTGATAAAAGCCACAATATATCAAGAATGGTGAAAGTTGCTGGGGCGACCAACGAAAAATGACGAAAATCATAATCCTAGATACATCGGCCCTTCTATATCTACCTTTAAGTAAGGGAAAAGGGGAGAGACATATAACTACGTATTCCGTGATTAAAGAGATTTATAAAGATGAGATTAAGAAAGCGGTTATCGATGCATATATTCAGACAAATATATTAAAAGTTGTGAAACCCAAGAAAAAATATATAGTAGAGGCACTACGGAAAGCTAGAGAGATAGGGGAGCATAGATTATCTAAGGCAGATGTAGAAGTACTGGCGTTAGCCATACAATTGAGGGGCGAAGGGGCCATTGTTTTTACAGACGATTACGCGATACAGAACATTCTACATATAAACAATATACCTTACCTACCAGTTAGGAGACAGATAAAAAGGAAGTTAAAATGGACCTACCAGTGTGAAGCATGTGGAGAGACATATAATTCGGAAACAGAGATATGTGAAAAATGCGGATCTAAAGTTGTAAGAATAGGTAAATACTGATGAATACTTTCACCCACCTAACACTATCGATATAAGGATACATCCCATTTATTGGTTATAGAGAGCATGAGCGTCTTCAAAAAGAAGGAGAGCCTACTACCCAGCTATATACCGCCAGAAATACCACATAGGCAGGAGAAGCTGAACGAGTTAATAGAGTACTATAAACCCGTGATAGATGGGGAGAGCGACTTTGAACATGTATTTATAATAGGAAATACAGGTACAGGAAAAACACTGGTAGCTAAACATTTAGAACGATATATTACAAAATTTAAACAGGATAAGAAGGTAGACGTAATATATGTAAATGCAAGGTTTGAAAGAATACCTGGAAATATTGTGAGACGAATGCTTAGATGGGCTAATCCGATAGCACCTGTAAAAGGATATTCGGTAGAAGACATGTACCAATACTTCCTATCTTTCCTTGAAAACTCCCCCTGGAGGGTATTACTAATATTAGACGACGCAGACCATCTATTTGAAAAACATATGATATTTATCTATCAGCTGGGCAGGATTTACGAGGCAGGCATGCAGAATAAACTTTCATTATTATTTATAGTTAGGCATGTATCCAGTATAAATAAAACTGATCTGTGGGCATTAGGAGGTATAAGGAAAAATATGATATATTTTGAAGACTATACGTATGAAGAACTAGTTGATATTCTAGACTATAGATCCTCAACAGCCTTTAGAGAAGACTCGATAACTTTTGAAACCATAGAAACAGCTGCAGATATAGCATCAACATATAACTTTAACGCCAGATACGCGTTGGAGCTGCTATATAAGGCGGGGACTCTCGCAGATAAGGAGAAAAGTGATACTGTGAAGCCGGAGCATGTTAGAAAAGCCCGTTTGGAAGTGCCTCCCGCATTCACATATGATGAGTTAAGAACATTAACTATACATGAGAAGGTGTTAATCTATTCCCTTGCAGAAATACTAAACAAGACAGATAAATCATTCGCTACCACAGGCGAATTGGAGAAGCGATATAGAGAAAATGCTAGAATATTTAACTTGGAGCCAGTTGGACATACATGGTTTTGGAAGATGATAAATACCTTGGCGTCCTTTGGATTGATATCGAAACACTTATCCTCCAAAAACTTCAAAGGGAGGACCACACTAACAACCCTACCTATCAAAACACTTGAAGAAAAGGGGAATAAAGTAGGTTTACCATCCTTCTCAGCAGACACACTACTCAATAAGTTGAGAGAGATGATAGAAGATGAGATTATACAGAAATCCTAGTAATAGACCAAGCAATATAATAACACATAAGGCAGACCTCCAAATACTTGAGGAGATAGCATATAATGAATATATGACCCCTACACAACTGAAGAAGAGGCTAGGCATATCATATAGAGTTATACAGTCAGTGTTAAACAGGCATGTTGAAAAAGGCGTATTGATAGAGATAAAAGTAGGTAAAATAAAGATATTCACCTTCAACACAAATAACGAAGTCGGGAAATACCTATACAGATTTATAAGGGAATGGCCTATAAACGTCGATTCAGATAGATAGACTTGGCAACATCCCTATATCTCTCGAACGAATTGGGTGAGTAGGCACAATTACCACATATACATAATGTAACCTCCTTTCTACACACGTCAGTATACTCACACTTATCACACTCTATAGAGGCCCCACACATTACACAGTTAACCGTAGGAGCGAGGGTCAAACCCATTCTCATCAATATCTTATTCAGATTAACCATGGCATAGTAATCCCTAACTATAAAACCCTTACCTCTAACGTATTCCACACCATCTATCCTAACAACATCCCTAAACAAATCCCCAAGTCTCCTGGGAATCCTAAATGGTTCGCCATACTTAATCCTCATGACATCCATTATGTAACCCCTCCAAACACCCTCTCTACCCATCTATGCAGGCTAGGATACTTATTCCTATTCAGCGAGACAAATGTAGGTAGAGAGTACACAAAAAATTTCCTTATAGACTCATGTAAGTTACCCTGTAAATCATTAAACACCTCTTCCATCTCCTCCCTAACCTTACGGTTTGATATAAACATGTAAAACCTATACTCTGGTATTCTACCGTCATATATAGCTCCCCATCTATTAGCCTGATAAACTATCCAAGAGAGGATATGGGGAATGTACTTCATATAAAAATAGGCTCCCCTAGACTCTATACTTCCTAACATTAGATCCAAAAGAGAAACATACTTCATAAGCCTTTCACGCCTATCATCCCTCATAACAGGCGATCTAACTATTGAATCGAAATAGACATATAGCACATCTTTCCAATGCTGGGGATTGGACTCTAATAAACGCCTTATCTCACTAATATCAGATTGTGCAGACAACCTACGTAACAAGATATCTATTGGAAGGTTTTCAAGGGGGTTAGATATAGCCTCTATGTCACTACCCATATGTACTGAGTAGAGTAGGTTTATGGCTAGGCGTGCATCACCCCTCGAGCGCTCAGCTATCTTGACCAGAACATCCCTATCAATATCCAACCCCTCCCTTAGAACTATTCTATTAAGAATAACTAGTATCTGTCTAGGCGTTAAAGATTTAAACTCTATAACCTCAAACGACTGTATTAGTTCCTTATGTTTGACGGGATCTATAAAATTGGCTGCTGCAACCACAGGCGTGTATCTCCTTGAAGCTATGTCTATTAATGCTTTTAAACCACCCGTATCTTCCCTAGGATCCATACCATCAACTTCATCAAAGAATAGTAATGGTCTCATCCTCCTGCCTCCTAGAAAGGAGTCTAGGGTATAACCGCCAACAACGCCTTCTAGCTTTTTATAAACTTGTTCAGCACTTCTGAAATCACTAGCGTTTAGCTCAATCACGTGATACCCCATATCATTGGCTATAGCATATACACTTGCCGTCTTACCAACACCTGCTGGACCATAGATTAAAACACCAGATTTATCATGCTCTTTCCAGGAGTGGATATATCTATATAATTTTTCTTTAGCCT
This sequence comes from Nitrososphaeria archaeon, assembly GCA_026982095.1. The sequence continues at coordinate 85,145 of JALSHT010000006.1, read as the reverse complement.
CTTCATTCCCCACTATCTCTACTATTGACCTTGCCCTATACTTCTCAGTCCAGTTCATCCCGATTCCCTCAATGAGTTGAGGAGTTTAGACATTAGAGCAACTATCTGAATCTCTGGGTTAGAGCTAAATTGTATCCTATACTCTGTATCTGCCAATGCCTCAGCTATATCTGGAGTAAGAAGATTTCTAGTGACAAGCTCCGAATATAACATTCTAAGTACTTCTCCAACATCCAACCCCGAAACACTAAGGAAATCATATAACGTGGTTCTGGCACCGTTAAAATCTCCTATTCTAAGGTAGTCTACGATTTTAGTGATTGCCTCGGGAGATGCTTTTCCAATTATCTCATCAACTACATCTAAGGACGGTGACTTTCCAGAAACTGTAACTACAGATTGGAGAATATTAACTGCCTTCCTAAGATCACCCTTAGAAACCTCGTATATCTTCTTGATAAGCTCCTCACTACAATTAAGGCTTTCCTTATCACATATCATTGATAGATATATTTTCGCGTCATCATACGATAATCTCTTAAACCTAAATATAGCCGTTCGACTCTGAATGGGTGAAATAATTCTATTGAGATAGTTACATATCAGTATAAAGCGGGTAACCCTGGCATTTACCTCCATTATCCTTCTAAGCGCTGTCTGAGCCTCAGCAGTCATCATATCCGCCTCATCCAATATAACTAATTTAAATGGTGCCTCCTCAGATGGAGAGAAATATTGTGAGAATATCTTCACCTTCTCCCTAATGACCTTGATGCCTCGTTCATCACTCGCATTCAACTCTAATACGTAATCTCTCCAGTTCTCTCCATACAACTCTCTCGCGAAAGCTAGAGCTATCGTTGTTTTACCAGTTCCCGGAGGCCCTGCGAATAGAAGGTGAGGCATATCGCTAACATTACTTTTCAATAAATTCTTAAGACTCTCAACGACCTCCTCTTGATTTACAACATCATCCAATTTACGGGGCCTATACTTCTCTATCCACAACATACCTAACTCCTGCGACATGACCTTACACCTACCAACACGAATATACTGTGATGTACAAAGCAATATATCGAGAGACAAAATATCAAATACTTTTTCACTAGTGAAAATAGATTTATATGGGGAATAAGGAGGATGGGGTTAAAAGAAGATTTGGAGATACTTGATAATCTAGATAGGTTAATCTATGACAAGACCGTCCAGGTAATCACAGTCAAAGAAATAAATGAGCTGAGTTTCGAGGGAGAGGTGATAAAATCCAAAGCAAGAGGCTCAAGAATAAACGTAACATTAAAAACAGCTATAGAACTAATTAAAAACGGATACGCCACGTTACCAGACGACTACATCACATGGATTAGAAAGGCTGTATGGAAGGAGAATTCAGTGGGCAATAAAAATACTCTTGTAAGACAAGGAGACGATTTCTATCCAAAGGCAATATTGACTATTTATGCATTAAAAAACGATAGACACCTAAAAATAGATGATAAAACTGAGGAGGCTATACTAAATCACCTTAGAAACATAATCTCAAAGAGACTCCAGATAATTATGAATGAGGCTTATGAGAGAATAGACCACATCCTTCCATACACAACCCCAGAGGAGAGTTTAATCGCTAGAATAATATATAATAGTGTGACGATGTGGAAAGATAAGATGGGAATTAGAGATGTATGACCTTGTGACTCTGTCATAACTTTTATAAAACTCATCTTGATAAAATAGGCCTGAGTTACTTACCTATATATGGAGAGATGACAATAGACCAGGAAAACCCCCTAAGAGAGTATGAGGAGAGACTCTATAACTTCTTCATGAATTTCCGAGATAGGTTATCAGATGAATACAAGTATAGAACAAGAATATTTGAACTTCCCGCACAGCCAAGAAGATTTAAACTATTCAACATAGACTTTGGAGACTTGATAATATGGGATGGTGAGTTAGCCGTTAAACTAGCTGAGAAACCTAGGGAGATGATCAATGCTATACAAAGAGCAGCCCACTCTGTTCTAACAAATATTAGACCCCTTGACGCAGAAGAGATAAGACCGGAAGAGATACATGTAGCGATAAGAGGAGAGGAAGCTGGGAAAAACCTAGCTTTAAGAGAGATATCTTCCATACACGTGGGAAAACTAATAACTGTACAAGGACTACTAGTTAAGCTTAGCCAAGTATACCTGAAGATGCATAAAGTAGTGTTTCAATGTCCACAGTGTGGAGAGAAAGAGTATAGGCAAGTTACATCCATAGGTAAAGATATAGATTCCACACCCCCAAAGTGTACTCAGTGCGATACTGGGAGAAAGATGGAGATTATCGATGAAGAATCAATATATAAGGATGTACAGTATGCCAGAATACAGGAGAGGCCCGAAGAACTCCCACCTGGCCAGATACCTAGATTCATAGAGATACAGCTTGAAGAGCCGTTGATAGATGTAGCGTATCCAGGAGAGTATGTAAGAGTTGTTGGAGTCCTCGACATTGTAAAAACAACGTCAAGAAGTAGGACCCAGAGATTCCAGTTCCAGATCACCGCATTAAGTATGGAGAGCTTAGGAAAGGAGGCTGTGGAAGTTGAACTGACGAAGGCAGATATCGAATATCTAAGAAAACTTAGTATGGAATCAGACTTCTACGATAGAATTCTAAGAAGTTTTTCACCATCGATATACGGATATAAGCACATTAAAGAAGCATTACTACTCGCCATTATAGGGTCAGATGAGATAGTTCTCCCTGATGGAAATAGAATAAGAGGAAAGATCCACGTTCTTCTAGTGGGGGACCCTGGTGTTGCCAAGAGCCAACTATTAAAATACGCTGCAGCAATAGCTCCAAAAGGAATCTACACGAGTGGAAGAGGATCTACAGCGGCTGGTCTAACAGCAGCTGTTATCAAGGACCCAGGAGGAGGGATGAGTCTCGAGGCAGGAGCAGTAGTACTTGCTGATATGGGTATATGCGCAATAGATGAGATAGATAAGATGAGGCCTGAGGATAGAGTCGCCATTCACGAAGCTATGGAACAACTAACAGTATCAGTCTCAAAGGGAGGAATAATAGCAACTTTGAATGCGAGAACCACGATACTAGCAGCTGCAAATCCACGGGGAGGAAGGTATAATCCACACATACTATTCACAGAGAACATAAACCTCCCGCCGACCCTCATATCTAGGTTTGATATCATCCATTTAATGAGGGATATACCAGATCCAACCAGAGATAAAGAGCTTGTACAACATATGGTAAAGGCTAGGGAGGAGAAAGACATATATGAAGACACTTTCGACCCACTATTCCTTAAGAAATACATATTATATGCGAAGAAATTAAGGCCGAGTTTCACTAGGGAGGCCTATGACGAACTAATCAATTTCTATTTAAAACAAAGAGCAAAGTATGACCCAGAGACAGAGGTAATGCCTATTACTTCCAGACAGTTTGAGGCCCTATTAAGGATAGCAGAAGCCTCGGCAAGGGCTCACCTTAGAGAGAGAGTGACGGTTGAGGACGCTAAGATAGCAATAAATCAACTACAGAAATTCCTTAGAGACGTTGCATACGACGAGGAGACACAAGAAGTAGACGTGACCCTGGTCCAGGCCGGTGTTCCCGGTAAGAAGGCATCAAAAACTGAGACAATCCTTAGAATAATTAGGGAGATGCAGAGGGAGGTAGAGGGCAATCCAATTCCGGAGCAAGATGTTATAAAGAGGGTTATGGAGAAGACTAGGATTAAAGACCAGACAGAGATCGAAAGGATTCTAGAGAGGATGCACAAGGAAGGGATTATATATTATCCACAACCTGGTATGGTATCTGCAAGGATTCTAGACACAGGGAAGTGATGATATGAATGTACATCGAGAGTTTAGACGCCCCAGACCATATAAGGAAGGTTTTGGAAAGACTAGGATATAGAGAATTATATCCTCCACAGTCCGAAGCTTTAAAAAAAGGATTATTGAAGAATAGAAATATGATTATAGCGAGCCCTACTGCAAGCGGCAAAACCCTGATAGCGGCAATGCTAATAATAAACAATATAGTGACAAAAGGGGGGAAACACATATACCTAGTTCCGTTAAAGGCATTAGCTTCTGAAAAATACGGTGAGCTAAAAAATGTGCTAGACGAGTTATCTAACATAACCAACACCAGATACAAATTATCTATATCCACGTCTGACTATGACAAAAGTGGGGAGGAATTAACAAATTCTGACGTTATAATTGCAACATACGAGAAGATGGATTCAATATTGAGACACAACCCAAGCTGGATATCAGATATAAAGACCCTGGTAATCGACGAGGCCCATCTAGTTGGAAGCTATGAACGGGGCCCAGTAGTGGAAAACATAGTCATGAGAATCACGTCAGACGTGCCTTCCGCACAGATACTACTTTTAAGTGCTACAATATCAAACCATCAAGACTTCTCAAAATGGATTGAAGGAGATGTGGTGAATACAAGTTGGAGACCAATACCACTTATAGAGGGAGTACTATATGACCATGAGATATACTACCCGAACGGCGAGATAAGGGGAGTAGATAGAATTACAGGTAGTGATCCTATAGCAGATAAGGCTATAAACACTATTCTGGAAGGAGGTCAAGTTCTAATATTCACAGCATCTAGAAGAGAAGCCAAATCAAAGGCTAAAAAACTCTCCAACTTAATCAGATCTAGAAAGACTCTATTATTAAGCGCTAAAACAATAAAACAGCTAAGGAGATTATCAAATGAAATTTTAAACACAGGTGAAAGGACAAAGTTATCAGAGGAATTAGCAAAAGTAGTTGAGAACGGAGTAGCTTTTCACCACGCCGGATTAGGATTAAGGCATAGGTCAATAATTGAAGAAAACTTTAAAAAAGGTTTTATAAAAGTACTAACTGCAACCCCCACATTAGCTGCAGGAGTAAACCTACCAAGTAGAACCGTTATAATCACATATACCACTAGAAGAGGATTTGGCGGAGAGGGTGAGGCGATAACCGTGTTCGACTATAAGCAAATGGCTGGAAGAGCGGGTAGACCACAATATGATGATTATGGAGAAGCACTTCTATATACATCAAGCCAGTGGGAAATAGATCATCTCCTGGATGAATACATCAATTCAGCCCCTGAGCCCATATATAGCAGACTACTTGAAGGAGAGAATACAGAGATAGCTATTTTATCACTCCTATCAGGAATAACTGGAATTAGAGAAAAACTAGTGGAGAAGTACTTTGAAAGATCATTGGCATTCCACCAAAATAGTAAGAGAAGAATGTTGCAGAGGATAAACAAGGCAGTAGAAAGACTCATAAACTACAGCATGGTGCAGAGAGTAGACAATGGAGATAGCTACCTAAAGATAACGAAGCTCGGCAGAAGAGTAGCCCAATTATATGTATTACCATCTACTGGATACCATTTATATGAGTATGCAATTAAAAATAGAGGAGAGGAATACAATGTATTTGACCTTCTATTCACGATAGTGAATACTAAGGATATGACCAAAGTTTCAACTAGGAAGAGAGATCTAGATAAAATATTTGAATACATCGTCGATTACGGGGTTGAGCACTACTTAGATGCCTTGGAAGATACATTTTACCTAGCATATGACGAGATAACTCAATCAGCCGTTCTAAAGACTGTATGTGTCTTGATTGATTGGATCACAGAAAAAACAGAGGATGAAATAATGGATAAATGGGGTGTTGAGCCTGGAGACCTCTATAACCTCTATACCACGGCTGAATGGCTATCATACGCGGCTTCTGAGTTATCACTGATTGCTGGTAACAAGCCCATATCAAAATACTTTGACGTACTTAGGGTACGTCTAAAATATGGAGTCTCGGAGGAGCTTATTCCGTTGGTAAACCTACCCGATATAGGGAGAAAGAGGGCGAGGATACTTTACAACAATGGATATAGATCGATTAGGGATATACGGAAAGCCACTCTACAAGATTTGGCCAGCCTACCAGGTATAGGTGTAAAAACAGCCAGGAAATTGCTAGAGTTCACTAAGAAGACATGAAGGAATCCAACTTCTTATTAGCTGCCTCAACACATCTACCCAGGGATATTGATGATTCTAATACCCTCCTATCTAAGTATTCGGATAGTGTGTCATCCTCCTCAATAGCATTGGCTAGCTCCTCTATATCGTGATATTCCTTGTTGAAAATCTTATTTAGACGGGAATGAATCACTTGCCTATCACCTCCATTCTTAACAGCCTCATGCAGAATAATATTGGAGTATACATTCAAACCAGCTTCACGAATGTTATCCATACACCTCTTGGCATTCACGCGGATACCAGCTAAAATCTTCTCAATGGATAGAAGTTGTTCATCTATCAAGATGAAGACTTCTGGGATAATAATTCTCTCGAAGCTACTATTCCTCAAATCCCTCTCGTCTTCGAATACCACATTCTCATAGATCGAGGGTAGTATACTCCTGAGATACCTTGAGATACCGCAGACCTTCTCGCTTAATATCGGATTTCTCTTATGAGGCATTACTGAAGACCCCACCTGTTCACCACCGAAAAACTCCTCTACTTCCTCAATCCCAGACCTACTCATAATCCTTATCTCATTTGCAATATGTTCAAGAACGGTACTAAGTAATATAAGTCTGGACATAATAATAGCTATGTAGTCTCTAGGCAATACCTGCAGATAGCCATCAGCTCTTTTCAAACCTAACTCTTCCAATACAAGCCTCTCAAACTCTAATGAGTGCGGATATAACTCAACACCCGTGCCTACGGCACCACCAACCTTACCTACAATATACTTTATCGAGTCATCCATCGCCTCCTTAACCCTCTTCAACTCAGCTAGGTAGGTGTAGAAACGAAAACCTATTGTGGTAGGGGTGGCAGCTTTACCATGAGTCCTACCAAGTATAGGCTGGTCTCTATATGAATCTACAAAATTCTTTAGCATCTCCAGTATCCTCTGGACCCTCCTCATCAATACTAATAAACCATCCCTTACCTGCATCATAGTCACATTGTCTAAGACATCGTTGCTAGTCAGACCAAGGTGCAGATACCGTCCTAGATCAGATCCGATAACATCATAAATGGCCCATACAAGGGCGTATGTCTCGTGCTTAAACACCTTCTCATATTTCTGGACATCGCTATACCTCAACTTCTCAAGTCTCCTAGACATCTCTTCAACATCTTCAAGGGAAGCATCTATATATCCCATCTTTACCAAAGCCTTTAGGGCGGCTAATTCAACTCTAACAGCGTATCTCACCCAAGAATCTCTAGAAAATATCGACTTCATCTCAGAAGAACCATATCTATACTCTATCGGATGTATCACCCTATCACCAATAGATTAAGTTCCCCAGGAATCCTAAAATTTATTGTGATGCGGGAGGATAGAGTGTATACCCTAACGTTTCACGATGGTAGGTGGAGGATAGAGCGGAATAACTATGTAGATATCGTCAAGACGAGACACCAATATCTCATAAGGTCATGTGACAAAAAACTATTTAATGATGTGGAGGGTATGACTCTCCTTCCACACATAAAGCTTTTTGACGATGGATATTTGGAAACCGACTACTCTTCTAGGATACCTACTGTTCACGACACAATTGTCTCACTCCTGAGCGATAGATCAAGAAGAGGATATCACCTACCCCCGAGGACCCTTTTACTATATGAAGGAGGGAAGAAGTACGTGTTTATCAATAGATTACAAGACTATAATGAAGACTACATAACAGATATTGGAAAACTATCTGATATGCTGATAGAAGCATTATCTTCCTACATAAAGCTGGTCGCAGAGAGGGAGGAACTGTATCTCTCCTTCTCTGGAGGCATAGACTCAACACTACTTTTGTATATATTAGGTAGGTTAACCGATAGGATAAAGGCAGTCACCATAGCTCTGGAAGGTGCACAAGACGAGGCGGTATCCAAGGATGTGTTGAAGAAAACTGGCTTAGACGTAGAACACATAGTAGTCAGCCCCACTGAAGACGATTTGATAAAAGCAATTTACGACATTAAATCTTTGATACCTAATATAGACGGCACACTCCTATCTATAGCTGTATCCGAATACCTGACATATAATGAGGTTCCTAAAGGGAGAAGGATAGTTATGGGACAGGGGGCAGACGAACTTTTCGGTGGATATGATAAATACAGAAGAACCTTCCCATCCTTTAAAACAGAGAATATAATAGACCTATCACTCTTACAGTATACAACGGGGTATATAGAGTGGCTACTAGCAAGTAAGCAAAACATATATGTGGAATACCCCTATTTATCACCCAGTGTAATTGAGGTAGCAGCCAAGACCCCTCAACAATATAAGGTGATGAATCCAAACGATTTCCACAGGAAATGGATTATAAGAACCTCATTAAAGATGCTTAATGCCCCCAAAGATGTCTATATGCGACGTAAGAAAGCGATGCAGTATTCAACAGGAATATCTAAACGACTAAAAAGAATAGTTAGATAGTAGGAATACTTTATTATATGACCGTCGAAAAATGGATCGTAACATCAGCCTGGCCATATGCCCACGGTACACCACATCTAGGGAACATAGTATCCTCACTCCTATCTGCAGACATATTTGCAAGATATTTAAAACTGAAAGGATATTCTGTGATCTCAGTAACTGGTTCAGATGAACATGGAACTCCTATCGAGGTCGAGGCAATACAGAGGAATATCCCTCCTAAAAAGTTAACCGATGAGATACACGGGAAGATCATTGAGATTCTAGATGGGTTTAATATAAGATTTGACAACTACACTAGAACACACAACCCGGTCCATATAAAGTTCGTTCAAGACACTTTTAGAAAGATATATGAGAATGGTTATATCTTCAAGAAGATTGACAAGCTACTCTATTGTGAATATGACGATAGATACCTTCCCGACCGATTCGTAATAGGTACATGTCCATATTGTGGATATGAATCTGCCAGAGGAGACCAGTGTGAAAACTGTGGGAGACTATTAGATCCCCTAGATCTTAAAAACCCGAAATGTACAATTTGTGGAAATACACCCGTAGTTAAGGAAGTTACACACTTTTATTTTGACTTGCCAAAATTTACAGATAAACTTATAAAATGGCTTGAGACCACGGATACACTTACCGACAACGCCAAAAACTTTAGTCTCCAAATGATTAGACAAGGTTTAAAACCGAGAGCTATAACAAGAAATAATAAATGGGGGATACCGGCTCCATTCCCAGAGGCAGACGATCTAACAATATACGTCTGGTTCGACGCTGTTCTAGGATATGTATCTGCAGTCATAGAATATTTTAAGAAACAGGGAGTGGAGGATGAGTGGAGAAATTACTGGTTAGACGAAAAGACAAATGTGGCGTTCTTCATCGGAAAAGATAACATACCATTCCATACAATAATATTCCCATCTCTCCTGATGGCCACTCACGACAACTACACGCTCAACTTTTATATAGGGGCCACCGAGTGGCTTACATTCGAAGGTAAAAAGTTCTCTAAAAGTAAGGGGATTGGGATATGGGGAGAGGAGGCTATAAAACTCTTGCCTGCAGACTATTGGCGATACACACTGACATATATCAGACCTGAAACCAGAGACACCGACTTCAAATGGGACATATTAGAATATTGTGTAAATAAGGAGCTGAACGACGATCTTGGAAATCTTGTACATAGAGTCTTAACAATGATAGACCGATACTTAGACTCTAAGGTAACATTAGCAGAAGCGTCAACAGAAAACGTTAAACGATTAAGGGAGATGTCGCTGGAGCAGAGGAATTTGATTGATACACTATATATGAATACTAGATTTCAGAAGGTTGTCCAAGAAGTGATGAAGATAGTGAGATACGCGAACTCAGTAATAAATGAGGAGGAGCCATGGAGATATAGTGAGGATAAAGATAGGTTAAACCAGCTCCTATACAACCTCGCTCTTACAATAAGAGATATAGCGATATACTTGCTCCCAATTATCCCAGAATCCAGTAGTAAAATATTATCATATTTAGGCATTGAGGAACCGTCTTGGGACCTACCACTTGAGAGTCCAGATAGAATAGAGATATCAAAGAATTATAAGCCATTATTTACAAAAATTAACAAGGAGGAATTGAAGAAGAGGTTTATGGAGTTGAGAAATATGAGTGACAAAGCTGTTTCCATAGACGAGTTCATGAAACTTGATATAAGGGTTGGATATGTAGAGAAGGCGGAGAATAAGGAAGGGAGCAAAAATCTAATTAGACTAAAAGTGAGAGTTGGCGATAAAACGTTGAACATATTGGCTGGCCTCAGAAAATTCTATAAGCCGGAAGAACTAGAGGGAAAGAAGGTAATAGTAGTTACAAATTTAGAGAAGAAGAAGATAATGGGTGAATATTCAGAAGGAATGATATTAGCTGCTGATGACGAGAAAGGAAATGTTAAAATTATTACAGTAGACGGGGATATAGAAGATGGAGCTAGAGTAAGATAGGGATGAAAGCAGACCTACACATCCATACATTATACTCCCATGATGCAGTAATCACAATTGACGAGATAGAGAAATACTCGTTACTCAGAGGAATAGACTGTGTAGCTATAACCGACCACGAGACAATTGTTGGTGCATTAAAAACAGAGAAGAACGTTAATAAAGTGAGAGTTATACCAGGAGTAGAATTCTATACCGAGATAGGCCATTTAATAGGACTTAATATACGTCGATACCCAAATAATAGAAATAGGCTAACATGGAGAGAACTTATAGACTTTATACATTCCGAGGGAGGAGTAGCTATAGTTCCACATCCACTAGACAAACGTAGAGGGGGAGCTGGATTGCCCAAGAGAGATGATAATATAAACGCGTTAGAGGTAGCAAATGCACACGACCCAAATGCAAAGCATAACTATATCATCCTCTATAAAAGTGCTGAAGAATTGGATCTAGGGATAACCGCCGGCAGTGATTCCCACATCCCAGACACTATAGGCCTAACGTACTTGTACGACGATAGCGAGACCATTGACCAACTTATGGAAAATATTTTAAAGAGAAACGTAAGGGTTAGGCTTCAGACTGCACATAAGACTCAAAAAGCGAAGAAGATCTTCCTAGAACTTCTCCATAAAGCCAAGTTGTATAGGCGCGTAAGATCTCTACGTTGACCCAACTACCGAGCCCTATATTTCCATCAACAGCAACGATCTTGTACGCATAATTTCTTCCCAAGAACCTCCCTCTGCCAAAATCATTGATTAATATAGGGCCTTTCCAACCCCTCCACATGAGATTCCTAGCATATAATATCTCATCACACAACTTACTAACCTCCCTACTCCGGCTCTTAACTATTCTCGTATCGACCTTCTTCATCAAGGCTGCCTTAGTACCGGGTCTGGGGAAGAATTGGGATATATTTACAAAATCAGGTTTACTCTCCTCAAGAACTTCTAGCGTCAAAGCAAAATCATCATCCCTCTCACCAGGATGCCCCACAATTATATCAGTCATTATCGAGAACTCTTCACCAATCTCTTTCCTCACCCTTTTCACAACCTCAAGATATTCATCTACGCCATGCCCCCTATCCATAATTTTCAATAGCCTTGAACTCCCGGTTTGAACGGGGATATGCAGAAATCTATAGAAGTGTCTACTCTCACTCAATATCTCAATCAACTCATCCAAATACATGTAAGCCCAGCGAGGATTCATCATCCCTATTCTAATTATAAAATCCCCTTTCAGCTCATCAAGCATTTTTAAGAGTCTAGGAAGGGGAACTCGAGGCCTTAGGTCAAAACCATATGCACCCATATCTGTCGATGTAAGTAGAATCTCTTTAACTCCACTCTCTATATATTTTCTAGCCAACTCTACAACCTTTTCAGGCGCCATACTTTTTACCAATCCCCTCGCGTTTCTAGTCCCACAAAAGGCACAGTTATCTAGACATCCAGTAGAGACACCTATTGGTTTAGAGACGCCGCCTAATATTCTAACACTGCTATCTGGACCGTCACTATCAAGATTCTCGTAAAACTCACCATTTAACACAGATTCTACTGCATCAATTATTCTCTTCCCAGCAGAGGGGCCTAAGAGAGCGTCAAACTTACATTCTTCAACTAACCTCCTCTTATTAATGAGAGTTAGACAACCAGTTAAGATTATCCTCTTGTCGGGGTAATGGCTATTTAGATGTCTAATGTATGATACCATCTTGTCCTCTGTCTGCTTCTTCACTCCACACGTATTTATGACTATAATATCTGACTTGGAAATGTCTTCTGTCAATTCATAACCATTCTCTACTAGATACGCCTCCATAACGTCGCTATCAAACTTGTTTAGAGTGCATCCAAACGTCTCGAGATACACCCTAGTCATCTTCTCAAACCCTTCCATCTAAATGTTGGCTTAAAAGTTTTTAATCTAGACCCATACGCCTCATCAATTCTACCAACAGATGTATTTACGGGAGAATTAATAACTTTAGATGGCTCATCATAGGCTTCTTCAACCACCTTACTTAGAACATCAATGTATGTATCTAAAGCATCCTTGGATACTGTCTCGGTGGGTTCGATCATTAAAGCCTCTGGGACAATCAAGGGAAAATAGGTCGTGGGTGCATACACACCATAGTCAATTATCCTCTTGGAGAAGTCTCTAGCCGATACACCAGTATCCCTCTTGAGTTTATCGAGAGATATAACAAATTCATGCATTCTAAACTTATCGTTGTCTGGATAGGGTGACACACCCCTTAGGTTTCTAACCTTTTTAAACACATAGTTAGAGTTCAGGACTGCAATAGATGATGCCTTCTTCAAACCATCGAAGCCCATTAGCCGTATATATAGGTAAGCCCTAAGAAGAACTAAAAAGTTCCCAAAGTATGAGTGTACTTTACCAATTGTATGTCTCAAATCCCAAACTAATTTGTATCTATCCCCCTCTTTCTCCACGATAGGTACTGGTAGAAAATCCCTTAAGTGTTTCTTTACCCCCACCGGTCCGGCGCCGGGGCCCCCACCTCCATGTGGGGTAGAAAATGTTTTATGCAAGTTTACATGTACAATGTCAAAACCCATATCGCCCGGTTTAATCCATCCCATAATAGCGTTAAGATTAGCCCCGTCGTAGTAGAGCAGAGAGCCGTTTTCGTGGAGGAAATCCGCTATCTCAAGAATATCCTCTTCAAAGATCCCTAGCGTATTTGGATTAGTCAACATTAAACCTGCAGTCCTATCACCCACAACATTTTTTATCATTGAGAGTGAGAGCATGCCTCTATTATCACTGGGGACCTCGATAATTTTAAAGCCTCCCATCCTAGCTGATGCTGGATTCGTCCCGTGTGCAGTATCCGGGATGATGATCTCATCCCGTTCTTCACCAATCATCTCGAAATATTTCTTCATGATCAAAACCCCTACGAATTCTCCTTGGGCCCCTGCTGCGGGCTGTAAGCTAAAATAGTCCATACCTGTTAGGGAGGCTAGAAAACCAGATAATTCATATATTATTTCTAGTACACCCTGTACATACTTCTCTGGAGTATCTGGATGTATATCTTTAAAGGTGAAGGTGCTAGCTACATGTTCATTGAACCTTGGATTATACTTCATAGTACAACTTCCTAAGGGATAAATCCCCAGATCTACACCATAATTATGTTGGGAGAGCCTGGTATAATGCCTCACCACATCAAACTCGCTTAGCTTGGGAAAATTGATTTTTGACCGCCTGATTAGCCGCTTAGGTATATATTTAGAAAGCTCCTCTATATCGATGTACTTAGATATAGGCTCTTCATCCAACCTATACTCAAACACGTTCTTTAAAGGCCACTTAGCTTGTCTGAACATCGTTTATCGCCTCCTCCATAGAAGCAGAATAGTTGATAATGGATGTGGAGTTATGTAGAGCATTTATATTTATAGTGAGCCTATTCTTATCCCATAGATAGCCAGGCAAGTAACCCTCAGATATAAGTCGATGATAGATGTCATAACCATCTATATCAGAAAAATCTATTGTAAATCTTCTTGTAAATGGGAGTGTCGATACAGTATTTATACCTAATGACCTCAAGCTGTCTTTAAGTCGGTGAGCATATTTTATCATTTCATATGATCGTTTGATGAAGAACTTCTTCCCCAATACAACTAGATTAACCAGTATTTGTATAGCTGACAGAGCTTCATTAGTACATATGTTTGAAGTGGCGTCGCCCCTCCTAATATGCTGCTCCCTAGTCTGGAGAACCATCGTATAGGCTTTTTCACCGTTATTAGTTATGGTCTCTCCAATAAGTCTACCAGGCATATTCCTAATCAACCGAAACTCATTGGATACGGCGAAGACACCTAGTAGGGGACCTCCAAAACCCATGTCTAAACCCAGTGGCTGACCTTCTGCCACCGCAACATCCGATGAATAATCTCCTGGAGCTAGAACCGTGAATATACTCCAAAGATCAACGTGCGAAACCAGGATAGCACCATAACTATGAACCAAGTCAGCCAATTCATATACACGTTCAGTAATATATCCGTACGAGTCTGGAAATTCAATTAATACTGCGGACACACCCTTCCTCAACTCATCTTCAATGACGTTTAGAGATAAATCTTCATCAATCGATAGTGGGGGATACGTCTTCACCTCAATAGAACTTCCATATAAATATGTATGGATAACGCTCCTCCAATTTCTGTACATATTTGAAGGTATGAGAACTCTCTTCTTCCGGGCCACTCTCTCACCTAGTAGTAAGGCTTCTGCAGCAGCCGACGCACCGTCATACATGGATGAATTAACAACATCCATATTGAGTAGTTCAGCCATTATACTTTGATATTCATACAAAGCTTGTAATACACCTTGGCTCATCTCAGACTGGTAGGGTGTATACGATGTTAGAAACTCTCCCCTAGATATTATATTTCTTACTACGGGGGATACCCATGATGGTTCTACACCTGTACTGATGAATATTCTATCGCCTCTAAAAACTTTATTCTTAAGCTCTAAACCTCGTATCTCATCCAACAACTCCATCTCATCTAAAGTGTCAAGATCGACTTCATAGCTAGAGAGTCTAAATCCTGATAAAACCGACTCCATAAACTCCTCAAGCGACGAATATCCTAGTTCCTCCAGCATCGCCTTAATATCTTCATCTGGAGGAAGGAGCCTCACTATCACCACCAGCCCAAACCTTTAATACTCAATACATTGAAAATAACAATTAAGTGATGGATATGCAGAAACACTCGTTGAATATAATGTTATTATTGACCCTTCTAACAACAATATTACTGTCTTTAACACTGCCAATATACTCTCAAGGAGACGTTAGGGAGCGGATAGATGCGTCTATAGAGAGTACTGGGGGGAACCTATATCTAAAAGCTAGTTTCGAGGGAGATGGACTTAAATCGGTAGATGTTATTGAGGTAAAGATTCCAGAGACATTTTTAGATGAAAAAGGATTTTTAAGGGTCTATACGGGTCAAGGAGGCGATAGGAAAGAAATAGAGTTTCAATATACAGGAGATATATTAAGAGTGGATACTGATGAGATTAATAACATTCTGGTAGTGGAAATATATATTCCAGAAGCCACAATCCCCGAATCTAGAGGGAGATACAAAGTAGGAGTCTTATCATATATTGACTTGAACATCCCGATCTCACAAGTAGAGTTTGAATTTAGACCAGCCTTAGATACAAAGGCCGTAGAAAACCTTTTACCACCAGGTTTTACACAAGTTAAGTCATCTCCTGAGGGGGTCACCCCAGAGCAGTATGAAGTGTCTAGGGTGCTATCAGAGACTGATATATTATTACTTGGAGACACAGAGATAACGGATTTTATTATCGAGCAGATATCGGAAGAGAGGATCTCACTCATCCTAGCTGACACAGAAGTTTATACACTTCTCGATACAGATGCATCAGGATCTATTAGAGGCGTGATGAATATAACAATATCAAACACGGATTTGATAACATGGCCTACAGACACAGAGATATTCTTTAACAAAACATATAGGATACAGAATATGAGGACACAACTAGGAAAACCAGTCGATTTCGAATTTACTGGAAGGGTTTATAAAGTGCAGCTACCATACGCACTCAAGCCTAATGAAACAATAACATTCATAATAGATTTCACCTTCGAGGAGGGAATAAACGTTAGCGCAGGCCTAACCCCATTTGTTAAGTTCACATTGACACTACCACCACCCACCACGATACCAATAGATAAGATGATAGTTGAATTCCCAGAGATCAACTTCCGTGAGGAATTAGAATATTATACAGATTTCAGCACTCCACTCATTTTAGAAGGAGAGGTTCAAATAACCCTAACGGATATACTGGAGGACTATGGGATCTCATACATCCTATCTCTGATCATAATTGTTGGAACGACGATGGCTGCATACACTAGAATTAGGAAACTCCTTTTGAAAGACCTACCTGAAAATGTATTGGAATTCATCAATGAATACAAGGTCAAGATAGAATTGATGAAGAATATATTAGAATTGGAGAAGCGCTATTCCCAAGGAGAATTGACAAGTAGGGAATATAGTAAGGAGAGGAATAAACTCGAGAGAAAGATGAGGGAGTTTGATAGAAAATTAAGTACACTTAAGAGAGAGGTTGAGAAAGCAGCAGAGGAGAATGAGGAGGTGAAGATGTTTATAAAGGACTTAGAGGATCTGGACGAGACATGGAAGAAGCTAAGGGAACTAGATGAAAAGAGAAGGAAGAAGACGATAAGCCCTGACCAGTATAAAACTGATAGAGAAGAGCTGCTAACGAGATTCGAAATATTGATCAACAAAGTAGTTAAAAGAGCATGAGGTAATATGGTAGCCCCGCCCGGATTCGAACCGGGGTCACCGGGGTTCTCCTACCCTCCATAACGGAGGGGATCCAAAGCCCTATACCCCCATTATCTGGGGTCGGCATGCTCGGCCGCTACACCACGGGGCTATATACAAGGTAATCTCAAATCCATAAAAATAACGTTTTATCAATGTAAATGACAAGATTGAATATATGCGGGTGTTAAACCACATAGGTAGAAACGTAAAACTGGGGAAAAACGTTAAGATCTGGCATTTTACATACATTGGAGACAATACAGTAATTGGAGACGATACCAAAATAGGATCATTGACACACATTGATTACAACGTAGTTATAGGAAAGAGATGCATGATTGAAGGAATGGTATATATCCCACCATTAACAGTTATTGGGGACGACGTGTTTATAGGCCCTGGAGTTATTATCACTAATGACCCATACCCACCTTCAAAGAAACTAGTTGGAGTAAGAATTGAGAATAAAGCAGTTGTAGCAGCAGGGGCCATATTGAAGGCGGGTATAACGGTGGGAGAGGGAGCGGTAATAGGAATGGGGGCTATAGTGACGAGAGATGTACCGCCTGGAAAAGTCGTATATGGAAATCCCGCTAGAGTCAAGTATGATATCTCAAAGTATTTAGAGAAGAGGAGAGTGTGGGAGGATCAAGATTGATGTGCCCTCCTTCTCCAAAGCTGTGTCTCCATCTCCAACCACCTCACCCCCCTTCTACCATACATCCTTTTTGCTATCTCAATAGCCTTCTCAATCTTTATATCAATAGTCTCACCTCTCAATCCATCCAATATAGTCAATGGAGGAACATATCCTGAGGCATGATGTAGCACGTGAGAAGACCATCCAATCAGAGACCCTCCATATATTGAAGTTAAGACACCCGTTTTAACATGATCCCCAATATAAGAACCAAGTTTAATCATACCAGTCTCTTCCCTCTTATCCTTCGAAAGCCACTGCCTAACCATGCCATAAGTATTCTTCAAATCGCTAAATACGGTTCCCGCCCCTATATTAACCCAATATCCAATAGCAGAGTGACCTATATACCCATGGTGAGCAGCGTTGCTATATCCAAATATAATTGACGTATCTACTTCACACCCTATCTTAGAGGTGGGACCTATTATACAATTAGATAGTTTCCCACCCAATAGTTTAGACCCCCTGGATATATATGCAGGACCCTTTATGTACGTGAACGGTTCAATAACCACACCATCCTCAATTACAACCATACCCTCCGAAGCATCTATAAAAGCCCTATCGCTAATCCTACTCTCCCCCCTCACATAAACATTATTCTCAAGCTTCTCAAAGCCAAATCTGTTCACAAGTTCTATAAGTAAAGAAGAAAGCTTATTCTTCAGTATAGTTATCACCTTCCACGGCCTATCTATAAGCTCTAAACCATAGCTAGATATGTCTATCTCCTCATTCCCAACTCCCCTCCATCCAACTACCATCCGACCATATTTTAAGACAAAGTTGTCTAGAGAGATAACTTCATCGATTAAGCTATATATCTCTGAGGGTAAGCCCCATATAAGCTCAGAGATGTATATTGCATCGATATCCAATCTCTCAACTACACTTACACCACTCCTAAGTTCTGGAACGCCAAGCCACATGTCATTATATAGGTAAGCTACATCATACTCCTTCTGAATAATCTCCCTCAGAGAAACTCCATATATGGGCCACTCGCCGGGTCTCGTGAATATAGACGTCTTCTCTATCCAATCTATGTCTCCACCTATCGGTAGGAATAAAATTACATCCATACATAATCAATATAAAATCTTAGAGGATATTTTTTTCCGATATGAGGATATTGGCTATACATTGCAAAAAATTTAAATATAGAGTTTTGATGGGTATAGCACCACAGTCAAAGATTAAGGAAGATGTGGAGAATGACACTGAAAAAGCTTTTGATAACATTTTGGTTTTATTCACGACTGTAGAAGAGGGAGATTGGGATAGGAAAGAGGAGATATATGTGGGGATAACTGATATATTATCACATTTTGAGGAGATTGGTGCAGAAGCCATCTTAATATATCCCTATGCACATTTATCCAACAAGCTTGAAGAGCCTAGAAAAGCATATAGATTGTTAAAATTGATACATAAGAAGATGGCTGAAGAGACTGAGAAAGGTATTTATAGAGCCCCATTTGGCTGGTATAAGGAGTTTAGCTTGACGACAATGCCACATCCTCTAGCTGAATCATATAGAGAGATATGATGGCGGGCCCGCCGGGATTCGAACCCGGGACCTGCGGCTGTCCACCAAATAGTTAGAAGGCCGCCGCCCTAGTCCTGACTAGGCCACGGGCCCCTCAAATTAACATTATTTAATTAATTTATAGTTTTTCAATCCATCCTACTCTTCAACTTTTTAATGATGTATACAGCGGGATATAAGGGATAAGAGGGTTTAATCCTATCTAACCCCTCCAAACCCTTCTCATCTTCGATCACAATAACTTCTGCATGTAGACCTCTCCTACTCAGATATCTTCCAAGATAATTCGTAAGGAGATGTTTCTCCACCTCCCTATCAATCAGTCGATATAGGGGTCTAAACTTTCTCATTCTTCCAAACCACTCCCTATTTACAAACTTCATGACTTCACCAATCTGTCTCTTATCTGTTAAAAACTTCCTTACAATATTTCTAGCTTCGGGAATCCCACCGTCAGACTCAGATAATTCGGATAACTTCTTAAATAGATGCCACATATTCTCATCAGCTACTCTAACAACTATGGTTCCGCCGCCCACCACTCCATATAGATCACTTATATCCTCAGACAGAGCTTCGAGATACTCATCTATAATTAAGGGTTTCTCATCGACACTCTTATCCGGATAGGGCTGGAAAAACACGTATCCCTCTCTCTCAAGTATATTCCTCCATATGGATTGAGCCAGGAATGGCGTATACATGGATGCCAATATTGTTACATCTTCTATAATCCTTCTAAGAAGACGCTTATTTGGATTTCCAGCCATATACATATATTTCTTGATCGAGTCCAACATGTTATCGAAAATTATTCTAGCTGCATACGCAACCCTAAAGGCCTCTAGGGCATTAGACACATCTCTAACCATTTTGTATATGGAGTTTTCTAGCCAACTATCGAGGAAATAATCTCCGCCATCCACATCTAGATCAACAATGTCCTTAGCGAGTTTCTCCAACCCCCTCATTTTCTCCAAGGCTTTATAGCCAAGAGTCATGTTCCAGTCAGGATCATCTAAACCATCTACCAGTGATAATAGAGATAGCCTTAACGCATCTGCACCTATGACTGAGATAGCCTTCTCAATTGATAGATAATTCCCCTTACTTTTTGACATTGGCCTGCCATTGAGCATTGTGAAACCATTGGCCGATATAGCTCTAGGCCATTTATCACGTGGAAAAATTGCTACATGATGGAATATGAAGAACGTCAAGTGATTACCAATGAGATCCTTTCCAGAACTTCTAACATCTACCGGATACCAGTATAGAAAATCACCTCTAATTTTCTCAAGTATGTCAGGTTCTATACCAGTCTTATCGGAAATCAGGTCTATACTCCCCTCGCCTAGGAAGACGTAATTAAAAAAGTCGTCGTCAACCCCCTCCACGTTTATAAGGCCTTCATTATAGTATTTCGACACAATATAAAATGCCTGGTATATCGTCGAATCTGTCAATGTCTCGACAATCCAGTCCTTATCTAGAGGGAAAGGAGTGCCCAATCCACTCCGTCTAGTACAAGGCCAGTCGTCATACCAATCAATATAGTGGTGAAACAGTTGTTTAATCTCCGTCGGGAAGAAGCCCATAGAGTCAACAGCCTTATGCGCCTCCTTCTTCCAATGACTGTCCGAATATTTGATAAACCACTGATCAGGAAGGATTTTCACTATGCATTTAGCAGTACATCTACATATTACCGGCTCAGGCAGATCATACATTATATCGGCTAAACCCATGCTTTTTAGCAGCTCGAATATCCTATCTCTAGCTTCAGAGGTTTTCACACCTCCAATATATGGTAAATCACGTCTCATAACGCCCCTGTTAAACTCCTCTAGATAAATTTTTCTGGTAGCTTCATCCGCCTTCTCCCTATCTAATTGAGAATGAATTCCCAACTTCTCTACGATCTCTACTGCAGGGTATTCACCATATCCATCTACTTCTATAATGCCTATTGGCTCTATAGCATCTATTATCTCTCTAAGAAAACGTCTAGCTTCTGAACGTTTCAGGTCTCTAAGAGCTAGATAGTCGTATGGTGCGTGTGCAGGCACACTGTAGACAACTCCGGTAACAGATTCTGGATCGACAAAGTCTGCTGGAAGGATGGGGACCTTTCTATTTGTGATAGGGGCTTCAACCCACTTACCTATTAGACTTTCACCTTGAACCTCCCCAATCACCTTAACATTTCTAAGCTGCTCCTTCAGCTTTTCAGAGGCTTGTATGCTTACAATCCACTTCTCACCATCAACCTCAATCTCTATATATCTAGCCCGAGGGTTTACCCATATGTTTGTAACTCCGAGTATGGTTTCCGGCCTAAGGGTACCTGCCACAAGGTAGGAATCATCCATCTTAAACTTGATTATGAAATATTTTTCAGGTCTAACTCCCTCACCCTCTAGTCTGTCATGATCACCAGTTGGACTCTGATCCACTGGACACCAAACAACTGGATGACTTCCACGAACAATATATCCTTTTTTATGTAATACTCTGACCTGCCATTCAACAAACTTGTTATAGAGTGGGTGTAGATAAGTTGTGTGGAACTCTCTCGATAGATCTATTGATAATCCGAACCTTTTAATAACCTCTCGATTCTTATCTGTAAAATATTTGACAAAGTATATTGGATCCTTAAGATTATCAATTTCATTTTTATCAACACCATCTAAATTTACCAGTCTATCTATGACTTCTTTATCCTCCTCTCTCAATCTGTGGATTGTACCATATACAGCCTCACCAGTCCAATGCCATGCCCATGGAAAAAGTACGTTAAATCCCTTTAGCCTCTTATACCTAGCGTACACGTCAAGCCTGCCGGAGGAGTATGCGTGACCCAAATGTAAAGACCCATTCATATAGGGGTATGGGAATGTTATGAATATCTTCGGTCTGTCACTCCTATCAGCCTCGAATAACCGTTTCTTAAAGAATTCTTTTGCTAAAGTCTCCTCCCTCTCCAAAACCTTTCTTAGATACTCATTTAAATGGTTGTTTGTAGATCCCTCGGACGACATCACTAATTATATCCAAGAGATACTCATTTAAATTGGTTGGAGACTCCTTCAACCTTCCACCGATTCTATAGTACCTCCTATCTCCCTTCCCACCATACCCCTCAAATATTCTTGAGGCTATTTCTTTAGCCAACTTATCAGCTGAAATCATGTTTGTAAGGGAGTTTCCTACTTTAACAATCACGTTCAAACCTTTCTTCGTCTGGGAATACCCTATGAATAGGTATTTTCCATCCTTTTTATCTACGTAGTCACTCACCTTTATCGCGAAGTCAACATCCTCATCATTATAAACTATTATTTTTACATCATCTAGCTTCATCGACTTGATCATCAGATTTTCTGCAGTTACCGACGCAAGCCTCTCCCTCAACCTCCTCAACTCCTTCTCCATGTTATCCAGATTCTCAAGTAACTTCTCCACTTCTTCATCTACATGCTCTTTAGAGACTGAGAGGCTCGAGGCTATCTTGGATAGGACATCTGTAGCCCTGTTCACATATTCTAGTGCAGGCTGCCCAGCTTTAAAGGTAATCCTAACAACACCATCCTGTATCTTATCCACATCTATTATCTTGAAAAAGTTTATCTCCCCAGTTTCTGAGACATGTGTACCTCCACAGGCCTCTATATCCCAATCCTCAACTTCTATCAACCTAAGTTTTTCTCCCGGCACCACTCCACCCTGATATATCCATACTCCATACCTCCTCTCAGCATCACCTCTGTCTATAAAGTAGGAGTTTACCCTTCTATTCTCTTGAATCACCCTGTTAACCATCTCCTCCAGACCTTTTATCTCATCGTAAGTTAGGTTTTTATAGTGGGTAATATCTAAATGTGCATAGTTTGGCTGCTTTATTACTCCAGCTTGCCATATATGAGGCCCCAAAATTCTTCTAGCAGCTGAGAGAAGTATATGAGTGGATGTATGGTGCTTCATTATATTATATCTCCTATCCCAATCTAGAATCAGCTTTACAGACCCATCTATCGACCCATTGAACTTCCTATCTAATTTGTGTATAACTATGCCGTCGTTATCAAAAACGTTTATTACCTTATACCTCTCCTTACCTAACACTATATAGCCTGTATCGTGAACTTGGCCACCTCCGGTAGGATAAAAGACCGTCCTATCGAGCACGACTAAATCATCCTTAGCCCATACAACTCTAGCAATAGCCTCTCTAAGATATTGATTTGTGTAGTAGAGCTTTACCGTTTTATCTGTTGGAATGTCGATAGCTTCAGCCTTCTCCTTCTTTATATAGCCACTCTTGACGTGTTTATTGGCCACTAACTCTGTAAAGTTAAATGGAATATCTATATTCTGACCCCTGCTATTTCTTAAATATTCTCTGACATACTCTGGATGTATCCCATGTGAGTCATAAAGCTCTATCAAAAGAGACGTGTCTGGCAAATATCCTTTATTAAGGTAATTCTCAATTATTTTAGGGGCTTTCTTGATTATATCCTGATATTTTCTATATTCTGTATCTAAGATGTCGATGACGATGTCTCTTACCATAGTTACCCTAGGGAAATCACCGCCCCATCTAATAACTTGTTTTTCAAACAGCTTATAGACCATATTCAACTCCAACTCTAGTTCATCAATCAACTTGAAAATCTTTCTCAGCAACATTCTAGTTAGATAACCCTCCCCGGTATTGCTTGGGACACCCCCATCGCTTATTAAGAATAATGACGCCTTGCTATAGTCAAGTAATTTTGAAGCCCTAATAAGGTTTATGAAGTCAGAGAGGTAGTCTTCGATACCCAATTCTTCTAGGATAGTGGATAGATTTGGAAGATCCTCTTCACTCAACAATGGACTTCTTAGAGCAAACAGTCTCATTGCATCTGGATCTATTTTTATGGAGAGAGCTTTCAATAACCATTCATATATCTCACCATATACGGCCTCAAATGCGTTATAAACACCCTGGCTCAACCAAGTCCATCTCTCAATACCATATCCTGTATCTACAGTCCATATTGGTGTTTCCGTAAGGATTCCATTACTATCAACACGATACATCATGAAAACTAATGTAGATACTTCAAGCCCCGCTATAATTCCCTCTACATCTGGCCCGGCGTTCCCACCGCCCACCCAAAAATGTTCTTTATACGTGATATCTTCCGAGTCTATACCTAAGACCTCAGTAGCAAATTTGTGATGGAGCTCTATAGTTTTATCCTTCCAGTAAATGAAGTCACCCTTCTTTTTATTGTTGAATGCATGTGCTCCACCCATCTCAAAGATTGTCATATGTCTCCCAGAAGTATACCCCACTTTATCTATATCCTCAAATCTCAAGCAAGGCTGACTGACAACCAGTGGGTTGGCTGGAGGTGATGCCTGTCCAGATGTGACATGTGGTTGGAAGTCAGCTATCGAAGCGATGGTGATGAGTAGGTCGTCCCTCCACCTAGCTATTACTGGATATGGCTCTATTATTCTATGGCCGTTCTCCTCGAAAAATGACAAGAAAGCCCTTCTCATCTCCCTAATAGAGAGCCTTCTCTTTGCAGGAGAATTACCAAAGAAGGAGTAGTCTACACATGGCGCCTCGCCACATAACTCTTGATCTGGATTCTGCGTCCAGAAATAGGATTTACATGATTTACACTGTTTCCTGATAAAACCATTTTCACGCATGAAGCTTATATCAAACTCTCTTGGATCGATTCTATACTTCAAGAGAATCCCACCAAAAAACTAGTGGTGGGACCCCAACTATTTAATTTAATAAAAAAGGATATGTTACCCGAATAGGGCGCTTAGTCCCTCGAAGGACTCCTCCTCTTCCTCCTTCTCTTCCTCTTCGGGCTTCTCCTCCTTCTTTTCTGGCTCCTCCTCTGTAGTTACTGGAGCAGTCGTTGGTGCGGCTGCAACCGGCATTGCTATAGCCTTCTCCAAAACCTCATCAATATTGACTTCTTCTATAGAGGCGACTAGACTCTTTATCTTAGCTTCATCTGGTTTCTCGCCAATAGCTTCGAAGATCTTAGTTAGGTTCTCCTCATTAATCTCCTTACCTGCATCATGGAGCAATAACGCTGCATATATGTATTTCATGACATATCCCTCCTATTACTCTAAATATTACTCAGAATAGACATTATATAAATCATTCTCTACTTCTCATCAATGCCCAAAGACGATTTTAAAGCTGACGCCTTTGCTACAGCTGCCATAATGAGTTCTCTGATAGTTGATCCGTCTATATACTCTGCCTCTAAACTTAACTGCTTAGCCCTAGAATATGCCAACTGTAGTAGTAGTTTAACCGTCATTGGTGTGATATACTCTATCTCTAAAGCCAGCTTATACGAGTTCTGTATTGCCTTCTCAAGATCGTTCCTCAACTTCTCTATATCGGGTATTAGAAGGTCTCTAGAAATTATAATGTTATCCTCAAAGTCATATGCGAATTTTATGTTTACTTTTGACTTAATCGGCTTTATACCTAATTTTGATAAGATATTTGCTAGATTCTGTGATATCTTATCGCCTTTTCTAGCAACTAATACATCTTTAGCTACGTAGATGCTTCCGGCGACTATCTTAGTGGGTATACTTAAGGCTGAAAAGACGCCTATCACCGGTCCAGGAGGGATTCCAGTATTCCCCTCAGGTATTATTATGTCTTCAGGAGCGATATCTCCAGGCGATGCCTCCATTGACACTTCAAACTTGTCAAGTTCATACGCTATCTTAAACGGATTTTTATTCGTAAATATGAAGATAAGTTGACCTTGAAACTCTTTTGAGAGGTTTTCTACTGATTCGGGATATACATTTTCCACTGCCTTTAGCAAAACCCTCATCTTCCCTCCTTTTATTCTAAAGCCCATCTTCTTCTGAAGCCGTCTCACCTCAGTAAGCATCGAAGCCTTTAGTCTATATGCATCCACAACTATTAGATACCTATTATTTCTGAGTAGATCTTCAAACTCTTTCCTCATTATTACTTTCTTCTCTGGAACCTGCCTTTGCCTCTGTGTAGACATCATGATCACCTCATTCAAACTACTCTTACCGAGGGGCCCATAGTAGTCTTAACATACACCTTATCTATATAGGCCTTTTCCGGAAGTTTATTAGATAGTGTGGTTAAGACGGTCTTTGCATTCTCCACCAATTCATCTATGCTCATCTCTTCATGACCAATGGAGACGGAAACCATTGGATTGTTCCTAACATTCACCAATACAGATTTTCTGAGGTCTTCTACAAATCTCCTAATGTCTGTATTTGGAGGCACTATCTGTGGAATCTTCCCTCTAGGGCCTAGTGCAAACCCCATAACTCTACCTACGTTAGCCATCATCCTAGGTTCAGCTAGAAAGAAATCAAATGAATTCGCCAGTTTCTTAATCTCCCTTCTCTGCCCGGCCATCTCCAACAACTCCTTCTCTGTTATCACCTTATCAACACCAGCCTCAATAGCCTTCTCTGCAGTGATTCCATCGGCGAACATAGCCACCTTCCTAGGTTTAGAAGGCCCAAAAGGTAGTTTTATTGAAGCTCGAATCCTGTTCTCAGGTTTCTTGAGGTCTAGACCTGATATGGCCACTATTAAGTCTACAGACTGTCTGAACCTTCTCTTTTTACTACTTTCAACTGCTTTTTTTATGGCATTCCTCAAAGCCTCCTCATCAACCTGTTTATTAGATTTAATTACTAGGGACATGACTAACCACCCTCATCAACCTCAACTTCCTTAAAATATTCATCATACTTTCCTTCTTTAACTTCCCTTGTAACTTCCTTCGGATCTTTCCCATCTACTTTAACACCCATGCTGACACAGGTACCTAATACCTGTAAAGCGACAGATTTCAAGTTGTCTAGACCAATTTTCTGATTTATGATGCGGCTTATTCTTATAATCTGTTCAAAAGATAAGTTTCCTACAAACACTCTTCCAGGCTCACTCGATCCTTTCTCAATACCAGCCTCCTTAGCTATCAATGCTGATACCGTAGGTATACCTACCTCTACATCGAACTCCTTGGTCGCTACATCGACAATAACCTTCACAGGAACCTTCATCCCTCTGAAATCAGCGGTTAGTTCGTTGATCCTATCCACCACCGCCTTAACGTTAACGCCTAAGGGTCCCAACTGTGGGCCTAGTGGAGGTCCAGCTGTGGCTGCACCCCCTGGAACAAGAGCCTCTACAACCTGCTTCTTACTACTCATAATCAACTTCCTCCTTTATCTTCCTCACATAATCTTTTGACAATATAATGGGTATTGGTGATGCAGATGCATCTCTTAAGTGTATTACAATATCATTTTTATCTTTTATATTGACAACCTTTGCCTTCATCCCCTTAAATGGGCCAGATATTATCTCCACCACATCCCCAATTTCTAACTCCACCTCCACCTCCTCAATCAGAAGCTCCTTCACCTCTTCAAAACGAATCAGACCTGGTATAATCTTTTTAAAGCTTTTTATATTTTCAAACGCCCTAAAAACATCTGTATACTTCTCAGCCTCTACAATCAACTCACCTTTTGAGCCTGGAGGCTTAACTATACTTTTGACTTTTATCTTACCCTCAGATGATTTAACATATAACTCAGCAATTCTTGCAGCATCTTCCTCCTGTCCACCCACTACTTTAACAAGAAAGAACCTGGATTTCGCTTTTTCCTCATCCATTATACATCCCTCATCTCACTATGAATATGTCAAACACGACGTATATCACGAAACCAATAGATCCGAGTAATACGATACCAAGGGAGATTAATTTACTGTACTCTTTAAACTCTGTGGCACTCGGCTTTCTAGCCAATTTCAAGGCATACAATATCTTCTCCCACATCATCTACCACCAATACATCTTAATTCTAACTTTCTAAACATTATCATTAATCGTTTGTTGATAATGAATTATAACGTTATTTCTTTATAATCTTAAGCTTCTTAGAAGATAAATAGTTTGATACACATTGCCTAACTCCACCTTTCAACCCTTTCCAATTTATAACCGCATAATTAGCATACAGCGTCTTGGAAATTGCTAAATCAATAATGTCTGTATAACATTCTTGCAAAATATGCTTTGAAATTATATGCCCAAAATTGTAGCCTTCTTCTAGAGTCATAGCTGTGAATATAGGAGCATAATGGGGGCCTCCAAACCCAACAGCCCCCACACATTTTAATCCACTCTCCAACTTATCCAATGCCTCCAATATAGATTTTGCCACAACAAAAGCCCCTTCTGCATCCCTCCACTGGGTCTTTGTAGGACCTATTTCTACAAATACAGATG
The DNA here is from genome assembly GCA_026982095.1 of Nitrososphaeria archaeon. Next base: position 56,551 of record JALSHT010000006.1, on the reverse strand, counting down.
GTTTTTCTAGCTCCGTAGGTCCATGATGAGTAACTTCCAAGCTAACTGTATAGTCTAGACCGCTTTTTTTAACATTGTTTTCAGCAGCCCTAAGAAAATATCCTATAAAACAGGGATTGGTAGGTGGAAGGCTCTTAGGCAAACCACCGTATTTGTTGAAATTATCTGGGTTTCCCGGTGCATGACAGGTGATGGTTGGGATGCTAGACTTTGCAACATGGCGCGATAAAAAAATTATAAGTTCCGTATCTCTAGAAAGGCTCCTATCGATGTTGTCTGTGTAGATTGGCTCAATCCCAGACTCATAAAAAATCACATTGTATGGAGGCGACAGTCTATTGTAGAACTCTTTAAAAACTTTATACAACGTTAGACTTGCGTCATCCTTTCGGGAGAACACTACTGCATACGTCATTTTCCCAACTTGTTCATAACATATCCAGTAAGTATAGCATCAGTGTTTTCTGAGTATGGAGACGGTTTTCGGCCTGGTCATACACAATACTGTACTCTGAATCTATAACTTCATCTAGAACCTCCTCACCCCTATGTGCAGGCAGACAATGCATAAAGACCACGTCTTTAGAGGCTCTATCTAATAGTTCCATAGTAACCTGATACTTTGGAATGAAGTTTTTCAATCGTTCCACCCTCTCATCCTCCATCCCCATGGATACAAACGTATCTGTATAGATGACGTCGGCATCCACAACAGCCTCTACAGGATCCACTAAATACCTTAATCTCCCCCCATTCTTCTGTGCCAATTCCTCCAATTTTTTCCTCTCATTCTCCTCAATCCAGTAATTCTTAGGAGAAGCGATATCAAGTTCCACTCCTAACTTTGCCGCGGCTATCGCTAGAGAGTAGGCGACATTGTTGCTACCATCACCTATGAAGGCAATCTTAATATCTCTAATCCTACCTAAATGTTCATATATAGTGTATAGATCTGAGATTATCTGAACTGGGTGCTCTCTATCAGATAAACCGTTTATAACTGGTATATCGCTATATTCTGCAAGCTCAATCAGCGTTTCATGCCTATAAACCCTAGCCATTAATATGTCAAGATACCTACTCAGAACCTTTGCAGTATCCTTTAATGACTCCCCCCTAGATAGTTGTAAGGTTGAAGTGGGAAGATATATGGCTTCTCCACCTAGCTGATACATAGCTACCTCAAACGAGACTCTTGTTCTGGTAGAAGGCTTTTCAAAAATCATTCCTAATGTATAGCCCTCTAAAGCCCCTTCAACATCGATAAACCCGTTTTTAATCTCGTCAGTGAGGAGAATAATTCTCATTATCTCCTCAAATTCAATATCCCACATGGATATGAAGTGATTTGGCATCTTGCATCACCTATGTTCAAAACATCTGTTGAATGATGTATTCTGCTTTAAATGGTAATAAATCCTCATACCTCTGCCCTACCCCCAAAAAGGAGATCTTCTTAGGATGCATTATTGAGGCAGATATAATAGCTCCTCCCTTTATATCCGCATCTACCTTCGTAAACACATACCTATCCACACCAATACCAGTGTCAAACTCTTCTGCTTGTTTAATAACATCTGCCCCCGTCAAGCTATCCAGAACAAGTATAGTGGAATTAGGGTTTACCACTCTTTTAACTTTCCTCAACTCATCCATTAAATTCTTATTCGAGTATTGTCTACCAGCGGTATCTATCAATACTACTTCATATCCTCTCGATTCAGCATGGTTTATAGCGTCATAAGCTACTGCAGCTGGATCATGCCCATACCCAGTCGCAAAAAACGGTAATTTTAAGTTATTAGCATGTTTATTGAGTTGCTCTATAGCTCCAGCTCTAAAAGTATCTGAACATACTAGTAGAGGTGTAAGACCAATTTTCTTCAGCCTCGAGGCGGTTTTGGCCAGGCTAGTGGTCTTTCCTGTTCCATTCACACCTACAAATAACATCTTATATGGAGGTTCTCTAGAGACTGACTCTAGAACAATCCTGTCAAAATCATCTTCAAGTGGTTTGAGAACTTTAGATATGTAGTCTCTTAAATACATGTATATAGCTTCAGAGGGAGAGGAGAACCTAGACACCTTCATCCCCAAGACATATTTTAAAAAACCCTCCATCAACCCTTCTGCTGCATCATAAGCAACGTCATTCTCGATGAGAAATATTAGGATATCATCCCTATGCTTTTCAAGGTCTTTTAAAGATAATTCTCTATTACCTATAGAATCTACCAACCTTTTTAGACCAGATTTGAAGTTGGAGAACACAACCGTCACTTCACCTTTTTGGTATTCTGCAATTTAAAGTACAACTCTGACAATTCAGCGGCAATCTCATCATATCTAGCTCTATATTGCTCCAATAAATTTCGCCTCTCCTCTAGAGCTTTAGATAGATCTTCTATATTCTTCTTAATAATATCTGCTATCTTGCTTGGCTCATCTACAAGATAGACTCCTGAGCCGACCGATCTATATATCTTCTCCCCCGGTTTGATACTAGCGTTTATATACAGGCCACCTCCTAAAGGAAATAATATCTCTAGATCCTCTGAAAAGCCAATGTATTTCTCTATGAAAGTTAGGGCTTTCTGTCTATCCTCGATCGATGATTGAAGAGTCAAGATTTCATTATATAGTGTCTCCATTATCCTATTTATGTTCCTCTGTTCAACTATTAGACTTGATACCTTCTCCTCTATCGACATATTTACCACCCTCGAATAATGTAGACACATTCATAAGCTCTACTCCCTGAGAGTCCTCACCTACAACTACACCATAATCATTAACAACAAGGCCTAGCTTAATAAACTCTAAACCACCGTTTATTGTGCCCTCATATAGCTTTATCTTCAAAACATTCTCTATTAAGTCTCTCTCATCGTCCTTAATAACTGGGGCAACTAAACCAACTTTATTATTCACCGAGATTAAGGAGCCTATATAACTAAATCTGCCTATTGTTGATGTAGAAACCTCAACATCTAACACATCACTTAATAGCTTCTTTACGTTCAGAGGAATTACAGGAGACACAACAGCTCCCTTATCGTTAGCTACGACCGTGTTTCCCAGAGCATTATATTTATGATCAACAAGCTCTATCTCCACACCTAGACTCTCCACCATCTGTTTTAACTCTGTATAAGCATGTCTCTCAAACAAATCTGGAAGTATAATTCCTTTACTATTACATACTAGAAATGGTGTAGTGATGACCGTATCCACCAGTGGTATAGGTATTCCAGTGACCTTCAACTCCTCAGATAGCATTTTTATCTTGTTGCTTGGGATTTGCGAATGAAACAAGAAAAATTTGTTTGTAGCAGCCACATATAGACCTATATTGGAACTACCAAATACCTTTATTCTCAACATTCTCCTACTTCACATCTTTTGGAAGGGTAACATATACTATGTCATCACTTCCCAATACCGCTCTTACAGTAATCCTCCTTGGAGGGTTACGAATTCCATTTTTCCAGATAAGTCTATTAACCTCCGGACTTATCTTAACATCAATTCCCTTCATATGTCTAATCATAAACCTCTTTAAATATGCAACCGCCTTCTTAGCCCTACGGATCCCCCTCTTACGACCCCACGACCTCCATAGAGGGACGACATATACCCTCTCAATCCTCACAGTTACATCTTCAGGTATGAAATCAGAAATGGTGGTTTCCTCCATCTCTTCTTCTTTGACCTCTGGCTTCTCAACAACTTCTTCACTTACCTTCTCGCTCATACCAACCCACCATCAAATAGCATCTAACGATTTAATTAATCAAAAAACCCCTCTTTCGTTCTAATCTTTAATTTAGACCTTCTCCAGTTTCTCCTTTTAGGATTGGTTCTTACACGACCATTAGTCTTAGCTATAACCCACACTGGCGGCGACCTATTCGATTTATAAGCCTTAGCCAACCTATTTTTAAAAGCCGGATCCTTATGTCTAGCCATTCACCACAACCCCCTAAACCTATATTCCCTTTTCCTCCTACTCTGGAGACGTATGAGTAGATCTTTCAGTTCTTTATCAGACAGTGGTCGCGACAATCTCTGGGATATCGCTAGGTTATATATAAAATCTCTAATCTCATTGACGAGTGAAGGGTTTACTAATTTCAGGTTATTAAGCCTCTCCCTAGCATCGGGCTCCAAATACCTCCTTAAAATGGCATCCTTGATAGCTTCCTCCCTCTTCTTCTCCTCCTCATTATCCCTATCGGGAGTAGACATCTTTAATCACCTACATCTATCTCATAAAGTTCATACCACCTCTTAACTCGTTTTTCCCTATAAATCTCTGTACTAAGCTTATCAAGTAAAGACCTACCTTTGGGAGTAAGTATCCTACCCTTCTCAGTATTATCGACAAGACCCGCTGCCTCTAATTGGTGAAGAATATTCCTTATTATACTTCCCCCCGCCAAATAGAAATGTTCCGGCTTTACCCCCCTATCCTTACGTCCACCATACATCCTCCTGAGATCCTTAATGCTAAGAGGGCCATAAAGATAGATCTTTCTCAGTATAGAGGCAGCTCTAACGTACCACCAGTTAGGATCGTCAGGGGGCCTCTCCCTAGACCTACCAGTCTTAACAAAAGTAGACCACTCAGGAGGATTGACTTCAGACACATTATCTTTTATATACTTTGAGAGCCTATTTATCAAAGCATCAGCCGGAACATCCTTTACACTAACCATTTCTGTCTACACCTCCACATCCAATATTTGTATTAAGCCTAATACCTCATAATATATAAAAACCTATAGAATCGAATTATACGCTATAGATAATCCTTGTTTCACCTACACATTATAGCTTGTACATAATATTCAAATGTTATCATTCCATCATTTCCAATCATGATTTAAAGATTTAAAACTATGATATCGTGGTATAAAACCATGAAAGATACTCGCTTGGGATATCAACATAAAAGTTAGTTAGTAAGATGACCTATTCGACTTAGATTGAAAATAATGACATAATCACTGATAGGGCTCTCTAGTGCTAATCTTTCATTGACCACTACAGTATCATCTTATTAACGTGGGATGATGTGATTACTCAATAGGTGAAAAACTTTTAATAATTCGAATAAGATCACTATATGAAAAATCAACAGTATCCATAACTACAATGCTATATGTGATCTTATTCTGTAAATCGTATATTTTAATATCGGCCCTATAACCTTCGGGATAATCCCAGATAACGAATACATATAAACCGTTTATATACGAAACAGTAACGTTTCTACCGACATCTCTTAATATCTCTGCATCACGCTCCAGAGAACTATAGAAGTCACCATATAACTCACCGAGAGTCCTTATATTTTTTAATTGGACCGCATCCATTGGTCTAACAGATATCGTCAGATCTGCATCATCTAATGTTGATACAGGACCATAAGAATAGATTATCATCCTGCCCCATACACCTATAAGCTTCAATCCAGGCGGGATCCAATTAGGTAGCATAATAACTCTTCTTAAAGCTTTGGATTCATTTTTAAGTTGGGAGATGAACTCATCGTAAGATATCATGTTTTGAAGCTCTATTGGACCTGGTGTGTACATCACATCTTCTTCATATGCTGTATTCAATAATGAAAACTTAATAAGTAAAAGTAGAAGAGCAACTCCTGCTGTAACGAACTTATTTCTACCTCGTCCACGTATAAAACTCATAGTAGGACACCCTCTTAAGTTCGAATGGAGGATCAACCCTAATCAATCCCACTCTATCCCAAAGCCTCCACCCAGCTAGATATCTCTGTAAACTACTGAAATGAGCCAACTCAACATCAATTCCATTGTTAGTAATCTCTGTCATAGCACTCATATCTACACCTTCATAATACGGATACACGTATACAATCTTTCGAACGAGTTCATTCTGGGAGTTAATCCTAACCTCCCAATAATGAGGATCTATAGGGTTGAATGGATCCGAATAAGCATTCATGTTAATGATTTGATACCTATTAACCGTGCCTACACTGGGCCCAGGATAGTACCAGACTCTATATCCCCACCCATCATTAACTTCAATGAAGTAATTCCTCTCAATCCAGCAAAAAACAAAGGCATAACATACATTTCTAGTTACGTAGCCAGCTTGAATCCAATACAGGGGTTTATATTGTAGGATGATAGTAACCCATTCAGCACCAAACCCATTTGGCGGAACATTATATATATTGGAAGAGAGAATATATCCACGTACACCCCAAATCCCATTTCTACTAAACCCATAATATGCATAACCTGCATATAGTCGAGACTGAGCTTCTACATATGGAAAGAGACTAGATGTAAATACAATGGATATAAGTTCGTATAGTAATAGACCTATTGTTACATCGCGTACAACTCGATGCACATGATATTATTTATTATCCAAATTTTTTATTCTTATATATATTTAATAAAAATTCAGTATAGCGATATATATACGATATATGAAAACCGAATGGTAAACCATCCATTAGTAAAGTGGTAGTCAGGCTTCGAAAATCAAAGCCACCTGTACCAACTATAAAAACAAATATTGTAAAATAAAAATTAGATTGAGGGCCCGTGGTCTAGTGGTAGGACGCCGCCCTCGCAAGGCGGAGGTCCCGGGTTCAAATCCCGGCGGGTCCACCAGTCGACTTATCTCAAAGCTAGCCCAATATTAGCTGGAGAACTGTTTTAACATTCTTTTCTCCATATACATTTCCTCTTCAACGGCTTAGAAAGCTTAATAACGTAATATTTAGAATAACAATTTATGATGCCGCCGTAGCTCAGTGGTATGAGCGCCCGGCTCATAATCCACAGGTTATGAGCGCTGACTAAATAAGGATGATGTTGAAAATGTGGGTGTATCCGGGAGGCCCCGGGTTCGAATCCCGGCGGCGGCACCACAGACACATCAAAACAGCTATATATTTATTCCATTGATATAGAATTTGAGTGTATAGGGGCCGTAGCTCAGCCTGGGAGAGCACCCGGCTGAAGACAAAGTGGGACACCGGGGTGTCGTGGGTTCAAATCCCACCGGCCCCATAAATCCTATTTGGTAAAGAACCCATTGGGTGAGGATGCTTGAGGATACAACCTCTTAGTAATAAGAAAACCCGAAAAATAGTCAGGTATATGGAGAATATGGGTATAATTGTGGAGGCTGATGACCTTATTGGAGAGATGATCTACATCCCCAATCTTAACGAAAAAATCTATGTCCTTAGAGAAGGTGATGAAGCAGTTATCATAGTAGATAATGATCCGCCATACCCCTATCTAGGTAAAATGAAGTTAATAAACTATCAATACTGGTTGCGGGTAGATAGGGGGGCTGCTGAAGCCCTTTTAAGGGGGGCTGATTTAATGGCTCCCGGAGTAGAGAGTTATAATGAGTTTCCCTCAAACCACTTGGTAATGATAAAATACGTGGATACGGAGATAGCCGTAGGCTTATCTCTTATGGATTATAGTGAACTAGAGAGTATTAAAAAAGGAAAGGTTGTAAAAATACTTCACTACAAAGGAGATAGAATATGGAGATACTTGTCCAGCCTAAAACTGGAAAAGTAAAGCTTAAATCATTTGATACATCAAAATATGAATTGTAATTTATGTATGCCCCGGTAGCTCAGCGGGCAGAGCGCCGGCTTGGTAAGCCGGAGGTCGCGGGTTCAAATCCCGCCCGGGGCTTGCAAAAATTCAACCACCATTAACCTTTTTCTATGTTAGCAACTAGGATTATCTATTGATAATGACCAAGATTACGTCGATCCTACCAATAGCTGGAATGGGGACGAGAATGGCTCCATTGTCTAAAGCTGTTCCAAAAGAACTGCTACCACTTCCATTATATAAGAATGGAGAGATGATTTTGATACCCATCATTCATCTAATATTTAAAGTCATGTTTAAGGCGGGAATAAGAGATTACGTGTTTGTATTATCCAAAAATAAAGATATTATAAAAAGTTACTTTACCATAGACGACGAATATCTAGACCTACTGAGAACGAGTGGAAAAAAGCTGCAGATTGAGGTTTTAGACGAGCTTAGGAAAATGGTTGATAACAGTAGAATAAGGTACGTATATCAGGATGAGCCTAAGGGGTTTGGTGATGCGGTGTATCTTGCTAGCAAACAGATAAAAACTGATGTGATAATTCATCCTGGAGACGACTACCTACTTTACACGGAAAACTATATAACAAGGATGATAAATGCTAAAAATGAAGTGAACGCCGACATAATCACCTTCGTGGAGGAAGTGGACGATCCAAGACATTATGGAGTTATAAAAGGAGTTAGAATATCCGATGACATATATAGAGTGTTGGAAATATATGAGAAACCATCTAAACCACCCTCTAAAATGGCGGTAGTAGCGATATATTATCTAGATAACTCGATGTTAAAATACGTTGAAAAAGCAGCTGAGAAAGGCATGTGGGAATTCACTGACGCCATATCCTATGCAATACAGGACGGTGCTAAAGTATATGCGCTAAAGATAGATCATGATATCAGAGTAGACGTAGGAAGACCAGAGACATACCTTGAAAGCCTTTTTAAGACTAGAAACCATCTAGTAGATTAGTATGTTGGCGCCGGGAGTGGGATTCGAACCCACGCGGGGCAGAGCCCCATCGGCTCTCCCGAGGGATCTCCAGGCCTAGGCCGCTGCGGCGACCCCTTAGTCCTCTCGGGCATCCCGGCATACAGTATAGAAGAATATCATGTGAAACGTAAAAATATTTATCCGTCTTGACTTCTATTCCACATCTTAGGGTATAAATCTCTATCTATAAATACTCTTTGGGTCTCGGTAACCTGGCCCTTCTTCATATTGAGAAGATCCGTATGACTTACTAATGCCTTGGCTGTAGCTATTACCTCGCTCCTTTTAGTAAACAATGCTACAAGATCTCCAACGTCGAAACTCCCTGAAACCGCATAGATACCAGGCCTCTTTAATTGCGCCCCATATGCTATAGATGCAACAGCAGTGTCTTTAACTACAATTTTGGGGAAGTCTTTAAAAATTATCTCAAACGGTTTAAGAGTCCTCTTTACGAGGGTATCATCACCATTATCCTCATACACTTTTTTAGCTGCATATAACTCGTAGAGGGTAACTATATCTTTTTCCTCGAAGGGGCCTGCAGCAGTCCTTCTCAACTCATCGAGATGAGCCCCTACTCCCAAGATTAGCCCTATATCATGTGCAAGCTTCCTAACATAAAACCCAGATTCACATTTAATTCTAAAAAGTATGTTTCTACCATCTTTCTCGATAACCTTAAATTCATATATTTCTCTTGTTCTTAGCTTTCTTCTTACAGAACTTCTAAAGGGAGGTTTTTGATATATCCTCCCCTTCTTAAAAAGAGATAAAACTCTGTCTAACTCTTCTTCAGAAACATCACCATGAATCTTCAATATACCGACGTATTCCTTGGCTGACCCCACGATATACCTCATCGCTGGAGTCGCTTTATTAACCCCTATAGGTAGTACGCCTGAAACTCCGGGATCTAAAGTACCGCCATGTCCAGTCTTCTCCACCTCCAGGATTCTCTTAACCCAGGTTGCAACTTGATGGCTCGTTGGCCCTCTAGGCTTATCCAGGTTTACAACCGACCTGTCAATATAATACTTTCCTTCTCTCTCCAATGGATGTATACCAGCATCTAAGTCTATGTCGTCATCTAGAATCATGAAGTTTACGTTCTTATCCAGCCACTTAAACAACTTATTCAGATCCTCCATCTCCACCTCCTCCACCTACTTATCTAAGTCCTTAATCAAGAGGTCCACAACCTGAAACAGGGTATTTAAACCTATTTTTGATGTATCTATAACTATGTCGTAAATACTGAGGTCATATACGTCTATATCATAGAAATCTTTGAAACGCTTCACCTCACTATCCTCCCTATAAACGGTTTCCCTATAAACCTCTTCATACCCCCTCCCCTCTCTTTCACATATTCTTTTAACTCGTATCTCTAAAGGACTTTTTAGCCATATTTTTATATCAGCAACCTCTTTCAGAAACCATCCTGCAAGAAGTCCATCGGCTACACACCCACCTTGTAGACATTCCTTAACCATTATCTCATCAATCAAAGAATCTATACAGGGATCTTCTTCAGCCATCTTCGAGAACTCTTCAATCGTAAGACCTCTCTCCACAGCAAGCCTTCTAAATATCTCCCCCGACGATATTCTTTTCAGACCATACTTATTAGAAATATATTTTGAGAGTGTTGACTTGCCAACACCGTGAAAACCTGAAATTGTTATAATAATAGGCTTCATAGACACTAGTATTATTCTTCTCTTCTTATAGCTTAGGATAGAGGAATCTCCGGAAGATAACCCCAACCGCTATTGAAGCAAAAATATACCAACTTAGGAAATTCATATTGGTCCCTACAAAGGGGAGATAGTATGGAAGGTATACGAAATTACCTAGTGTTCCATACCACTGCTCCATAATAAGCCAAAACAAGTAAAAAATTCCGAATGAGATAGGCATTATTCGAAACGTTTTAAACATCAACTCGGTCTCTACCTTTTTGATTGCGTTCAGTCTATTTTCCATCTTCTTCAACTGTTTCTCATCTTTTGACATCAACGCCCTCCTATACTCTTCTCGTATCTTCTGTACCTGTCTCCTCTTCTCAATGTAGTCTGGAGTGTAAACAAATCTAACGGTGACAAGCGTGTTGATGACATTAGTGACAACAGCAAACAGTATAATGATTAACATAGCCTGAGTAGCATCATTCATATTATTAGTCACCTCTCCATAATGACTTTCTCTAAAACCTGAACAAGTTCCTCCGCTACACTATCCACCTTTCCCTCCTCATTATTCAGAATATAAACTGGACAGCCATATCTGATGGAAAGGTTGGAAGCCAACATCCTATTGTATAGTTGATCCTGTACTATCTCATCAACCCCTCCATAATCTGACCTACTCCTCCCCTTATCCCTAGACCTCCTACTAAGAATATTTTCTGGGTCAGCTTCAATCAGTACTATCTGCTTAACCCCTTCTAAGAATTGAAGGTTGTTCTCACTCATGCCAGGCCATCTTCCCCTAGGGGTCTTTATGAATAGGTGGGTATCCAAAATTAAAAGATCATGTCTCTCTGCTTGTGCACTAATTTCTTTTGCTGCTTCCCTTTGAAGCATCAATTGATTCTGTATGGACAATTTCCTCATCTCATCCCTACCGACAACCAAGCCCTTCTCTCTGGCAACTGATAACATTATATCCCCATAATTCACTGTTATCACATCTCTGTTTCGCGATAATTTATCTAGAGCCTTATTTAGTAATGTAGTCTTACCAACACCTGGAACGCCTACTATTATGGCTATAGGCATCTTGAGAGTTACACCTCCTATATCTTTATCAATCTCGTTATCGCAGGATAATATTCTTCTATCTGTTCCCTCAACAATGCTTGATAGAGGTTCATCATTATATCGATCATAAGTAGGATACCCATTCCTCCACCGAACACTCCTAATATCTGCGATACCGCAGCTATAACTCCTACGAATACACCACCTATTAACGTTACGGTAGGGATGTACTTACTAAGTATTAGATTTACACTATATGCCCTCCTTCTGAAGCCCGGAACCTGCATCCCACTATCTATCAGTTGCTGTGAGACACTGGCAGATGATAATCCTCCAACCTCAACCCAGAGATATGCGAATACAACAGCCATTAGAGTCATTGAGATAATGAATACTACTGTTCTGATAGGGTCTTCAATAGCTTGGAAAATATCAGTAGGTCCGATTAAATAATATAGCAGGCCTCCTTTCAGTATAAGGGTTCCGTTTTCACCAGTCTCAAAATAAACAATCATGTTTAATAGAGGATCTGTTCCATCAGGGTTTAGGTTAGACCATATAACATTAGCCAGGATATTTAGATCAGCGATTAGGGTGGACGCTAGTATAATAGGTATATTGGATACATAAAGGAGCTTAACTGGATATACTGACCTTATCCCCCTGAATCTAGCGTGTGATATAGGAAGCTCTATTCTAACACCCTCTGCATATAGGATTATCACAATCACTAATAGAGTCATTATAAAACTTAACATGCTAGGATAGTTCCCTTCTCTAACCCAAACCCTATTAAAATCTCCTTCAAAAGCCTTGGCTATAATTAAAGGTACTAATCCCAGGGGCTCGGCAAAATCGCCAAAATTTATGGTAACAGGACTGAATAAGTTTATAAATATCGTTCTCGCCACTCCCGCTGCTATAAATAAACTTATTCCACTACCTATACCCCAACCTTTCTGTATAGCTTCATCCATCAACATAACAAATATCGTTGCTATAACCAGTTGTAGATACGTTATTATAACAATTGACACACTTGTAGATATGAATCTTAAATAATTGCTCATCACAAGTGCTGTAGCCTGGACTATTGTAACAATGATTGTAAGGAACTTTGTTGCTGCGGTAAAGATGGCTCTCTCCTCAGGATCCTTAAAATCAAACTTTATTATCTCTGCTCCCTTTAACAACTGCATTATTAAACCGGCTGTTACAATCGGGCCTATCCCCAACTCTAATAATGTTCCTGTAGTGGCTGCAAAAATTATTCGAAAAGCTGCGAAGGGGTCGTTTGGGGAACTGGAGACTCCATATAAGGGTATTCCACCCATTATAAAATATAAAACTAGGATTACGAGGGACCATATTAACCTGGTCCTAAGAGATAGTTTCTTCTCTGGTTTCTTTATCTCTGGGAGGATGGAGCCAACTCTCTTAAAGAAGAGTTTAACGGTGCTCAAGACCCTCCTCCCTCATTCAATACTACAACTTCTCCACCTACTGCCTCAATTTTCTCTATTGCCTTTGGAGTTGCCTCCTTTACAATAACTTTTATAGGTTTAGATATTACACCCTTACTAACGAGCTTATCGTATCCCAATTTAGTTAAGTCAACCGTCTCCAAACCCATGTCTACATATCTCTCTAAATCAGATATGGATATTGCCTTCCTTCTTGGATAACGTGAGACAAACCCATGCTTACCAAAATGATCTGGCATGTATTTCATCATGTGAAAACGCTTATGTTTCTTAAGGCCTGCTAGACCATAACCTCCCCTATCACCAGATTTTCTATGTTGGCCAACCCTACCATAGCCGTGTGTCCTACTACCCCTTCTCCATCTAGTCTTCCTAAGCCTATGTGGCATCTTCTACCCACCTGGCCATCTATATTATTTCGAATTTTAGACTAGTAAATAAATATTCGATAGAATAATAAACTATAACATTCTAGTAACAAGAGTCTTAATATCCTCTCTAAAACCTAGTTCACCCCCCATCTTTACATGCTTCTTGATTGACCGTTTAAAACCTCCTCTAGGGGGGTGAAGCCTAAACACCGGTTTCAACCCAGGAACCTGTTTCAGAGAAAGTTCACCATTGCATATCTTCTCAGCTAAGTCATCAACTGAAATACCTAGAACCTTCTCTACATACCCCTCTGTTAACGGTTTATTCCCAACTAATCTACCTCTCTTCAATAGTAAAGCTTTAACCGTGTCTTTGTCTACATATCCATAGGTAACAAAAAATTCAACCTTCTTCAACATGCCCCTTATTGATGGGGTATCTGGCAGTAATGTTGCATGGAATTTCTTGTATAGGTTGAGCCTCTCCAACGTTTCCTTAATATCATACCTAACATCTGGTTGACCCCTGATTCTTATAACGAGGTAACACCCCATAATTACCACCTACACCGCTTATCGCTTGGGAAGATACACCATTTTATAGGTGTTCCTCAATGCGTCATATGTAGCCATTGCAAAAGATATGTCTGTCCTAGTCTCACCAAATGCTATAGCCCACACATCTTCTACACCAGCCAACTCTATTACCTTCTTAGCAGTCTCTCCAGCTACAATACCCAATCCTCTTGGACCAGGTTTTAAGGTTACTTCTACGCTACCCCAACTACCCCGGGATGTATGAGCTATCGAGTGTGTAGTGCCACACCCACACTCCCAACTACCACATCCTCTCTTTACAGGAGCTATGTTCAGTATTGCTGTGTTCAGGGCCTTATTAATTGCGTCAGCTACCTCCCTAGCCTTACCCACACCTACCCCTATCAGCCCGTCCTTGTTTCCAACAACAACAAGGGCCCTAAATTTAGAGCGTCTTCCAGAATCAGTCATCTTCTGTACCATAGTAACATCCAAAACCTCATACTCTAAATTTGGAACAAGGATCTTTATTATCTCAGGCTCTTTAACTACAAAACCATTTTTCAAGATATAGTCGTATGAATATATCACTCCATTCTTCACCATCTCTCCAAGCTTAGTTTTAGGTATCCACTCATCTATTGAGGGAGGCTCCACTCTATTACCCATCTTCAACACCTCCAAACTCCTCTCTTATCTTTTTTAGCACTTCGTCAAATATATTCGGAAGTGATTCAGGAGATACACCCTTTTCCAGATATTTTGAAAATCTAGAATTATAACTATCTGGATCATTCTTCTTCAAGAGACTTGCGTAATTAGCGATATGTTCCCCCCTTATCCTACTCATATCAATAAGTTTCTCCTCTCCCAAGGGGATCTCAAGGCCTGCATCTATGGCCCCAGTTGCTGCTGCGAATGGTATGGACGCCTTCTTTGTCCACGCATATCCCAGATTCACTATCGCCTTTTCTACCCCTTTATCAAGAGCTATTCTACCAGCTATGTAGCCAGTTAAATACGCAGCAGGTATACTCTTCAAAGATGGAAAACCATATTTCTCCAAAATTTTAGAAGATACAGTAAATAGAGTTTTATCTCCTCCGATCATAGGTTCAGAGATTGATACGTATACATATCTTAAACTTCTCCTAACTATGAACTGGGGAAGTCCACTCTTTAAAAGCTTATATCTCAATCTATAATCCGTTCTCCTCTCCCTAAGCCGCCTGAATTTAACCTTGAAAGTGGGGCCTTTAGCTCCGGGCATATGCTATTCACCCCTTACCCTCCAAATATTTTCCTTAATATAGTCAAGTAGGTGTGACTTGCTTCTAAACATACCTCCCTTCACCTTCATATACAACTCTCTGTACTCACTACTCTTTATAAGCCCCTTATCCCTTAAGTACCTCAACAACTTCCTCTGTGCCCTCACCCTCTCCATCCAAAGCCTTTTCTTAGGAGCCCTAGCGGTCTTCTTACCCTTCTTACTACCATAACCACGTTTCTTCTTCCTAACCACGTGTTTCTGACCCTTTACAGGCTTAACCTTAACCACACCTCTTCTAAGCAATATCCTTACATCCTCCCTGGTATCTATGTCTAAAACCTCATCCATAGCGTTAGGATCAACCCATATTCTATCAACACCTACCCCGAGATACCTAGCTATCAACTCCCTCTTACTTCTCAGATTGGGCATTTTCAAACCCTCCTATTTAAAACAACAATGCCTAGCTCATCGGCTTTTTCAATAATCTCGATTCGTTTCCTCCTGCCAACTGCCGAGGCTATTCTAACAGCCTGTCTCGAAGGATCAATTGTCTCCAACTCCTTAGGGTTATGCACCAGAACCTCTTCAAATCCAGTTGGATGTAGACCTCTTACAGCTCTAGGCCCTCTATATCCAATAGATACTAGTGGAGGCTTACCCTTTTTCTTCAGCCTCATCTTACTATCTATTCCTCTAGGCCGCCTCCAATTTGGCTTTACCCTTTTATATCTCCAACTCTCCTGCCTGATGAACTTGGGCCTCCTCCTGTTCATAACATTCCTTAGCTCTAAAAGCCTCAACTCCTCTTTACTAAGTAAAGGTTTCCTCCTAGGCATCATCAACACCTTTTTGATATAGATATATTCCATCTAGAAATACCCTAGGGTCTTTATTTTTAACCTTTGTTGCCTGCATTATATTAGCTGCAGTTTGTCCAACAGCCTCCTTATCGACACCCTTCACTATCACATCAATATCGCTTCCTTTTTTAACAACCTCAACCTTTACCCCAGGAAGAATCCTTGCTCTTCTAACACCCCTCTCACCAACGAAATTCTTTATAATCAGATAGTCTCCAGACACCTGAATATCCATTGGAAAGTGGATGAAATATGCTTTCAACATGTATTTATATCCCTTTGTAACACCTGTAAACATGTTGTTCAGGTGGCTGGAGATGGTATTTAACAGTGAAAACCCTCTCTTACCCTTCCAATAAACCTCTATCACAATATTGTTGTCCCTCTTCTCAAGCTTCACAGGAGATTTTTGGAAGCTCCTCCTTACCTCACCCTTCGGCCCCTTAACTAAAACCTCTTTTCCATTAATAACTTCCACATAAACACCTTCCGGAATCTCGATAGTATCCCTATGTATCCTATCAGCCACTTCACCCACCTCTAATACACATATGCTACTAGAACACCACCTATACCCTCTTCTAAACACTCCTTATGGGTCTTCACACCCTTTGAGGTTGATATGATTAATATCCCTATATCTCTTGATGGAAGGAATTGTTTGATATACTGTGGTAGGTTCCTCTTGTTAACCGGAAATCTAGGCTTAATAGCCTTACAATCATTTATGTACCCATTAAGTAGAACCCTGATTTTATTCCCTCGACCATCCTCAACAATCTGAAAATCGTCTATGTATCCCTCTCTCTTCATAACTTTCAAAACCTCTATAGCGAACTTGGAGGATGGATATATCACAACCTCCTTCTTTCTTACAGATTCTGCGTTTCTTATAGCTGACATTAGATTACTTATTATATCTATCTGAACCATATATACACACCTCCAGCCTCTACATATATTTTTTAAACCCGAGTTGATACGCAACCTCTCTAAAACATCGTCTACATAACATCAAGTTATATTTTTGAATAACTGCAACATGAGTACCACATCTCACACATTTTCTACTTCCCTTACCGTATCTTCTAGACACATGTTTAATACCCATTTAACTATATCACCTCCACGCCAAATTTTCTAATCATAAAATCGATGGCCTCTTGTCTAGATACGATATTTCTCTTCCCCAGTCTAGACCTTCTATATCGCCTAACCTTTACCCTATATCCTGGCTTCACTAGGTGAACAATGACGTCCATTCCAAAAACTCCTATCTCAGGGTCATATCTGACACCTGGAAGCATCAAATGCTCTTTTATACCAAACGCAATGTTTCCCCTCTCATCGAAGGAGCTCAGTTTCAACCTATTATCAACAGCCTCTAAAGCCCTTTTCAAAAACTCTTCCGCGTCAGACCCCCTCAACGTCACCATCGTCGAGATAGGCTGCTTCCTACTTATTCCAAATGCTTTTATGGTCTTCTTGGCCCTCCTTATTACGGGTTTCCTCCCTGTAAGCTGCTCCAAAAGTTTAGAAGCTTTTTGAAGCCTCTCCCAATCTCCACCAATAGACATGTGTACAACAACTTTCTCCACCCTTATCTCCTCCATCTTATTCTTCTTTACAACTTCTTCCGTATCTACCATGCTAAACACCTTCCACATTAACCACGGGCTTCTCAACACCTATTGGAAATACGTAGTCAAACACTGTTTCAAAATCGCCATATTCTTCTGTAGATAATAAGACAAGCCTAGGCTTCAACGGATCAACTTTTCTTATTCCACTTATTCTACCGACAACCCCAATTTTACTACCTCCGATGACTAAACCTAACGACCCGATGTCCATTTTAACCGTCTCTACAACCTTCTTATCAACCAGATCATATACCAATACGTCACCAGGTTTCAACTTAGATAAGTTATCCTCTCTGGAAACAACAAAGTTTCTACCATCATGTGTAGTTAACTGTAACCTACCTCCCTTGATCATCGTCTTAACCTTTATCCTAAGGGGCTTTAACCTCGCTTCACCCTTATCTCCTATCTTCCTAGGCATGATTAGGTATTTCTTAGCGGGCAACATCCTATAATGCTCGTCAGTAGGTATTAATGAGATTACATCCATCAACCCGACTGGCCATTTATAGGATTTGATCGGTTTAGCGTCGACCTTAACATATCCTCTCCTGAGGATGTATTTAACCTCTCTCAAATTCCTAGCTATCTTAAGGACGTCTCTAAGTAATATCGCAATAGGTATTGACTTCTCAGATGGGTGAGGACCTGGTGATGACTTAACAACCCATTTCCCAGTCTTCCTCGGAATCCTATATGTGATTGGAGAAGCCAACCTCTTTAGAGACCTACTCCCACCTTTCTTTGCCAACTCTACTCACCCTCCAACTTTTTTCTTCTCCATTCGTCAGACAAGTCTAGGTCTACAATCATTACATTAGAATAATGGATAGGTATATTGACCCTCTCCCCCCTACTATTCTCCCTATATACGTTTTCTATATATAGCCTGTAATTCTTCCGATCTATACCAATGACCTTACCCTCTACACCCTTATGATCCCCCCTCATTATCCTAACGGTATCTCCAGTTCTAACCGGGACAGATCTGCGTTTGTACTTTTCTCTCAACTCTGAGGATAGGTGAACCGACATAATCTTAAGCCTCCTATGATTAGGCGCATTGAACAGTCTCTTTCTCTGTTTACTAGGCTTCTTAGTTTTCGTCTTCATACATATCACCTTACACTATGATGGTTGCCATACTAGCTATTTTAGACCATAGATCTGCTGCCTCCTTGGCTATTGGCCCCTTTATCTCCGTACCCATTGGGTTGCCTTCTGGAGTTATCAGTACAGCAGCGTTATCCTCAAACATAACTCTAGTTCCATCCGGCCTTCTAATCGGGAATTTCTGCCTAACTAAAACAGCATCTAAAACCTGTTTTCTAAGCCTATATGGACCCTGATACACGCTTACCTTAATATGGTCTCCTACACACGCAGCTGGACGTCTCTTCAACCTTCCCTTATATCCAACAACTTGAATGACTTTAAGTTTCTTAGCACCACTGTTGTCGGCACAGTTAACTATACTCCCAACGGGAACAGCTCTAGTTATCCTTTGCCTCTTTATCAATACACCATATAATATTCTACCTCCCATCAACCACCACCTCGAGTCTTATTATATACGACGACAAAAGAGATTGTTTTACTAATTGGTCTACACTCTCCTATTACAACTTCATCACCTTCGAAAACATCAATGCACGGGGGTACGTACACGGTTATCCTGCTTCTCCTCCTCTCATACCTCTTATACTTCTTGACATAGTATAGATATTCACGTTGAATAACAGCTGCCTTATCCATCTTAGTACTCACTATTCTTCCTTCAAGAAGTATTCCTCTAATTTTAAGGTTACCATGATATGGACAGTTAGGATCGTCACATGTCTTACTGGGTATAGGTAGACCTAGACCTGGGTCTCTAACATTATTATTTTTAGTCATATTTTTCTCAACCTCCTCAAATAACTTCCTTCAAACTGCTTATAACTAATTATTTTATCTTCACCTTCAATCTCAATAATTAAACCTTTTTTAGGAATAGTCTTAACCTTACCATCACAGTAAACTAATAATGTGTTCCCTCTCTCCTTCAAAACATACACTTTTCTACCTATATACGTTCTAAGTGGCGATTCAATTATTTTTATCGATCTTCCCGTCAACGTTCTATCATAAAGTTTCATACTTTAACACCCCTCTCCCTTAAGATAGTCAGTATCCTTGCCTTCTGTTTCTTAAGAAACTTGACCCTACCTGGTTTCTCAACTTGACCACCAGACATAATGGTCCGTCTAATCCTGAACAACTCCTCCTCCAGATCCCTAAGTATCTCTATCAACTCTTCATTATCCTTCTCTCTCAACTCCTCCAGACTCTTCATCACCACCAACCTCTTCATCGGATGAAATGGATTCAAGGTATTCCTTAAGGCCATATTTCATTATAGATACTTTAACACCTATTATCCCATATTTCGTTAATACTGGACGCTTGGCTGAACTAACCAATCTCTCAGCCAATTCACCACTCTTCAATATATCCCCGAACTTAAATTTCTGGTAAGCAGCCCTGGTAGTCTTTAACTTACCCGACACGACGATCTCAGCTGCGTGAGCACCTGCATTCCTGATAACGTTTATCGCCCATAATCCAATCCTCCTTATTCTTGTCCCTCTAGCTATCTGCCTCTCTATCTGCCAAGCCATGATTCGGGGGTCCAATTCAGGCTCCTCAACCTCCTGTACAGTTATATTCACATTCTTATATCCAAACACCTCCTCTATCTTCTTCACAAGTTCTCTGACTCTACTCCCTCTCCTTCCAATTACAAGACTAGGTCTAGAGGCGTAGATTGTTATTTTCGTGCCTATACCCTCTCTAGGGACACTAATCACTTTTACACTTGAGTATCCTGCGTTGACAAGTTCTTTAGCCAGCCACTCATCAAGAAGCATAGCTTTCCTAACTCTGTCAAGAATGGTTCGGACTCTATTAGATGTTTTATCCATCGACATCGCCTACACCTCCTTAGCAATTACCTCAACATGAGTTAACGTATCAAAATAAGGAGATGCCCTGCCAAAAGCCCTAGGAATGTACTTCCTAATTTTACGGCCCCTATGAGCTGCACAATGAACTATTTTAAGTCTATCAACGTCCAACTCCCTATCTTCTGCATTATTAATCAAATTATCCAATAACCTCAAGAAATATTTTGCGGCCTTTACAGGATACCTACCAGCATACCATTTACTTAACCCCCTCCTGTGGGGAACCTTCTTTTTATATCTCTTAAAGGGAACTGGTCTTCTCATAGACATTACATCCTCAAGGAATCTTCTAGCATCCTCCACATACAAGCCTCGAATCTCTCTAGCTATTTCTACGGCGTGTTTAGGAGATATCGGAACTTCTCTTAAACTAGCCTTAACAAATTTTTCTGTCTCCTCTTCTGGAACTTGGTAACTATATCCCCATCTAGACATTTCTCAACCCACACCTCATATTATTCCTATCCCGGTTGGACTAAATAAAATATTAGTTAGTTACAGACGGCTGGGCAATGATAAATAAGGAGGTTCAACTTTTTTTCTCTTCCTCCTCCTGTATTCTTTCCTCAACAAAATAATTGTTTAATATCTTCTTCATCTCCGATATACAGTATTTCAGGGCTGCAATCAATTCGCTATTATCGTGGGGGATCAATGGCTTCCCACATATTGGACATTTATACATATATTCTGCAGCCTCAAGCAAGTTATATCTGTCGTGGTCGGGATTCATACACCAGTAAAACATAGTATTCTCGCTTTCATACCTCAACTTCTCTTCCAATCTGTCTATAACCCTTCTATATAGCCCTAAAACAGTACCGTCTATCTGAGTCAAAGGAAGCTGCCAATAGAATGTCATCCAGCCAGTCTCATTAACAACTTTTTTAGATGTTATAAGCCCCTCCTGGGCAAGAACCCACATAACTCTCCTTACTTCCGATTCATCAACACCTACTTTTTCTGCTAACTCATCCTCGGTTAACTCTCCATATTCCGCTAACACCTCAATTATCTTACCAGCCAGTGGTCCTTGAAAAGCTTCAACTATTTTCTTATATACATATGTTGCGGAAGATTTTTCATCCCAATCCATCTTTTACACCACATAAATTTAGTGTGAAGAATAATTTAAGTCATTATCTTCAACTATTTTCTTTCCAAGCTTCATTTGAACTATCGACCTGCTTACAGAAGGATGTCTCTCTAACTGAATACCCATATATATCCTATCTAGATATACTGCTAGGGCCGATATCTCAGAGTGTGGAAGCCCTCCAATAGCGACGTTAAAATCTGATAGTCTGAAAATTTCCCCCGGAACCTTCTGTCCACCCACAACTACTAAATGTTTTGAAATATTCAACAGTTCATCCATCAGGTAATTAACGTTAACTCCATACATGGTAAGATGGATAATTCTGTAATCTTTAGACTTATACTGTTTTATTATATCTCTATAGTTATCTTCGTATCTAATAACAAATTTACTCCCCCATTTAGAGATGATCCTACCCACGTTTGATTCGAACTCAACATCTCTATCGCCAGTGTATATAAGCTCATCTATTCCAAAGGCCCATGAAACAAGAGCTAAATGAGTTGATACACGGGCATCCCTAGGGTATCTATGACCAAGTCTTAAGACTGATACCTTCCTCAACATATATTCCCCCTGTATTCTTTAGTTTATTCAATGTTTCTTTAGAAATAGAGCCTGAAAAGTAAGCACCATCTTCCCGCATTTCAATCCTCCCATATCCATCTTCCTTGAGAAGAGATATCACCCTATAGAAGTGTTCATGAAGATATGGAACCCTTATCTTTACATTTATAGATTCTCCTATGGATTCACGGGTGATATTAAGAAGCTTTTCTATACCCTGTCCAGTTTCAGCTGAGATAAACACATATGGAAAACCATACCCTCTAAATATTGATTCTATTGGTTTTAAGTACTCAACATTATTTATCAAATCGATTTTATTGCCAACCAGGATCACCCTTCCCTTGTAGGATAATCTATCTAATATCTCTAATGACGTCTCTATCTTCTTTTCAACCTGGTTGGGATACTCAGTTATATCTATAACTAGATACACTATATCAGCTTCACTTATCTCTTCAAGTGTTGAGTAGAAAGACTGTATCATAAATGGAGGGAGATCTTCGATGAATCCTATAGTATCTATTAAGTATGTTTTCCAAGGACCCAATCTCAATAGGAAGTACTTAGTAGATAAAGTAGTGAATGGCTCGTTGCCGACTTTCAAATTCAAGTTTGACAATCTATTGAACAACGTCGTCTTTCCCGAACATGTATACCCTGCAATGGCTATTGACTTAAAACCTAATCGCTTTCTCATCTGCCTATGACTGCTTCTTCTCCTTCTTTCTTCCTCCAATTTCCTCTTAATAGTCTGTATCCTTCTTTTGATCTCAAGGTAATATTTATCTACCTCATACTGTCCAGGTCCCATTATTAAAGCTGGCTGTTCACCCGATTTTGCAAGCATAACCTTCTCCTTAGCCCTTGCCAACTCGTAGTTTAACAACGCCAGTTTAATCTGAAGATCTGCCTCCTTCGACGGAGAGTGTTTTTTAAAGATCTCTAATATGATCTCTACTCTATCTTTTACGGGGGTACCCACCTCCTTCCAAATGTTGTACATATGTTTAGGTTTCAACTCAATATCAAAAAGGACATATTCAGCCAACCCTTCGATAACAGTTCTTTTCAGCTCAGCTATCTTTACATCACTTAATCCTTTACTGGTGAACCTTTTAACATTTACGTAACCAACTATTCTATATCCGGCCTCCTCAACCAAAGCCTTAAATTCTTTTAGCCTCTGTTTATTACTTATCACTACTACTGCTCTAATCGTAGCTCACCCTTCTAACCAAATTATTTATCCTCATGCCCTCTCAATAAATCGCCAATCGTGAAATCTTCTTGACCCTGATGCTCAATCACCTCCTTCATCTCTTTAAACTCACCAACTTCTTCGGATTGTAAGACCAGTTTTACTCCCAATAACTTCTCCAATTTTCTGGCTATGCTTAATTCTGGAAATAGTCTTCCCTGCTCCACCTTTTTCATATAGCTTAACTTAACACCTATTTTTCTAGCTAACTCCTCTTGGGTATATCCCACTTTCTCTCTAGCCGATTTGATTATATTTCCATAGTTTGGTATGAGGTCATAATCACCACTCAGTGTAATTCTATCTTTTTTGTAGGAGTGGACTCGTCTCAAATATTTTTTCGAGACCAAAGACTTCTTCCTAACCACAGTTAAATTGTACTGCCTAATACATTTTTTACATGCGTAGACCCTCTGCCCTTCAAAAATAACCTCCAAAAGCTCATTAGAATCAAAACCACATACTTCACATTCCATACTCAAATAATAACGATTGATGAGATTCAAAATAATTTTATATAGCTATAAACATATGTTGGAGGGAGATATAGATGAAAAGATTCTCTTCACGAGACCTGCGTAGAATGATGAAGAAAATGGGTATCGAGGGAATGGAGAGCCTAGATATCGAAGAAGTTATTTTTGTATATAGAGACGGAGCCAAAACAATAATAAGAAGCCCTAATGTTAGTAAAGTTAAGGTTGGAGGGGCTTCAGTATACCAAGTAGTTGGTGAAGAAGAGGAGTTAGAGGAAGAAATTGAAACATCTTTCAGTGACGAGGATATAGAGATTGTTATGTCTCAAGCTAATGTAGATAGAGACTTAGCTGTTAAAGCCCTACAACTGACTAAAGGGGATATAGCAGCAGCCATCATGGCATTAAAAGAAGGAGGACTATCTGAGAAATAATAGTTTTTAGGGGCCGTGGTGTAGCTTGGCTAGCATGCGGGCCTCGGGAGCCCGTGGTCCCCGGTTCAAATCCGGGCGGCCCCACTACCTGAAATTTTTAACTATGTTTGGGTCGTATTGGAGGGGGGCTCTTCAATGATCCACCAGCCCCACATACCTAGTTCAACATGACCGGGTACAGTACATAGATATCTATATACTCCAGGTTCTTGATTAACTATAAAACTTACTTGCCTAACTTCTCCCTGGAAGATATAACCAGAATCTTCTGAGACTTGATTCACCAGGAAAGAATGAGCCACCTCACCCACATTTTCCAAAGTAACTGTCACCAGATAGTTTTGATATACAGTGATATTTGGATTAGTCTCATTAAACCAGTATTCACCCATAAGAAGATACAGGGATATGTTACCGACAACCTCGCCCTCTTCTCCCCCACCCAGCATTGCATCCCATCCTATTAAGAAAAACCCCGTTACTAGTAGGAAAGCTATAGGGATATACGCGTCCGGCGTTGGCGGACCGCCTTTAAATAGGGCAATTGGAAGTATAAACACACCAAGTAACAATACAACCAATGCTGGCGGGGTCATCTCCTTAAAGGATTCTGAAATGTCTGCGAAAGACCCCAACCACACACCCAATAAACCTATAGTAATGAGAAATATACTCGCTAGATAAAGACCCCTATCCATGCTGAACCACCTATTGTAATAACCTAATTACGTACGTTATAAATCCAAAGGCAATTAACGATCCACCCGTGGCTAATAAACCCCCTATAATATCGCCTACAGTATAAGCAAACAACGCGTATCCAGCAACCAAAACCTCGATAACAATCATGATGTAAAATAGTAGTTCAATAGTAGACTTTGATATTCTAGGCTGATGCTGAGTCCTCCGTACTGGCGCAGGCTTTCTAGATTTAGAGTATTTTGAATATGCATAAGCCACTCCGAATGAAGCTATATTTACTATACCCAGTACACCGAAGAAGAGAATAGGGTCTATCTCCAACCTTGCTGCATAATCCTTCAATGGATCGGGATCGATGTAAAATCCCCAAACAGTTGTTAAGATACTTTGAGATATTCCAGCTATACCTATGCCTAATGCCACAGGTCTCTCAGACAGACGCATACCCTTAGAACGATCAACAAAAGGAACTATCATAAACATAAATATGAACAAAGTTGGAAGTAGGACCCCAGCAATAAACTTATCGATTCCCGTTCTAAGTAACGCGTATAGCGGGTTGATATACCATTCTGGAACTGTAATAGGTAAAGGTACATTAGGATCATATCCCTTCCCTAATGGAACTGGGTATAGAGCCGCGGTTATAAACAATGATCCCACGAGTATACCAACCATACCAGGGTCAAAAACTAAATTCCTAGGAAAATGAACCGTTATTAGAAGCAACATAATTAGTGGGAATATAAATACATGTAGGGTATATATTCTTAAAACTAAATCATTGAACCCTGTTCCTATTATGATATCGGCAATTAATGGGCCTATAACAGGGGTGGAGTAGGCCAAAGCAGCACCAATATTGATAGCAAGTACTGCCCTATCGTTCATTATCAAATCGTATCCTATATATGCCTCAATAATAGTAAGAGTACCTAGTATTACTCCTGTGACCCATATAACCTCATTTCTTATTTTATATCTGCCAGAGAATAGTTGATAAAAAAGATGATATATAGCTAAAAAAATCATTAAATTAGACGCATGGTAATGGATATTCCTAATTATGATACCAAATTGAACTTCGTTATTGATCATCTCCACGCTCGCATATGCTTCGTCTAGAGAAGGCCTATAATAGAACATAAGTAAGCTTCCCGTTACGCCTAATATTATAAAAGTTATGAATGTTAACATACCTAGAAAGCCATGTGGACTCACTATCTTATTTGGAATAACAAATCGGATACCAAACAATATCGTTCTCTCTAACCTCTTTATAGTCCATTCATATGCTTCAATAAATTTATCCATGAATGATTTTTCCTTGTCTTTAATGCTTTTATCTTCCATATCCTATTTCACCCTCTACCCCAACTGCATAAACATCATCATTGTCATCTATTTCAAGTAATAACTTAGGCAGATATCTGTTAGGCTGCTTTGCAGCCGGCCCTCTAATGGCAAACCCTTCCTCTATAGTATATATACTTCCGTGACACGGACACTCAAAGACATCATCTGACTTGCTTATAAGACACCATAAATGTATACAAACCCTACTATATCCAACTAAACTTCTTTCTCCTGTCCTTACAATGATAAACTGCCTAAATGGGTCTGCATCCCTAGCAGGATCACCGGTTCTAGGATATACTACGAAGACTTGCTGCCCTATAGGCATCTCATTTAGATTACCTATTTTTTGTCTTTGGAGTTCCGAGCCCGACTCAGGAGTTAAGAACTTCCCCAGAGGAAGAAATGGTGCCAGACAAGCCAACCCAGATATTGCAGCCAACTGCTTTATTACATCTCTCCTATTCACCATATTCCTCCTACCCCACTAGTCTATCAACTTGTAATACTAGATGAAATAATATGGCATTCATATAAATTCTCTATGTAATAATCTATACAAATTGCTTCGATATACAAAGGGTTAAATTATCTGATGGGGCCGGTGGGATTTGAACCCACGACCGACCGGTGTCACCAGGTCATCCCAATTAGGGTCCCCACACCAGCTGATCTGGAGCCTCGGCTCATAGTCGGCCGCGCTTCCTGGCTACGCCACGGCCCCTTCCCATAACCTAATAACACCTCATAAATAATTTCTTCTATTAAAGGTTTTGATTATTAAAATGCCAATGGATATCGACAAAGTTTCAAGGAAGTTGTGGGCTACAATAAGTCCTTTAGTGAGAGAATATAATATCGATTTGACACTTTTGATAAGAACCCTATCATCCAGGCCTATAAAAGCAATATGGATAAACAAACAGGCGGGTTTCAACCCTAAAAAAATAGAAACTGTATTGAAGGAATTGGGAATGGATATCAGACATCTAAGGGGAGAAAGCTTTATATACTACACACCCGATAATCCAAATACACCTATTTTCCAAACTGGAGGATACTATATTGCAGAAGTCGTTAATTCATATTTACCATTTATATGGAGAAACATAACTGGAAACGTATTAGATATAGCCGCCTCTCCCGGGGGAAAGACGTTTCTGATCGCAAACATATATAAAGGGAGAGGAAGCATCATATCCAATGAACCCATTAGGACTAGAAGACGTAAATTAATAAGAAACGTAATAAAATATGCCTTAGACGATGTTAGAATAGCGGGGTATAGAGGTGAGAAATTCCCTATTACATGTAGATTTAACTATATATTATTTGACGCTCCCTGTTCAGCAATAGATCTATTATACAAAAGACCTAAGGAAGTTCTGAAAAATATTACGAGGATAAAATACTTCTCATCATTACAAAAAAAGGTAATAAGAAGAATAGCAGAATTGTTAGCGGAAGGTGGAGAATTAATATATTCCACATGTACTATGACTTTAGAGGAGACTATTGACATTTCTAGGTCGTGTATAGATATGGGCTTGAAAACCATTCCAATACGTAGCCTACCATTTAAAACTAGTGAGGCATTTGACCCTTGGGGAACACATCCAGAATTAAAAAACACATTATTCATCCTACCAACTGAAAACTACCATGGATTTGGAGGAAATATAGGATTGGCGTATATTGCAAGGTTTAAGAAAGAGGGTAAAACTTATCTCCAAGAAAGATGTGACTTAGGAATAAAGTATAAGGATGAGAAAGCGGATACAAGATACGCCTCACATGCTTATAAGAAAATAATGCTAAGTGATAAAACCTCAATTGACGCGATACATTTAGATATCAATCACATTATAAAACTAATGAGGGAAAAAGAAATAGAGTATACTGGTATGGACAAAAATGGGAAGAAACTCATAGTGTATGGAGAAAGCCCCATGTTCCTGGCAGAGAAGATCTCGAATAGACTGGTTATATGATGGGGCCGCCCGGATTTGAACCGGGGACCACGGGCTCCCAAGGCCCGCATGCTAGCCAAGCTACACCACGGCCCCCTCTAATCCTATCTTAAATCATTTGTATTCGTTTATGGTGCGGCCGCCGGGATTTGAACCCGGGACCTCCGGCGTGGCAGGCCGGCGTCCTACCAGACTAGACTACGGCCGCACACCACATCACGTCACATTAGATGTCATATTTATCTACTAAATTAAAAGTTATAGCATCTCTAGAACCATTGATCCAACCTTTTAACAGACTTCGCCTTTTTTAACTCCTCTAAAGCCTTTCTAACCCTATCCACACTAAAATCGTGTTCTCTACATAGAAAGTCTATTATGCCATCATAGTCTGGATCATTAAACCTCAGTTTATAGTTATCAGTAACCCTTGGATGTAAAAACAGTTTTCTAAGTTCCATTATATCTTCATCTAGGAAGTGTTCCTTTACCATTGGTATATTCTCTAGGGACCCATATTGTTTTACCAAATTATATGCTTTCTTCGGCCCTATACCATGAATACCTTCATTGTAATCAGTTCCTATTAATATAGCAATATCGACCAGCTGCTCTCTAGTTATATCTAAAGCTTTTAAAACTTCATCCAGCTCCACCAACTCAGGTTCTAACTTAACCTTGATGCCTTTGCTTGGATACTTGATAGTTCCTGTAAGGGTTACGTTTCTAACCACTTTTGGCGAGCCAAACAAAAAAGAATCATAATCCTGAGATGCAACAGCGTCTACATCTCCCTTGATTGCCATATATGCAGCCTGAGCCTCCCCCTCCTCAATAGCTTCCACTACTGGAATACCAAGTAGGGATAATAGGCGTTTGGCATCCTCAATCATATAGTCTTCTAGAGTAGCAGCTACTGCTGCATATTTCTTTGCCGAATCGAAATCCCCCCTTTCTATCGCTTCTAAATATCTTCTGTAACCCTCCTCTTTTATTTTCCGTCTTCTAGCTAGTTCCCTCATCTTCCTCCTTGGAGGGGGGCCGTCAAACACATAAACTGGCTTTATACCATACTTCATGAGATTGACATTTCTATAGAATAGACCGCTAAGGTGGCTAGTAACCCTCCCCATCCTGTCTCTAAGAGGATTACCACTCTTATCGCGTATAGTTGTTATAAACTGATATAGGGTGTTATATGCATCTATACCTAGTTTCCATCCAGTTAAATCTTCAAACCTAATTTGCTTCTTATACTGGTCAATTAGTGGGGATAGGTTCACCCCCATGTCATTCAACCTCTAGTATCCTTATTTCTAGATCCCATCCATTATTCTCAACTTTTATCTTACCCCAAAGTTCTAAGTTCAACAATGCCTTCCTAACTTCTTCTTCGCTTATTCCAGTATATCTATCTCTAAAATAATATATGAATTCCTCAAAAGTGACATAGACGTCTTTTTCGTCTATCCCCTTCTTTCCCTCCGTCTTTTTACTAACTACCTCTCTGAGTATCTTGTATACTTGTGTTGTCACAGGTCTAGATGTTCTTGAATCCCTACTTATTTTCCATCACCTCCAAACTCCACTAAATATTTATAATAATCACGTAAATGCTGTTGGAAGCCTAACTTGTTTCCTGTATACAGCACTTCTGTACTTCTCATACCACTCAATTGTAGCTTCATTCAAGGAGGGAGGGACACGCTCCATAGCATATACGAAATCCTTGTGCATTATTACATCTCTATCCTCCCTTAGAGCGTTTAAAGCCGCCTCCCTAACTAAGGCATGGAGATCTGCACCACTATAAAACTCCGTTGATTCAGCAATTTCAACTAGATTCACATCAGAGTGTAGAGGAGAGTTTCTGGTGTGTATCTTCAATATGCTAAGCCTCTCATCCTTATCAGGCGGTGGTACGTATATCATCATATCTATTCTTCCAGGCCTTAATAAGGCTTGATCTATCATATCTGGACGGTTAGTAGCTCCAATCACAATCACATCCTCCAAACGAGTTATCCCATCCAACTCTGTTAGGAACTGACTTATTACTCTGTTAGTTACTCCGGACCCAACGTCGCTGCCCCTTACTGGAACTAAGGCTTCAATCTCATCAAAGAATATTATTGATGGAGCAGCATCTCTAGCTCTTTTGAATACCTTTCTAATTCCTTTTTCTGACTCACCTACCCACTTACTCAGTAGTTCAGGACCCTTTACAACTATAAAATTCATATTCGTTTCGCTCGCTATGGCTTGTGCTAATAACGTCTTACCAGTGCCTGGAGGGCCATAAAGCAATATTCCTTTAGGGGGCTCTATACCTAATCTCTTAAACTTATCAGGATATTTTAGAGGCCATTCCACGTTCTCTTTCAAGGTTCTCTTAACACTCTCTAGCCCACCTATATCATCCCACGTGATTTTAGGTATAGATACCTCAACCTCTCTCAATGCAGTGGGGATTATTTCTTTATATGCATCCATAAAATCCCTCATTGTAACCAAGATTTTTGCCAAGACTTCATCAGGTATTTCTCCGGCATCAGCATACTCCTCAATTAGTGGTAAGTTACGTTTTAAAGCTTTCATGGCAGCTTCTCTACATATCGCTTGAATATCAGCCCCGGTATATCCATGAGTTATACTAGCCAATCTCTTAATATCTACATCATCCGCAAGAGGCATGCCCCTGGTATGGATCTTAAAGATCTCGTATCTACCTTTTTCATCAGGTATTCTTATCTCTATTTCTCTATCAAACCTGCCTGGACGCCTCAGGGCAGGATCAATTGCATCTATTCTATTCGTTGCACCTATCACAATTACTTGCCCACGTCCCTTCAAACCATCCATTAGAGTTAATAGCTGTGCAACAACCCTCTTCTCAGCTTCACCAGACACATCTTCTCTTTTCGGAGCTATGGAGTCCAACTCATCTATAAATATTATCGACGGCGAGTTCTCCTCGGCTTTCCTAAATATCTCTCTCAACTTAGCCTCCGACTCCCCGTAATATTTACTGGTTATTTCAGGTCCATTTATAGCGAAGAAGCTTGCTTCACTCTCATTAGCAACGGCCTTCGCAAGCAGGGTTTTACCACAACCTGGAGGCCCATGTAAGATAACTCCCTTAGGGGGATCTATACCTAGATGCTTAAATAACTTTGGATACCTCAGGGGAAGTTCAACCATCTCTCTAATCTTTTCTATCTCCTTTTCCAAACCACCTATGTCCTCATACCTAACCTCACTGTCTTCCACCTGCTCCGAATAGTCTGTGGCTATCACTAGCTTTGTTTTCTCAGCAACATACACCGGCATATCAGGAGTTACCTTTTTAACCCTCAACCATATTGAGGCCCCGAATAATTTAATTGTGATTACATTACCTCTTATAAGCGGCCTATTCATAAGTCTGTTTCTAATCGTTTTCTCAAAGTTTCTATCAATGTTCTCTATTCTATCAATAGGTACTAGAACTATTTTCTTAGCTGGAAAGAGTTTAACTGGACGAACTATAACAGTTTCATTATTATTGACACCCAGGTTTCTCTTCATCTCATCATCCAGTCTAATTATGTTCTCCGGCTCCTCAATAGATAGTGAAGCTACCCATCCTACAACTCTACCTTTCTTCTCCACCATCACAGAACCTTTCTCATAGATCCCCAAACGTTCCATAACAAGCCTGTGTATTCTAATAATACCCCTATCTATATCCCTAGGATATGCGTCTTTAACTACTAATTCGACCCTTCTCTCCATATTCTACTACCCACCCACCGATTATGTATCCATAAAATATTCTCCGACGACTCATTTAAACTGAGGTATGGCTATATATCAATTGGTGGATAGATACTCTACTTTATTTAAAGCCTTGTCATTCCCACGTTCTCAACACTATTTACACCATCTATTTGAGAGAGAAGCCTCTCAATTTCGTTAAGCTTATCCTCGTCTTCTTCGTCAACAACAATAAGTATCGTCGCAGAGTATAGGCCGAATGCCAAGGGTTCTATCTTCTTATCATGGATGGCCAATCCCATCTCATTTAAAATTTTGTTTGCTTCATCAACTATCTTCCTAGCCATGTCCTCCCCGGGAGAAGAGGGATTTAACTTGTATAGAACACTTATTTTTGCCATGCAACCCCCCTCAAGGCCCTTTAAACCCACAGTTTGGACATATGTATTCCCTGGCAAAGCCTCTGCATCTTTCACATCGCCAAATTAATACTTCTCCACAAGATGGACATGGAAAATATACAGCTGACTCAAAGGACAAGATATTTTTATTACATGATATGCATTTCTGTGGCGTATATTCCAAGTCCAATGCCATTGTACACACCCCTTAGGGTCATATATTGCTAGGCTACTAATAAAACATTTATCTATTTTACATAACCAACCTCCCAAGAGATTTAGATATTATCTTTAGTATATCCCTATCCATTATCACTTTCAAAAGGGTGGAAGAGTGGAAGTCCATATCACCATAGAGTAGAACTAAGTTAACCTTCTCCTTTTTAGATAATACCTCGAAAAGAGAGATTATATCGTCCTTATTTAACTTCAGAGTTATCTCCCTAATAAACTTTTGAATGAATATCTCCCTACCCAACATGGACTCATATAAATCTATATATTCGTACCCATCTCCCATCCTTTGAGACAACATTTTAGATGCCAATGTCATATATAGTAAGCCACCTCCTGTAGATGGTTTTGTTTGACCCGCAGAATCCCCAACATATACCTTATTTGTTAATGGATCATAGAACTTCTTCCGATGACCACCAACAATTACAAATCCATATAAACTATTCCTTTTATCAGATGGAAAGTAGCTGTTAATCTTATCTTTAATATAATCTAAAGCTCTTCTCAAATTTCCAAGTTTTGAAGCCAATCCGATTCTACATATGTTATCTTTGATAGGAACAGCCCATCCAAAAAAGTCAGGGATAAATTCTTTATTTATAAAAACACTTACTCTATCATTCCCAATCTCATTTCGGGCTACTCCATATCTCTGCAATCCAGGAAGTACACTTCCAACTTTATCCTTGATGTATGTTACAGCACCTGTTGCATCTATGTGAATATCTTTAGGAGGCATCTTTCTTGAGAGATAGACTTCTCCACCATAATCCAACAAGATTTTATAGAGCCAAAGTTCATATCCAATCCTATCTATCGTGAAAGCTTTAGACTCAGATGTTGTAAATTCAAACGATTCTTCATAAATCCATAGATTCACCCCACGGTATTGATTGAGAATATATCTTCTCGGCAAGCCAATCAACTCTATGAAACGTTTGCTGACTACTCCTGTACAGTGCTGTGGATGCCCAACTCTATTCTTGGTATCATATATTTTTACCTCAAAACCCTTCCTTAATAATTCAATACCCACCGTCAATCCAGCAGGTCCAGCTCCTAACACTACTGTCATGTTCTTACACACCACCTATAAAGTTATCTATCAGCTATATGATTTGTCTAAGTAGATATGGAGACGAGATATAAACAAGTGATTATAGTTAGAACAGACCTAAAAATGGGTAAAGGAAAGTTAGCTGCCCAAGTAGCCCATGCAGCAGTAGATTCTTTTTATAAAACATATGTAAATGACCCAGAGAAAGCTATGGCATGGCTTAGACAAGGTCAGAAGAAAGTAGTGCTAAAGGTAGGAGGCCTCAAAGAGTTAATAAGCAGACTAGAAAAAGCTAGGAGATTAGGAATTCAATACTCTCTTATCAGAGATGCAGGACACACTCAGCTTGAGGCAGGTACTGTAACATGTCTCGGAATAGGGCCAGATCAAGAAGAACTAGTAGATATGATTACAGGAGACCTCAAATTACTATAGTCATGAAACCAGTAAGAAGTAATTCTTGGGAAGATATAAACTTGGGGCTTTGCTATTACACTACACCCTATAATTTCCTCCAAGCAAAGATAAAATGGAGGAAAGATAGTTTCTACGTTGAAGAGCTGATAAACTTGGATTTAGTTCAAGAAGATGGAGAATATTTTTTGTACAAAATTTATAAGCCATGGGGTATCACAACGGAGTCGTTCACACAGAGATTAAGAAAGTTCGGTGCTTTTCCACTAGGGAGAAAAGACAAATATTCTAAGGCAAGAGTCTATATCATTTCTAAGAGAAGACTTCCATCAATGAAGAACCTTTGCCTCATTGGGAAGTTACCCCAAGACATAAAAATGGATGAGATTCACATTGGAAATAGATTCAGAATCTCTGTCTACATATCCGGCGTAAACGTATTAAAAAGCTTAAATGACATTACGTGTCTAATAGAGGAGATAAACGAATACCAGGGTAAAAACATATTGAATTACTTTGGTTACCAGAGATTTGGCATCACTAGAAGGAACCACTTAATCGGATATAAGATCCTGAAGATGCATAAACCGAGAACAATAAACATAAATCAATCTAGGATCTACTTAGAGGCTCTACAATCATATCTATTCAACATTCTTTTAAGTAGGATGGCCCTAAGGGGGAATTTACCCAATACTCTGCCAATACCAGGCTATAGTTTGGAAGAGAAGAAGCTAGTAGAATTATATGGATTATCGACTCTATCAGCAAGAACTATTAAGAAAGGGCTTCTGCGTCTAAGAGATATGGGATTAAGGTTCTATGGCGGTTTAAGGGACACGAGATTAACATTGATTAAACCAATACATTACGATGTGAGAGGCAAGGAATTATTATTGGATTTCGCCTTATCCAGAGGACAGTATGCTACTATACTATTGAGAGAGATATTCAAACCTAAACACCCCAGAAAATCTGGTTTTTAACTTCTTACTGATTTTACTGAAGGATGATTTTCATCTCTTAGGATCACCTCAAACCATTTATATCTGCCATCTTCACCAACGTAGTATGACCCAAGAACTCTCATATTTCTAAACTTTCTTTTAACCCTCTGCTCAGCAATGGCTTGTAAAGATAATTGTCTCTTTATCTTTGTAATCCCCATTCTCTTCTGACGCCTACCTAATTTAGGAGGAATTTTCCTCAAACCTCCTTTTGACACTCTTACTCTAACAACAATATAACCTTGCTTAGCTCTGTAACCAAGAGCCCTAGCCCTATCCAATCTACTTGGCTTATCCACCCTAACTAACGAAGGTTCTCGCCTCCACTTCACCCTTAGTTGAGTTAGATACCTAGCATACTCATCACTAGACCATAGGTTCCGCCACGTTTTATTTATATATCTATACATTTCCGACAACACCTCTTCTAATGTATTCCAAACATGCCAAAGGATATTTAAATTAACCTATAACCATAAAACAATGATGATGAAGATAGGGATAATAGGTAAACCCAATGTTGGCAAAACAACGTTATTTAACGCGCTTACTTTAAGTAGTGAAAAGACAGGAAATTATCCTTTTACGACTATTGAAGGGACAGAAGGAGTAACATACGTTAGAATCAAGTGTGTATGCAGGGAACTAAATGTGGTGGATAATCCCAACAACTCTTTCTGTAGAGATGGGTGGAGATTTATCCCGATTAAAATTATTGACACGGCAGGACTAGTTCCTGATGCTTGGAAGGGTAGAGGATTAGGAAACATGTTTCTCTCAAAAATAATGGAGACGTCGGGATTAATACACGTTATAGACATTTCAGGATCTACAGATATGGAGGGAAATCCCATAGAGCCTGGTTCTCATGACCCTCTAGAAGACATTCATTTTATAAAGAGAGAACTCCATATGTGGATCAAAGAGATTATTGAAAAACATGTTTCTGACATTGAAAAGATGGTAAAATTTAACAAGGTGCCACTCAATGAAGCTCTATTTTCAAAGTTGTCTGGATTATCTATAACCAAGGAACATATAGAAGTAGTGATAAAAAGATTAAATTTCAACTCAATAAGGGATATACATAATAATCTTGACATCTTCATTGAGACGATATTAAGCGTATCTAAACCAATTATTTATGGAGGTAATAAGATCGATATACCCGTATCTAAAAAGAATTTAGCTAGAATTAGGAATATGGGTATTGACATATTTCCAATAAGTGCTTTATCAGAATACTTGTTGAGAACATTAGATAGAGATGGTAAAATAGATTATATACCAGGAGATAGTCATTTCAAGATACTAGATACTAAAGACCTAACACCTAGGGAGAAGAGGGCTTTAGAATACATCGACAAAAAAATCTTTAGAGTTTGGGGAGGAACTGGCGTTCAAAAGATAATTGATCATTTGGTCTTCAAAAAGTTGGATTATATAGCCGTATACCCAGTAAAAGACATACATAAATTAACCGATGGAGAAGGAAGGGTTTTACCCGACGTATATCTTATTAGGAAAGGATCCACATTAAGGGACTTGGCAGGTCTTATCCATACAGAGTTAGGGGAAAGGATAAAATACGGATTTGTCTATGGAGTCAATACTAGAGTATCTCCTGACTATCTTCTAAAACATAGGGATATAGTGTCCATCCAGATATACTAATTAATGCTTCATATATCTATTCCAGGCCATTTTAACACCTTAATCTTGAAAATGCCACTACCTTCTCTAATGGGGTATACTTTCTTGGCAGCCTCACTAATTTCATCGTTGACCTTTCCAAATAAGACCTCCCTAATAAACGATTTTGAATCTGTGGATGAAGCCCATTTATCTAAAACCTTAAAAACTTGTCTCCTGATAGCTTTCTTCCTCGAATTGGTTATCCTTTTTGTTGTAAACACACTTGACCTAACTCTAAATCTTCCGCCATCTTTGGTCTCAACATCACGAATAGCTTTCACATAGCTAGTACCCCTCATTATGAGGGAGCGCTCATACTCTCTGAAATATTCATGACCATTGTATCTTGTGTATGCGTAGAAGTCTTTAACCTCAATTATCTTCAACTTAACCTTGATAAACTGATGATCTAAATCATCTGTCAAATCATACAATATGACCTCAATATTTCTACCAATCAGGCCCTCTGGATTGTTAGCAATAACATAGTGTAGATCTTTCCCTCCAAGGAAATCAGGTGCCTTAACCATGAAATACTGCTTCTTTTTACCTCTTTTCATACCATATCGTGTCGGCATTTCCATAAACACCCGTTAACTAGTATTTTATGAAACTACACCAATTATAAAAAGCATAGATTCAATCAGTGTCGCATAATAGAGTAATCAGTGGTTTTATACACCGGAATACGTCGTTAGCAGCTGCTCTCACAGAAGAAGCCTCTCCAGAGATTTTATAAATAACAATCCCCTCTTCGCAATAAGAGTGAATAGTTAGACCCTTAGCTTCATTATCAGGCTTCAAAGATCTTATAACATGTATACTGGCGTCATTCTTTAGATAAAATCTTAGCTCCAAACTAATCTCCATACTACCAACCACTAAATTTCAGATGCTATAATATTAACAACTTCGTCTATGAGGCTAGTTCCACCTCTTTGTAAAGTTGCTCCTGCAGCTACGTTATGCCCTCCCCCCACACCTGAAAACTTTTTACTTAGGCTTCTCATTATATCGGCCAAGTTAAGACCCTTATCAACAATTGATTTAGGGGCTCTAGCAGATATTTTAATACCATAGGGGGACTCGGATATAAGTATAACTACTTTATCAGAATGTTTTATTGACCGTGATAAAATAGTGGATATCGTTCCGCTAAACCTATAGTTAAAGTCTGTATCTCTCATATCTACTACAACAATCATATCCTTATATATTTTCAATTTTCTATCCGCAATCGCGAGATACTTTGCTATCATCTTTCTTCTTTCCAAATACAAATCCTTAAGACTCTCTACAAGTTTTCCTCTAAAGCCAAATGTTAACAAGATTCCCATATGTTCTTTTCCCATTCTTCCTGCTGTATTAACAAGATTGGCGAATTCATCTACATTCTTCAAAAGTGGATGATTCTCGAGTTTTAAGATAACATAGTTCTTGGTTATATCGCTCGGCTTAATTTCCCTTACACCTAGATTAGCCAAATATTTGATTATTTCTTCTAACAGTTTATTTCTCTCTACGCTACTTAAGTCAGAAGCCTTTTTAAACGGAGGCCTTGAAGGATAATCTATTCCTGCTTTTTTAATCAACATTAATCCAACATCATCCCTGCCTGAAAAACCCGGAATGTAAGGATTAAAACTCCAAGTAATAGCCTTATGGAGGGGGAGGCTGTTGTTCATAAAGAAAATAAATCCCTTCTTAATATCCACAACGTTTTTTTCAACCGCCAAATCAAGTAAATGTTTTGTAATATCAACTGGCTGAATAAGTTGCATATCCCCTGAAGCACCCACCAATCCAATAGCGAGGAAATAAGGATCTTCTGTAGCATAATATCCTAATAAACCAGATAACACACCTGCACAACCAGTTTGACCACCGTCAAATCCATATAATTCGGGATTAAGTATATGAAGACCTGCAGAGTTACCAACTACTTTGTGATGATCTATAATAAACACATCTCTTCCATCTGAATAGCTATGGATCCTCTCTAGATCACCAGACCCCATATCCAGCAGCACATGTGCATTTGCCTTGATACTGAAGAATTTTCTCGTTACGTCATTAGATAGGTCTGTAGTGGCTCTAACGATAAATTCTATCCCATAATTAGCTAACAACCTCGAAAATAACCCCCCCGCAGTAATACCATCTGCATCATAGTGTGTTAGAACAGCGGTGAAACCGCGATCATATACAAAAGTGTTCAAAAAATCATTTAATGCCTCAATAAAGTTTTTTACATTTCCATTAATACTCATCTCTCATCTATTCTACCTGTGCTACATACGTCTTATACTTCCAATTCTTTGGCAGTTTACCGATTCTTTTATAGTATTTCGATAGATGATGTATCTTTGCCTCAATTAGCTCTAAAGAATGCTTATTTTTATAGTCCTTTTTATGATACTTTAGATGGTTCATAAGTCTTCTAGCCTTCTCAATCAACATCGCAAGATCTTCTGGAAGGTCATACGTTATTCCGTTCATCTCTAGAAATTTAGTTAATTTCATTCCCATAACCTGCTTAAATGTTGGTATACCATACTGATCCCTAAGTATCATGCCAATCTCTGACGGAAGTTTACCCTCTCTAGCCAACCTAATTACTAGTTCAGATATTTCTTCTCTAGATAGTTCAACCCATTCCGGCTTACCCATGGATACAGGTCTTTTAGAATGTGACTTACCTCTCCTACGTATATGCATCCTCGCCAATTTACCTCACCTTATACCATTTTTCTCCTTTTCTAAGCTTATGAAGATAGTCTCCTACAATATTAAAAAGTTTTCCTCTATGTGATATTGAGTTTTTCACGTTTATGTCCATCTCACCAAAGGTTTTATTGAACCCTTGAGGGATAAAAATAGGATCGTACCCAAACCCTTTATTACCTCTAGGCATCTTTGAAATGGTTCCACGTACTGAAACGTTAAAAACCTTAAAGATGTTATCCCCAAGATACAATAAACAATATGATTTAAAGAGAGCCCTCCTATCTTCCACTTCCCTCATTAGTTTTAGAATGCCATTTAAACCAATTGTTTTAAATACATACGAACTATAGGGTCCAGGAAAGCCATTTAATTCTTTTATAAATAAACCGGTATCTTCAACAACAAAGGGATAATCAACAACTCTAGAGGCATCATATCCTTTCCAAATTATAATATCGAGAAGAGAGTCGCTTTGAATCTCTTTCGGTTCATATCTAACCCATAAGGCGTCTATACCAAATCTACTCAATACTTCTCTAGCTTCTTCATATTTGTATTTATTCATAGTTACAATGGATAATTTGTTATCGATATTCATGATATCTACCCATTTTAACGAGTTTATTAAAAAACGAGACTAACTCATCGAAATTTTTATAAATATTTTGGTATCCATCTAGAAATATATTAAAAAGAGTTTCATAATTATCTGCTTCGACAGTCTGTAGAGATCTTCTAACTACATCCAGATCTAATGCGTGATCTTTCGGAGAAGAAGACCAATAGGATAGACCAAAATCAATTATGTATATTTCTTGTTCTCGTGAGGATAGGATGAAATTAGTTAGATTAGGATCTCCATGAACTATACCTTCATTATGTATCCCACCAATTATGCCACCCAAACTATATATTAATCTCTCCTTCTCTATCGACTTCTCACTCCTCAAGACTTCGCTTAATTTTCTGCCATCGATGAAATTAAAAACTATTAGGGAATGTTTTAGAGAAGAAAAAAGAGGAGTTGGCACTCGATATCCCTTATTTAGAAGGTAATAGACTATAGATACCTCTCTATAGGTTCTTAACCTCCTTAGCCTTTTATCCAACACTGGGTGCCTATATTTCTTATATACTCGTTGTTTTATAACGACTCGTTTACCTAAAAGATTACCTATATAAATATTAGCCTCAGCATTCTTGAATATCAGCTTAGAACTCCTGATTAATTCCTCAACTACATCCATTCTATATCTACCTCATCAATTCTCCATCTCTGAATTACTTTTGTATTTTCTATAGGTGGTGGAGAAATATTGGATAATGCCATTTTCAGACCCACAATTGCAATCTGTACACCATTATCTCCATTCAACTTTTTAGGTAGTCGATATGCTTCTATATCATGATAACCTGCCATTTCTCTTATTTTTTCAAATAGAGAGTCGTTTGAAGCAACGCCACCTGAGACAGCTACGCTATCAGGACGAGACTCCATACTTGTAAGCGCCCTCTCCAAACCCTCTACAACAATTGAGAAAGCGGTTTCCTGGAGTGAGAAAGCAACATCTTCTAATGAATAACCACTCTTGAGTAGGTTTAAAGCATTAGTAAGCATGCCCGAAAATTGAAAATTAGTTCCCATAATTGTGTATGGGAGATCTAGGTATACTCTTCCCTTTTTTGCATACTTTTCAATTATGGGCCCCCCTGGAAAAGAAAGGCCAGCTTCTCTAGCAAATACATCTATCAAATTGCCCAGTGTAATATCAAGTGTTTCACCAAAAACTCTATACCTTCCATTTTTAAGACGTAGGATTGTAGTATGCCCACCCGAAACTAGTAGATGTAGAGGATTACTTAATTTATAATAGCTACTTACCAGTTCTAAATGTCCAACCCCATGATGAACGGGGTATAGCGGTTTATTATATTTTAGAGCTAGAAATCTAGCCAACGTCGCTCCAATTCTTAAACAGGGACCTAATCCTGGACCCCTACTAAATGATAATATGTCTATATCTCTCAGATTCAATCCTGCTTCACCCAATGCTCTATTTAGAGTGTCAATAGCGTGTTTAGAATGTGATTCTGCTGCTTCAAATGGTTCTATTCCCTTATTTTTAGGCGGAACATATTTTGATCTAGAATCTGATAATATTCTAAAATCATCTTTAGACCCCTCAACGATACCCACACCAAACGTATGTGCTGTGGATTCTATACCTAAGACTACAAACTGCCCATCCATCCGACATCCCCAGTAAAGATATAGATAGAATACAGAAATACGATTTTAGAGGGAGTTTAAATTGCGGATGGAGATTCAGTTGTTAATACATGCCACTGAAGATGAGAATAAGGTTGTAAGCAGCTTAAGAAAAATTGTTTATTTTGATGAGAAAGAAATCCAAAGGTATGATTTAACGGGCCATTATAAAAATCCCATAAAGATGTATAAGATAACGATTAAGGAAAACACGAGAGTATTAGACATTATCAAGAAAATACTGGCGATGCTAACAGAGGCAGATAAGACACTCTTAACTCAATACTTAGATGAGTATATATATAGAAACAAACTTTTCTTGAGGCTAGATAAACCAAGCCTATGTAAGGGAAAAGTAACCTTAGGCGAGACTGATCCTATTAGAATCGTTGTTAGTGGTGTTAGAAAGGAGGCGCTTCTAAAATTGATAAAAGGTGGATAGCGGTGGCCATATTTTCATACTTAACAATAAACGATCTAAACACATTACCCAAATTATTACATAACAACATAATCTTCATCAAGATAGAATCCAGAAGAGATTATATGGCGATTCCAAAGGAGTATCACAAAAAAAGCCTTAAAAAACACGTTCTATACACAAAGAGTGGATTAGCCCTCAGGATAGATGCAGAGAAAGCAACTGGAAGGAGAAGCTTGCAAAGACTTAATGAACTTGCTAAAAGTCTTGATGAAAAGGGGCATATAGTCACTCTAACCGCTTCAGCGAGGATTCTCGAAAAGGTAGATATTAATATTCTTAAGAAGTTAGGTATACGTGTATTAACGCTAACGGATAGGGTTAGTATTAGAAGGATAATAGATGTGGCTAAACATGATATTCTCTTTGAAGTTATGCTTGAAGACTTAGTTCGAGAATTACAGTTTAACAAGTGTAACCTACTTAAACTTGTCGAGGTTTTAGAAGAATCGGAGGCATTGGTAGTGTCATTTAATGGATATACCCCTCTATGGCATTATCAAGAAAACATTGTTAAAGCTTTCTCTAGCCTCAATAATATAGATATTCAAAACAGATGGTGGTTAGCACTATGGTGAGAATAATAAGGTATAGGTATTTACTGGTAACTGGGAATATAGATTTTGACAAGGTGTCAACTGTTATTATTAATTCATATAGAAAATTATTCGGGAACATCGATGCATGCAAAGCAGATATCAAAATAATAGAAAAAAGTAGTAGCGTACTTGTATTCAAAATTAGACATAATTATCTCGATAAGCTAATAGCTACGCTTCACTACGTAATTTCTAACGATCCCGACATAGGTAAGAAGGAGATTAGAGTTTATGTGTCAAACACATATAGAAAGTTGTTAAAACATCTGAATAAGCATAAATGAGTCTTTGGGTCATATCTTTAATTACATTGTTGATATACTAATCTAATTAGCGATAGAGGGGAAGCAATATGATGCCTCCACAAACCGCATATGATAGGGCAATCACAGTCTTTTCACCGGATGGCAGAATTTTCCAAGTAGAATACGCCTTGGAAACAGTAAAGAGGGGAACACTGTCAATCGGTATTCAGTCAAAACATGGGGTAGTACTTGCAGCAGAAGAGCCATTCTCCAAGTTTCAAGATAGATCACATAGCAGGAAGTTATTTATTATAGACAAAAATATAGGAGGAGCTATCTCAGGATACGTTCCAGATGGAAGGGTACTTATAGACTATGCTAGGGAATTTTGCCAATATCAAAGAATTCTATATGATGAGCCTCCATACGTCGATGTAGTAGCCAGAAGAATAGGAAATATAAAACAGGGTTTCACGCA
The DNA here is from genome assembly GCA_026982095.1 of Nitrososphaeria archaeon. The sequence continues at coordinate 12,733 of JALSHT010000006.1, read as the reverse complement.
ACAAGGAGGAATTAGACCATTTGGAGTCGCAATAATATTTGGAGGAGTAAATCCTGATGGGAGTACTGCAATTTATGTTACAGACCCTAGTGGATCATTCATAAAATATATTGCAGCCGCTATAGGAGCTAAAACCGACAGTGCACTAGATTTTCTCGAAAAATATTACAGCGAACAGATGGATCTAGAGGAATTGAAAGTTTTAGTTACTGGCGCAATTTTATACGCAACTAGAAAGAAGGAGTCTGAGATAGACATTAGATATTTAGAGATAGGGATTGGAGACATGCATGCAAGGTTTGAGACGCTTGAAAAATCTAGAGAATATATCAAGAAGGCTATCGAAAAGTATCCCGAATTATAAAGTTAAACTATCCATTAATCATTTTTTGGAACATAGTTAGAAACATAGCTGTTTATTGGTGATGAAAATTGACCAATTATACCATAGCAAGGTATAAAAAAGGTGGTAAAAGGTTTGAAGTGCTAGTAGATCCCGATAAAGCACTGGATTATAAATTGGGAAGAAGGAAGGATTTTACTAATGTACTTGTCTTTGATGAAGTGTATATAGATGCAAATAAGGGACTGAGAGCGTCAAAATCGGACTTGCTAAATATATTTGGAACTACCGATGTAGAGAAGATAGCTGAAAAAATAGTTAGAGAGGGAGAGCTACAGATAAAAGCTGAACAGAGGAGAAAATTAATAGAGGAGAAAAAACGACAGATAGTTGATTATATATCGAGATACTGTGTAGACGCAAGAACTTCGGCCCCGATACCTCCCTTAAGAATTGAAAATGCTTTGGAAGAGGCAGGTGTGAAAATAGATCCATTTAAACCAGCTGAAGAACAGATAAACAATATTTTATCAGAATTATCTAAATTTATTCCAATTAAGAAACAAATCTCAATCCTGGATATAAAGGTTCCACCAACATACGTAGGAAAAATCTATGGATTCATTAGAAATACCTCTGACATAATTAAAGAAGAGTGGTTATCAGATGGCTCTCTTGACATCAGAGTATCTATCCCTTCTGGTATGAAAGTAGATTTTATGGATAAGGTTACAAGAATTACAGGAGGAGCTGCTTATGTAGAAATAATCGAAGAAAAAACGGTATAAGGAGGTGTATAACTTGGAGGAAGAAGATAAAAGAAAAATGAGGATAGTTACTCCAGGTGAGAAAATTAGTGGGAGAATCAATCTTAGAAGAACAGATAATAATTTTTTTATTAAAATTGGAAACTCAATGATAGCGACAAACTTAGGTGTTTTAAAGAAAACAGGCAGTTCTCTAGACCTTATTCCATACAAGAGTGTGTACACACCTAGGAGAGACGATTATGTAATTGGAGTGGTAATAGGATATGCCGCAAATGGTTGGATCGTGGACATTGGAGCATCTACAAAAGCCTTCCTATCTGCTCAAGAGCTTATAAGATGGGAGGGCGATGCCCAAAGATTTGACCCAAAGAAATATGAACTTTCTGAACACTTTAAAATAGGCGATTTAGTAGGTGCAGTCATCATCGATATAAATGCACAGTCACATCCTATACTTTCTCTCCCCTCTGAAAAACAAGGAATAAACAAAAAACACTTGGGAAAACTAAATGGGTATTTCATAATAAAAGTGCATACCACGAAAATACCTAGAATAATAGGAAGAAAAGGAAGTATGATTAAAATGATTAAGGAAAATATGAGGGGAGACGTTATAGTTGGTCAAAATGGAGTTATTCTCTATAAAGGAAATTACGAAGATTTTCTTCTTCTAAAGAAGATTATAAAAACGATTATCTCAAATACTTTCGCACCAGGACTAACGGGCAAAATCGCTCAAATGTTAGGTGTAACGGTTACTGAAGAAGTAAATAACAATAGAGGTGTAGAACATGAATAATGGAGAGAGAGAAGAATTTATTAGAGTAGATGGGAGAAAACCAGATGAATTAAGGAAATACTCTATAAGAGCAGGAATACTAAAAAACGCCGATGGATCAGCGGAGATAAAACTAGGTAAAAATTGGATAGTAGTTGGTGTGTATGGTCCAAAAGAACATTTTCCAAAGTTTGAAGCGCTTCAAGACAGAGCTATAATTAATTGTAGATACCATATGGCCCCATACAGCACGACAGAAAGGAAATCTCCTAAGCCTTCCAGAAGAGAAATTGAACTATCAAAAGTAATAAGAACTGCATTGGAACAGGCCGTAATTTTAGAGAAATTCCCTGAGATGAGCATAGACATATTCATAGAAGTTCTCCAGGCTGAAGGGAGCACCAGGGTAGCGAGTATAACAGCAGCATCAGTTGCATTGGCAGAGGCAGGAATTCCATTAAGAGATATGATTGTTGGATGTTCAGCTGGAAAGGTGAATGGACAAATAGTGGTGGATGTAGGAGAGGCGGAAGACAAAGATGGCGAGGCAGATCTACCAATAGCTGTAATGCCTAATCTAAAGCGAGTTGTTTTATTACAGATGGATGGTAAACTTACACATGAAGAATTTAAAAGGGCTTTTGAGATAGCATTGAAGGGAGCCTATGAACTGTATGAGGAGCAGAAAAAGGCTTTGAAGAAACTAATTGAGGAGATGAGTCTGGTTCAAGAACAAGAAGGTGATGAGGATGAGTAAGGAATTTAAGGGAAAAACATTGGCTGAGATACTTAGAATAGAACAAACAAGAAACTATCTAATGAAGGGGATCAGAGAAGATGGTAGAAGCATGTGGGACTATAGGGAAATCAAGATTGAAGTTGGGACTGTAGAGAAAGCCTTTGGCTCATCGACTGTTTATCTAGGTGATACAGTAGTCGTTACAGGTGTTAATTTCGAATTAGGTACACCTTTCCAAGACTCGCCAGACAGCGCCATACTATTGGTTGAAGGAGAGATATTACCAACAGCATCTTTCGAGGCAGAAGCAGGACCTCCAGACGAATATGAGATAGAGATGAGTAGAGTGGTAGATAGAAGTTTAAGAGAGAGCGGTATAATAGACTTCAAAAAATACGCAATAATTCCTGGTGAAACAGTACTGAAAATATTTATTGATTTCAATATACTAAATGATGATGGAAATATAATAGATGCAGCTGTATTGGGGGCGGTGTCTGCACTTGCAACTGCAGACATGCCTGACATCAACTACATAAGGGATAATATTGATGAAGTATCTAACATAAATATCAAAGAAGTACCAAGAACAAAATTCTCCATTGAAGAGATTCCCATAGCGAATACTATCGCATTATATAACGGAAAGATGTTTGTTGATCCAACGGCACCTGAAGAAGAGATAGCTAACTCTCTAATCACATTTACACATCTAGCGACAGGAGAGATATGTAGTATACAACTTCTTAAAGGAAGTTTATCCTATGAGGAAGTATTCACTGCTCTAGATAAAGCATATGAGAAAAGTGTGGAGATCAGAGACAAGCTTAGTGAAATGGGAATTATAAAGCTTTAATAACGCATTATTATTTAGGTGTGACAATCATGGCTAGAAAGAAAATGCCCAATATAGCAGCTAGATTTGGAGCTAGATACGGGTCCACTTTAAGAAAAAGATGGAACTTGATAATGATTAAAAAACTATCAAGATATGAATGTCCACAATGTATGCATAGAAAAGTGGAGTGGGTATCAATAGGAATCTGGAGATGTAGAAAATGTGGATATACGTTTGCTGGAGGAGCATATGAGCCATTCCTAACTAGGAAAATTAGATAAAGGGGATCTGAAATCCCCGTATTAATAACAACATCTAGAAGAACCACAAACAGAATAAATAGATTTGCTAAAGAACTTAGTTGGGTAATTCCTACCTCAAAAAAGATCAATCGCGGCAAGAGAAGTTTAGAAGATTTATGGCTTTATATGGTTAGGAAAGGTTATTCCAAACTAATTCTTCTACAAGGAATAAAGGGGAATCCAAGTAGACTTCTACTATTGGAGACTGGATACAAAACTCTCCATATTGTTGGCGAAATTTTGTTAAGTGGCGTTACTCTATCAGTTGATAAACCGGCATACAAGGGTAGAAAAATCGTTAGAGAGTTGGATGCAGTTAACGATGAACATTCACTAATAAAAATGTTAAAAAACTTTTTAAGACTTCCTTTGTATGATCCGTCTAGACAAGGAATACCAGCTAGAATATTCATTGAATCGGAAGATGACATATATAGGATAAAGTTCAAGAGTGACTCTGGAGATGTACTATATCCGATATTGAAGGTGAGAAAATGGACAAGTGTAAATATGAATTGATATTGGATATACCAAATGATTTAGGAATTTTCATAGAAAAAGCTGTTCTAGTAGACGAAGAAAAAGCACTCATAAAGTATGATGATGGAAAAACAAGATTGATCATAAGAAGCGAGGATGTAACAGAAATTAGAGGAATGTTAAATACACTATCTAGGATTATACAACTTTTGAGCAATTTATTACCTTAAAATACAGAATCTATACACATCTGAGAAAGGAGGTGTGGTTAACATGAGCAGAGAGATCCCTCCAAAAGTGCAACAGATACTGAAGCAGTTGAATGATATGCAGAAGACCTACCAGAATATATCAGTACAAAAACAACAAATACAAATAAGCCTATTAGAAGCCAAAAATGCTTTCGATGCGATGAAAAACAGCGAAGATGAATATGTATATAGATTGGTTGGAGGAGTATTTATCAAGATGAAAAAAAATGATGTAATATCTGAATTAGAGGAAACAATCAAGTTGCTGGAAACCCGAATCAAGGTTTTGGAGGAACAAGAGAAAAAAATAATTGATGATATGAAAAAAGCAGAAGATGAAATAAGGAAGATGATGGGCGGGGGCCCACCAGCATCTTAACAACTACATTAAACTACTTCATTACAAAATTACTTCTTTAAGAAATGAAAAGAATGGGTTGGGAATTGTTTAATCTGATAAAATCTAACAAGTCTGTACTAATCATTTCTCATAGAAGAGCAGATATAGACGCTGTGGCATCAGCAATACTTGTGAAAAACATGACTGAGAGACTTGGATGGGGAAATATAGACCTAGTTTTTCCAGAGGGTATTTCAAACCAAACCCTTGAGATTATAGAAAATATTGACATTGATTTTGAATATTATTTGACTCCCCCTAGACATGAATATGAATTAACAATTGTACTTGACACCTCCTCAGAAAAACTACTTGGAAACGAATGGAGAAAAATATCGAAAAAGAAAGTTGTGTGGGTGGACCACCACGTTATCCACACAGACGAGGATGAGAGGGATTTGAGATATATAGATTCTAGAGCTTCATCCACCGTCGAAATAGTTCTGGATATATACTCCTTCTATTATCCAATCAATTCACTTCCAAGAAAAACTCTGCTTCTTGCAGCAATAGCTATCTATCTAGAAACCAGATTCTTACAAATAGCCTCCGTAAGAGCATTAACATGGTTTACTAAAATAATAGATATTCTAAACGTAAGACCCGGAGAACTGTTAAAATATATATCAAAAAAAGAGAGAAACAAGCCTGAGAAAATAGCGATATTAAAGGGTATTGCTCGTAGCTGGGCTTGGAAATTAGGTGAAAAATACGTTTCAATTACTTTTTCAAGCTCATACAGTAATAAAATCTCCAAACAACTGATTAATCTAGGATTTGATATAGCGATTGTACTAAGTCATAAGAAGAGAGGAAAGATTCACATAAGAAGCAGAGAAGAAGCATCTGACATCCTTGAAAAATTGGTTGAGAAACTGGTGAAAAAAATAGAGAATATTGTGGGGGAAGTATCCCACGGAGGACACCAAACAATTTACAACATTGAGTTTAACAAAATTGAGAAGAATAGATTAAAAATGATGGTTGAGGAAAGCATTAGAGAAACTGCTCGGGAAATGGACTTAAAACTATCAGAAATAAAATGAGGTAAAACGAAATGCAATACGTAGCATCGGTGAATAACTTATCTTTCTCCTATGATAAAAGTTATGTGAAAGCGTTAGACAACATTAATTTTAGGTTCGAGCATGGAAAAAGATATTTACTGACAGGGGAAAGTGGATCGGGAAAAACTACATTTGCCAGGGCAATGACAGGCTTAATTCCTCACTTTTACAAGGGGAGATACAGTGGCGAAGTTATAATTGACAAATATAGACTGCCTGATGCGTCTATACATGAAATAAGTAGTTTAGTGGGTTATTTGAGACAAAATCCTGAAGAACAGATTTTGATGACTACTGTTGAGAGGGATATAGCATTCTCGCTAGAATTTAGATTATCTAGCTCATCAGAAATATTAAGAAGAGTAAAAGAAGTTATGGATAGATTCGAAATACAGCATCTATGGGGTAGAACAACAGATACTCTCTCGGGAGGAGAGGTTCAAAAAGTAGCCCTGGCTGGATTATTAGTTACAAACCCAAGGATAATCATTTTAGATGAGCCATCTGCATATCTATCGCCTAAATCAGTAGTTAATCTCAGGACGATACTAGACCAAGAGTTTAGGAAAACAACAATCATTCTAATAGATCATAGGTTAGACTACTGGATTAACTATGTTGACTATGTAATTTACTTAAGTCGAGGAAAAATAAAGTTTCACGGTTTACCAGGAAAATTTCTAAATTGGTTAAAAAACAATGACCACGGGCTTAACCTACCTATACACATAAAACTTAGCCATTCTATATCGCTAGCTATCGGTGACTGCAGATGATAGTTATTGACAATTTATGGTTCGGGTACCATCAGAAAAAACCTGTTCTCAAGGGAATTAATTTATGTATTGGAGAAGGAGAGTTAACCTTTATCCTAGGAGATAATGGGTCTGGGAAAACAACGTTGTTAAAACATTTAAATGGGTTGCTAAAACCTAATGAAGGCACAGTTGAAGTTGATGGCTTGGATACAAGGACAACTCCAGTGTCTGAATTAGCTAGAAAAATTTCGATAGTGTTTCAACAGCCTGAAAAAATGTTCTACTCTCCCACGGTAGAAGAGGAGGTCATCAACACTTTATCCAACTTTAACCTTAGAATTTCCAGAAGAGAGATAATAAACCTTCTTAAGGAGTATGGTTTGGAACAATATCTAGACGGGTCCCCCTATAATCTAAGTGGGGGAGAACAGCGTATACTAACCATAGCAATCATGAATAGCTGGAATCCAAAGTATCTAGTACTTGATGAGCCTACTGTTGGTTTAGACGGGATATATAGGGAAAAACTAAGAATACTCATAGGTAACAGATTGGAAAAAGGGTATACTACTATAGTAGCTACTCACGATATAGAATTCGCTTTATTGTTTAACGCTAAATTGGTGGTGATACATGATGGAAGAATAGTCTATGAAGGCCATACTTATGACCTGATAAATAATAAAGTAGTAGATAAGTACGGCCTTATTCTCCCAACATACTCTAAGGCACTACACATGATGTATAAAAAAGGAATCCTTACTGACGTTAGGGATTATTGTGGCGTGTTCTCAGAGATATCAGTGGAGGTATATAGAAGGTGTATAGACTCCCACTAGACGCGTTAAGATTCGAGGTTAAAAACTCTATATTGTACAAAATAGACCCTAGAGCAAAACTTACTGTATCTACAATATATGCGCTCTACACAGCGTTAACTAACAATATTTACATACACCTTATCCTACTTGGATATTTATTTATACATCTTACTGTATTGGGTAAAATATTTAGAAAAACCTTGAGAAACATAGTAATCCTCCTCCCCCTTGTCATAATTGTATTTCTAGCAAACTATATCGTAACTTTCAGTATAACATCTAGCTTGATTCCTGCTATCAAACTAGTTAATATCGTTCTCTCATTAAATATCTTTTTCTTAACAACAAGTCCAGACGACTTTTCAATGACTCTTGAGAAACTTGGATTTCCCATTACTATAACACTGGCCCTCTCACTTTCAATAAGATATATTTATGTGCTCTCTAAGACACTGCAGGAAATTATCGATGCCCAATTATCAAGAGGACATAAATTAGACACTGGTAGCTTAGTCCAGAGAATAAAAAATTACATACCAATTGTAGTCCCTCTTCTAATAATAAGTGTTAGAAAAAGTATCTTAGTCGCTGAAACGCTCGAAAGTAGAGGTTTCAATGAGAAGATAAAAAGAACACCGATGATTACATTGACCTTCACTTATATTGACTCGACCTATCTCTTATCATCAATTCTTTCACTTATTTTAATACATTGGATTACAAACTATATGGTCACATTCCTAGCATAGAAATGATACACATGATGGGCCCGGTGGGATTTGAACCCACGACCCCCGGGTTATGAGCCCGGTGCTCCGCCAGGCTGAGCTACGGGCCCTTATAACGAGTTTAATACATTATGAGCTTTAATAAACTTTTTAGTATGAAAATTAGGTTTTTCACGCTTCCGTACTAAACATCATCTCTATAATAAACATTAAGCTATCGTCGATACATTATCTCAGTGGATACAAAGTTATAGGCTACAAAAATTAAAGGATAGTTCTTCATGAATACATACAGTAATTGGGAACTAATTCAATAAAAAATTAATATCCAGATAAATAATTAAATTTCAATGGTGCTAAGTAGAGATACACTTAACACAATAATGGATTTTTTATTATCTAATGTAAATAGGTTTTATTTCAATGAAAGGCATCTAACATGTATCCTATCTCAATACATTACCGAAAATACGAGGTGGATACCATATCCTGAATACACAATAAGTTATAAAAATATGGTTGTATCAGTGGATTTAGCATTATTCGAAGATCTAGATAATCCACCACAATGTTTAATAGAGGTGAAAAACGGAACATTTAAAGTTAAAGATATTGAAAGAGATTATAAGAAACTTAAAAAAATAAGAAGAAGTTCCGATAAGATCCTTATAGGTATATTTAACACAGCCCCGACATTTGACAGCGTTAAAAAACTAGCTAAAAAGACTCGAAGCAAGTTCATTCCGATGATCTTATTAACAGAAGGACTACAATACTACTGCGTATCAAATTTCTGGGGAGAAGGTGGTTATAGATCTATTAAACGTTATATCGATGACGAGAACGAATATGCTATGTTCCATATTTCAGGACCGGTTTTAATTATAAACTTTGAAGCTAACAAATATAAACTGTTGGAGAAGGTATTGAGAAAGTTGAAATCCATTCCTATTCTTAGAATACCTAATGTTGTTAGAGGACGGGCTGGCATATCCAGAAAATATTCACTTATAGCCCCAGTAGATAGAATAAGTCCTCTTCAAAATATAGATGTCAATGAACTAAAAGTAGCCAGGAACCATGTTAATCTAGAATTTTTCGACTAACATGCTCAGTAAATCAGATACTCCGATATATTAATTCTCTATTTTCTCTGGAGGAGGGGCCATCTACGCCAGCTCATCCAAATCCCCAGGCACGACTACCCAATGTTTGGAGGTGATCCAGCCGCACCTTCCGGTACGGCTACCTTGTTACGACTTCTTCCCCCTCACCAGGCGAGGCCTCACCCCCCACCCACTGGGCGAGGGGTTCAGCCCCACCCAGCTCGGGTGAAGCGACGGGCAGTGTGTGCAAGGAGCAGGGACGTATTCACCGCGTGATGATGACACGCGGTTACTAGGGATTCCAGGTTCACGGGGACGGGTTGCAGCCCCCGATCCCAACTGAGGCGGGGTTTGGGGGATTAGCTCACCCTTTCGGGCTCGCATCCCTCTGTCCCCGCCATTGTAGCCCGCGTGTGGCCCCGGGGATTCAGGGCATACTGACCTGCCGTAGCCCGCTCCTTCCTCCGCCTTGCGGCGGCAGTCCCGCTAGTTTCCTCAACCCCCCGAAGAGGGTTGGAGCAACTAGCGGCACGGGTCTCGCTCGTTGCCGGACTTAACCGGACGCCTCACGGTACGAGCCGGCGACGGCCATGCACCACCTCTCAGCTTGTCTGGCAAGGTCTTCAGCCTGGCCTTCATCCTGCTGTCTCCCCGGGTAAGTTTCCGGGCGTTGACTCCAATTGAACCGCAGGCTCCACCCCTTGTGGTGCTCCCCCGCCAATTCCTTTAAGTTTCAGCCTTGCGGCCGTACTCCCCAGGCGGCAGGCTTAACGGTTTCCCTTCGGCACACGGCCACCCCTAAGGTGGCCGCACACCTAGCCTGCATCGTTTACAGCTGGGACTACCCGGGTATCTAATCCGGATCGCTCCCCCAGCTTTCGTCCCTCACCGTCGGACGCGTTCTAGCGGCCCGCCTTCGCCACCGATGGTCCTCCCGGGATCTCAGGATTTTACCCCTACCCCGGGAATACCGGCCGCCTCTCCCGCTCCCTAGCCAGGTAGTATCGCCGGCAAGCCGGCGCTTGAGACGCCGGATTTAACCGGCGACACACCTGACCGGCTACGGACGCTTTAAGCCCAATAATCGTCCCGACCACTCGGGGAGTTGGTGTTACCGCGGCGGCTGACACCAATCTTGCCCTCCCCTTATTCGCCCAGCCTTTTGGACTGGGCAAAAGCCGCCCTCTGCGGGCGGCACTCGGAGTGACCCCGTCACGCTTTCGCGCATAGCGGAGGTTTCGCGCCTGCTGCGCCCCGTAGGGCCTGGGCCCTTGTCTCAGTGCCCATCTCCGGGCTCCCCCTCCCAGGGCCCGCACCCGTTATAGGCTAGGTGGGCCGTTACCCCACCTACTACCTGATAGGGCGCAGCCCCATCCTGCGGCGGCTACACACGGCATGGGTGTGTAGCCTTTTCGGGGATAGGGCTTTCCAGCGCCTATCCCCTATCGGCTATTAGCCCCAGTTTCCCGGGGTTATAGCCGTCCGCAGGGTAGGTTGGCCACGTGCTACTGAGCCGTACGCCACGTCCCGCCAGCCCGGGACGTACGACTCGCATGGCTTAGTCCCACTCCGATAGCAGTCGGGTCCGGCAGGATCAACCGGCCTCGCGGGGAGTACAGCCCGTCAAAATCGTGTTTTGGCGGGTTGGCTGGGCTGTCTGCGTTGGCCCCTCCTCCGGCCCAACCATCTTTTCTTCGGTTGAGCCGACATCTTGGTGTGTCCGTGTGTGGAGATCCAGGTTTCATCTATTTGGCTGTATAGCCTTATCACCTGGATACCGCCACACGGACGTGTGTATCCATCTTTATTTTAATGAGGGTAGATATATAAGCTTTATCATTATATAGTGAGATTTGATTTGAAGTATTGTTATAATATCTGGTTTGTTGTTTTAAAGTATTTTTATTGTCTTTGTTTTTAAGGTTTTATTTGGTTTGTTTTGGTTTAGGGTGTGGTGGATGGAGTTTGGTAGGTGGGTTTATATTGTGTTGATGGTCTTGGTTGTATTGGGTTTTGTAGGTGTTTATATGGTGTTTTTCTCTGGTGGTGGGTCTGGAGAGGAGGTTAGGGAGGCTCCTCTCTATGAGGTTGTTGAGCCTATCTCGTTTGAGGAGTTTATTGATTTGGCTGGGGAGTATATTGTGGGTGAGGGGTTGGTTCTTAAGCTTCCTACTGAGTTGCCTGAGGGGGTTATGCCTGTGGCTGTATGGTTTACCGAGCCTTTCCTGGCTGTTATAGCCTATGATAGTGGAGTAGTTGAAAGTTATGTTAATGCTTCTATGTATATCGAGGTTTCTCCCCTCGACTCTTTCCTATATAGTTTTGATGAGGATGAGCTTATGGATGAGTTTCGTCGGTTTGTGGCAGAGATTCGTTTGAATGGTAGGGAAGCCTTTGTAACTAGGGTTGATGGGTTTTACGTTATAGTTGCATATAGTGATTTGAGGAGTTACACAGCCTATGTATATGACTTGGACGGTGGCTTTAGATATGTTATAGTGGCTAGAAACCTCTCTCTACCGAATGATATGCTGAATATAGTGGCTAGTATGGAGCCAATAGAGAGATAGTTAATCCAACACTCTCAAAAAGTTTTTTGATTCTACTCTGCAAATATCTACAAATATTTCTTCAATATGTGGTTGTATTGGAAGTTGATTGGTGTTCCTCCTGTGTGTATGTAGACTACTGTAGCTCCATTTCTTATTTCTCCTTTTTTGATTAGGTCTTTTAATGCGTAGAATGCTTTTGCAGTGTATACTGGGTCGAGTATTAATCCATATCTTGATGCAGCCTCTTTTATAGTTTCCACAACCTCCTTTGTTATTACTGCGTATCCTCCGAAGGTGTATTCATCGTGGATTACGACTTCATCTGCCTTATAGTTTAGGTCTAGCTTTAGTGTCTCGGCTGAGTTGTTGACATGCCTGGCTACCCTCTCCTTCATAATGTTTTCTGGGCTCCCTACACTAACCCCTATAACCTCTATATCCTCTATACCGAGGAGTTTCATACCTAGGATTAGGCCGGCCTGCGTGGCTCCAGTGCCTGTTGCATGTATGATATGGGTAGGCTTTCTACCCAATGCCTTTAGCTGTGTAAGAATCTCATATAAAGCTTCTGCATAGCCATATACACCGATTGGCGATGCTCCACCACCAGGTATGATATACGGTTTTCCACCCTCCATAATAACCTTCTCAGCGACTTCCACCATCTTCCTATAGGCGTCTTCATCCTTATCTATAGCTACTACCTCTGCATTTAGCAGTTTATCTAGGAGGAGGTTTCCCTGTATATCATGCCCACCGGGTGGATATAGAACTAGGATACATCTGTATCCAAGCTTGGC
>JALSHT010000005.1 GCA_026982095.1 Nitrososphaeria archaeon | reverse complement strand
TATATAAGGTTTTTCCCCTCTCTATCCCTTTATAACTCTATCCTATAAACGATTTTAATTTTCGACTGAGATATTTTCATCAACTGTTATTATCATCCTAGGCCTATGTACTTCTTAGAAACTCTACTAGATTATCCTCATTATTAGGGGTGGAGATAACAACGGGGATACCCGGGTATTTAGTGGCTACATGGCTTATCATTATCCATTGGCCGCGCTCAAACCTTGTAACCTGATCTATAATTGACCTGCTTACGGAGAATGAGTCTGCTATCACATTCCTATCATACGTTCGTGGAAGATTTGAGATAAAGTAGCTGTGGAGCTGTTGCAATATGTTTGTATTTAGATGGGCAACTCTCTGAGTGGCTATCCACCCCCCAGCCTTATATTTCCTACCCTGTCTAAACAGCATCTCGAGAGCCTTGTTAGAGTCGGAGACACCTCCTCTAGCCTCCCTAGGTATGTATTCATGAGCCTCGTCAACTACGAATAGGACCTCTCTACCTAGCCCCTCAGTCTTCTTATAGCGGAATATCCTCTCTATGAGGAGAGCTATTAACTTAGCTGTAAAGTCAGGTTCAGGACTATATAGAAGACATACTCTTGGGAACCCATCGTCATACAATATTTTCCAGGCCAATGTCTTAGGCGTCTCCACCTCCCTATCCTCCATATCCATCGCTTTATCGATAATTATCTCCATGTGCTCTAGATTTTTGTATAGGTTTGTCCTTTCACTAATACTGTCTTTAACCGTCTCTATAAGTCTCTTAACAGCCTCTATAACTTCAGGGTTCTCTCTATAGAGTTTGGATATCGGCTCATCAAGATATTCTTCCATTTGGGCTATCAAGGTTTGTATCTCAAACTTCATCAATGGGTTAATTTTTTCATTAGCGTCCTTACTGGAGAATATGTTTACAACATCCTCTAATGTGGGGACTAACTGGCTTAGAAATATCTTCTGTATCCTACCATCCTCCCATATATCCCTCAACCTATCCCTTATAATCTCCTCCCCCTTACCTCCGAGCTTCTTATTTAGGGTCTCAGGCATCACAACCGTCTCTATGAATCTATCAATCACCGTCTCCGGGTCTACATATATTATTCCATAGTTGTATATCATGTCCAGTATATTTACTGGATACTCACCTGTAGAGTCTATAACCACAGCCACCAAATCCTCATTCTCCTCCAAAGTCTTTCGGAGCAATGTACTTACCAAGTTGGACTTTCCAGTACCCGTGTATCCAAAGAATCCAGTATGGTACCTATAGAGTGGGTATGTGGAGATCTTTACGTTGACATCATATCCGAGCATAACACCTATATCCACATCACCCTTGTTTATCAATGCGCTATAGACGTCTTTATTCAGGATATGTGCCTCCTCCCCAATCAATGGGCTGATCCCTTTCCTCACAACCTCAATATCATCACCAGAATCCCTAAGCATATAGCCTGTGTGGATGGCTTCAATACTCATCCAGTTTTCCCCACCGGATTCCCAGCTCTCATGGATCCTTACTAATGCCTCCTCCTTCAAGAGAGGTGGTACTGAAGGGTCTAGACTACCCATCTCCAGGTGGTATGGATATATTGATGTTACCTCAAGTACTATATACCAATCAGCACCTCTATACCTTCGTCTAACGCCTATCAAAGCTGGATCATGTAACCTATCAAATATCTCAAGGTCAAAATCAGCGTCTATATACGCCTTACCCTCTGAATATCCTAATACCTCGGACCCCCTACCCGTCTCTCCACTTATCCATCTAAACTCCCTCACCCTCCCCCTAAACCTCTTGTCTATATCATCGAATAAATCCATAATTATCTCCTCCGCATCCTCTCTATCTCAGCCCTATACTCTCTAAATCTTCTGGTTAATATGTAGACCCCCATCCTCCTTAGAACCGTATATATCCTATTATTTATCACGTTTGATATGGACGACCTAACAATCTTCACCATACGCTTAACCTCCTTGTCAGCCATGAAAAGAAGGTAGTTGTGGCCAGAGGATTCTAATAGCTCTGGATTGTCAAAAGCCCTAAGTAAATATAGAATCAAATTATCTATCGGGTTTACAGTATCCAGCTCCATGTAGAAATCTACGTCCACCTTTCTACTTCTCCCACCCTTTGTGAAGTTGGTCTCTAGGGTGATGAGGTTGTTATCATCTATACTTGGTATATATGGGCGGTCGTAGAAGAATACTGGACTCCTGATGACAACCTCCCCACCGTCGCCTCCTCTCACCACATGCTTTCTAAGCTGGAAATAGTTCCTAATCAGTAGCCTAGGATGGCTTATAGTCTTTCTCGCTGCATAGAGAGATGAGCCTCTATATACCAATGTTCCGAATGCATTATCATACCCTATAGACCTCCATACATCGGGCATCTCACCAGACCTCCTCGTTGAGATTAATGAGAAGATCATCCTATCAGTCCTAGGTAAGGTATTAGGGGGTGGGACGTTATACCCTCTATCCCTCAGTAGGGGGAGAACTACTCTTGGGAAGTCTGTCACAGAGGTGTCCTTCCCTATACCTATGGTTAAAACACCCTTCTCCCGGGCTCCATGTATTATACGGTAGACTTGATGGATGATTATATGGCTTAGTTCGCCGAGACTAACCGGCTTATCCCCTATAAAGAGTGGGTGGGAAGGGTCTACAACATCCTGCCGCTTAAACAGGTCATCTAGAAATCGGTCGTATATCCTAGATGCTTTTCTCCACACCCTGAAAACACCGTTGTCTTCAGCAACTATATCATCCAGGTATAGAGAGCCATCTACATCCATCTCTATAAGCCAGCTATCCAACCTTTCCTCTAAGAACCTATTCAAAATTCTGCCTATCTTCTCCATAGATAGTTGGGGAAGATTTTTAGAGACCTCCTTAAGAGACACCCTCGACTCTCCATTCTCCCACGCCAGCCTCATAGACTTGTAGATTATGTAATGAGGGAGATACGATGGGACGGGCTGATATTCTATGAAACCGGGGTATGGACCATGGTATAGGATAACGTATAACTCTGTAATGGAGAGAGGCTCACCATATAGACCGGGGTCGTGTAGTACGCCACCGCCGCTCCATAAAACGTTTCTAGCAGTTCTAAACTGTGGAGAATATGTGCTGGCGAACGGCCTATCCATGAATATGACTCTAACATCCCCCTGATCCTCAATGATCCTACGAGCCACATAGTATTCGCCAAGAGTCATTAGTGATGTAGGTATACTCTCTATACTCCTACTCATCGACCGCTCATCCAGGAGTGATGAAGCCTGTGTTATATCAGGCAGCTGATCTGACCAGAAAGGTATTACTTTAAACATTGAGAGTCTATCATCTAGAGAGGTGTCTTCAAATCTAAGGGTTATACCCTCACTACCAACAGTGAAAGGTAGTTTGACAGTCGATACAGCCACATATACAGTGATCAGATCTAGATTTATGTTATAATCTATAGACCCATCTATACCTGCTGCCTTATACTCCCCCTCCCCAACTAAGGAGATAACATCCTCCCTCGCTCTATTAACATCGAGAGGCTTGATAATAGGCTTGACATCATACTCCACACCAATTCTCTCCAACGACTTTCCAAAACTATTCTCCACATATTTTAAGGCTCTACTAAATAGGTTTAGATCCCAAGTCATCCTAGATATTCTTCTACTTATGGAAAACTTATTAATTAAAAGAGGTATTCTATGGAATCCACCTATCTACATATCTAACCATATTCTGTAAAACGGCGATTCTAGATGGTGGATACTCATCCATATATCTGAATCCATCCAGCCTCCTCAACATCTTCCTACTGAACCTTCTTATGTCATCCATCGACATCATATTGGCCTTGGTCAGCCTCTTCGTAGAGTATCCAAGGTGCATATAGCTCTTAACCTCTATAAAGTGTGGATTAGCCAGCTGGAGCAGCTCTACATACTCAGGTATATACTCATCCAAGGCGTTTACATCCTTTATCATCGTCATCCTAATCACCGTTCTAGTATCAACTTGAGAAAGAAGCTCCAGCGTCTTCATATATCTGTCCCAAGCATCTGGGTATAGAGGTTTATCAACCTTCCTCATAACCTCCTCATTAGGTGCAGACATTGATATATATAATTGTGTAGGAAGCGCATCCTCATCCATCATCCTCTTAATCATATCCGGCTGGAGACCGTTTGATACTATATAGATAGACCTAGTCGCAGGGAGACTCTTAAGATACTTTATCAGCTCAGGCAGACGGGGATATAGAGTAGGCTCACCCGACAAGGAAATAGCGTAGTGTGTAGGCTCCCACGCCTCATCAAGCTTCTGGAAATCTACATTTGGCATTCCGGGGTATCCACTCATGAGCCTCCTTCTCTCCTTCATCAAACCCTCCATCAACGTGATAGGGTCATCAACCTCATCAAACCCCATATCAACTTTCTTCATAAACTCCATGGGTCTCCAGCAGAATATACACTTCATTGTACACATCATACCTGCAGGGCTAAACTCTATACATCTATGGCTATCTATACCATAGAATACCCTCTTATAGCATACCCCCTGATTCTTCATACTCTTCTTGGTCCAGTGGCATATCTCCACCGTTGAATGGTTATATACTCCATAGTGGGCTTTCAAGAGTTGGTTCACGATCCTCTCCGGAATCTTAATAACTCCTGTCTGGGACATTTCCATATATATTATATTTTCAAAGCTTAAAAGCTTTGGAAAGGGTTAGAGTAGAGCAGCTATGATGAAGCCCAGTAATAGAGTCAGGACAAGATCTGAGAGACTGGTTGATAAAGGTATTACTAGATTATCGGGGTCCCATCCTCTTATCAGCGAGGTCTTGGCTATTATATAGGCTACAGGGCTAAGTAGTAGAGCTGCAGAGGTATATCCTATGAGTGAGATGATTAACATCATTGGATCCATAGATGCAATATATGAGGGGGCAGATACCATAGCCGATACTATAGCTGAGCTAACCATCAACTTCGAAGCAAGATCCTTGAACGTAGACAGCCCCATATCCCCATACTTCCTAAGCATGGTAGTGTATATTGAGCCTAGGGTACTGACGTAACTCCCAAGCAGGCTTAGAAGAGGAGGTATAATGATGTAGATAGATGGGTGCAGAGCAAGATATTCATGTATAGTGGAGAGGTATATACCCCCTATGAACGTTAGGAGGGCTGCGCCTAATATAGCTACTAGAGACTCACGCATACTCTTAAACAGTTCATCCCTACTGGACCTGAGAAGCAATGCCATGACTATTAATGTGTAGAGGCCTAGGAGGCCCACCACATGTATAACCCCAAATCCAGTGGATAATATTGAGGCTGTCACTATCAACACGGATATGATAATGTCAGAAACGTTGCTACTCCACGGATAGAGATAAATATCTGGATCCAACCCCCTTCTAATCACATATATACCCATCGCTATCTGGAGGGGGAGGGGGGCTCCGAAACCAAGTATGGTTATAACCGTAGGTATCGATAACACCTCTACACCTGGGTATACCCCCGCGAATAGGCTTGAGATATACATTGAGATCGAAGGGATGGCAATGGCCAGATACCCCATAACCAGGGTGTTCGCCAATATCGTGTATAGCTCTTTAGAGCTCCATATTGAGGACGGATTTATTTATAAGACCTAAGTGTAGGGATGTGGTGTATCTACCTACAAATATACCTGTAACCGCCCCCCTAAGCCCAAGCATAATAGGTATGATAGATAGTATCGATGGTGTTATCAGGCTATTCCCAATATATAGAGTCCCTCCAGCAAACACTCCAATAAGTGAGGAGGCATAGCTGGCTAGACCCATATAGAAATATCTTCTATCAATTACAATACCCGAAGCCTTCATAGCCATCAACATGAAGAGTTGAAAGCAGATATAGATATGCTTATTAACAATGATATTCAATGGAAACATAATTATTTGGTGGGTGGGGATTGGAAATTGTCTAGAGATAGGCTGAGTTATACACCTATACCCGTATCAGAACTTCTCAGGGAGCTGAAGGACCTCTCCCAGATTATGATGAGTCTAGCATTCTGCAGCGTATTCTTCATGGATGACACGATATATAGGGAGATAACCAGGTTAGACGACAGGGTAGACCTTCTAAAAGGTTATCTAATCATGCAGGCGTCACTAGCTACTAGGGATAAGGAGGATGCGGAGAAGATGCTCTCTGTATATGACATGGCCATCTCCGTAGACAAAATAAGTGAGGTATCGAAGGACCTGGCTGAACTAGCTTATAACAAGCTAAATATAAATCTAGGTAGCCATGTATACAGCAATAGCTCAACCAACTTCATATATAGCCTGAAGATTAATGGTAACAGCCCGTTTAGAAATAGAAGGATAGCAGAGCTCTATAGCATCACGGGAGAATATTTCGATGTGCTGGCGATCAGGAGGAGAGATAAATACATTCTCTCACCAGAGGAGGAGACTCTGCTTCTGGAGGATGACGTAGTGTATCTAAAGGGCTTCACAGACACCATCAAGAAGATCATCAAGATGAATGGGGTGGAAGGCGTAGCCAAGGGCATAGCTATAGAGCCTGAAAAGATAGACGACCTGATATACATTAAGAATCTAAGCGAGTTCATGCTTGACCTCGCCTATGGAGCCCTATTCACCAAATCCATTCAGCTAGCTGATGAGATAGGGTCTATGGAGGAAGCTTTGGATCAAGTAACGAAGTCACTGAAGGAGGAGGAGATAGGCTGGGATATAAATCCTAAGGAGAAGCTGGGGATAATCAAATATATAGATTCATGCGAAAATATAGGTGATGCCGCCCTAGACATGACCTACAGTCTAAGAATGGGTATAGAGCCACACCCAGTTATCGAGGCATTTCTAGAGGAGGCTGACGAGAGGTACATGACCATATCCATACCTGAATCAGCCTCGGGGTGGGAGCTTGCAGACCTGGGACTTACGAGGATGGGAGTAGATATACTTGCTATCAAGCGTGAAGGGTATTGGTATATAAATCCGCTTATAAAAGGCTTCCCCCTCAAAGGAGGGGAAGAGCTTATAATACAGTATTTTGAGGAGGCTGAGAAGGAGGTTATCGATAGACTTAGAAGTATAGGGATCAATCCTCATCAATAGGCTCTACCCTAGCCGTCAACCCATCTATATCCACCACCCTAACCCTACTCCCCACAGGTATATATGTATCGGATGACGCTGTCCAATACTCACCATCTACAAATATTATGCCAGGCTCCCCAGGCTTTATGTCCTTCTTGACAACACCCTCCCTCCCGATAATCACATGCTTACCTACCGGGCTCTCCCTCATCATCAGCGTCTCCCTAATCTTATGTATATAGTATCCAAAGAAGGATACTCCGATGCCGAGAATTATCAGCCCACCTATTACTAGAAGTCTCTGGTTGAATGTCCATATAAACATCTCTCCCCTGTATAGAAGGAATATACCTAGAATAGACATTATGGCACCCGCTACAGCCAACTCACCTTCTCCAACCCACGTCTCCATCACAATGGCGAAGGCACCTATCAATAGAAGAGCCAAGGCAGTCGTATCAGCCCCTATAACGCCCAGGCCTAGAAATGATAGGATTAGGAGGGCTGCGGCGACGACCATACCTATATACGTGGGGTTGAATAGCTCTAGGAGTATGAGGAGAGCGGCTATATTTATAAAGATCCCAAGGAGGAGTGGGTCTGTAAGCATTGAGAGAAGTTGACTCCTAATATCCTTGTCAACCATAACAAGATTATACTCGTCTATACCCAGAACCTCCAATAATTGGTCTAGATCTTGAACCAATAGATCTGCAATATTATATTGGATGGCTTTCTCAGCTGGTAGGTTAAGGTTCTCAGTAACCATCTTCTCAGCCAACGTGGAGTTCCTCCCCCTCGCCTCAGCAATACTAACTATCCATGACGACATAGCATTCTTAACCTTCGGATCAACCTGTCCCGAGAGGTCCCTAGGCTCTGCAGAGCCAATTGAAGATCCAGGTGCCATGGCGAGTGTATCTGAGGATAGGGCTATATAGGCTCCGGCAGAGAAGGCGAAGCCTCCGCGAGGTATAAATATGGTTACATTTGCATCAGTGTTTAGGATTGATGTTACTATATCCTGGGTAGGCTTCAGATAACCTCCGTTAGTCCTGAGGTATATTATCACCGGCTCCCCCTCCTCCACAAGGGAGAGTTGTCTAACTATCAGGTCTGCATATCCACCGTCTATCACTCCATCAACCCTGATCATCTTAACCTCTTTATCGCCTATTGACTCTATAGGCTGTACATATATTGTTACGAGGATCATTATGATGATGAGGGTTTTGAAAACCCTCATTCCCCGCCACTCCTCTCCTCCAGATACTTCTTTATAGACTCTACCATCTTAGTCACCTCTATAGGTAGAACTATCTTCGTAGCCTCACCCCTAGCCACTTCCTTCAGGGTATCCAGATATTGCAGCGTCATCGTATTCTCATCAAGCTGTCTAGCTACCTCTAGAAGCTTAGATAGGGCTAGTGCATATCCCTCAGCCCTTAAAATCATAGCTTGACGCTCACCCTCAGCCCTTAGGATAGCACTCTGCCTCTCACCCTCCGCAACCTTTATCGCGGACTCCTTTTTACCCTCCGCCTCCGTAACCATCGCCCTCCTATTCCTCTCAGCACTCATCTGACGTATCATAGCGTCCTGAACCTCTCTCGGCGGAGAAATCTCTCTAATCTCCACTAGAGTCACCTTTACACCCCATTTCTGAGTAACCTCATCCAGCTTTACCCTAAGGACGTTATTGATCTCTTCTCTCTTAGCCAGTACTGAGTCCAGCTCAATATCCCCTATCACAGCCCTCAGTGTTGTCGTAGCCACTCCAGTTGCAGCTCCTTTGAAATCACGTACGTTCAACACACTCTCCAGGGGATCCACTACCTTAAAATATATTAAGAAGTCGATATCTACTGGTGCATTATCCTTGGTGATACAGGTTTGTTTAGTCACCTCTATAAACTGCTCCCTCAGATCCACCTTTACAGGAATATCTATGAATGGGATTAGAAATATGAGGCCAGGGCCTTTCACACCAATCGCTCTACCTAATCTGAATATAACCACCCTTTCATACTCCCTAACTACTCTAATAGATGCTCTAATAAGTATGGCTAGGAACAGTATTATTACTACAGCGAGTATTATACTGCCAAGATCCAGGATTATCTGAAGAATGTATTTATCCATCCATCTACACCAAATAATTATTATCCATATGTGTATATAGATGCTTACGTCTTGAACATCATAGGTTCTGCATCAACCATCTCCAACCCTCTCCTCTTAGCCACCTCATACAACTCCCTAGATTTCTTTGAATACCAGTTGTATAAGTCCTTCCTACCTAGGGTTTCATACTTATCCACGAGTTCCGGTCTATATATCTTGAGATACTTTAGAAAGTGTGGTTTGACGCCAACCCTAAACCTGACTATGTCAATATATATTGTTTTGACACCGTTGTCCAACGCCATGTCAACAACCTCCTCAAAAAGCGCGGGATCATCATTTATCCACGGCATTAGAGGAGCGTAATATATCCATGTCTCTATACCTTCCTCACTGAACCTTCCCAGCATCCTAGCCCTCGCCTTCGGAGAGGGTACTCTAGGCTCAAATATCCTGGTGAACTCTCTATCTGGAGAGGGTATAGATGTGCCTATATCTGCGGGACCATCAGAGATCAGATCCAGATCCCTGAGGATAAGGGGGTATCTTGTCTGTATAGATATGTGGAGATCCTTCCTCCACCTTAAAACCCTTAGTATCCTCCTAGTAAGCTTCAACCTAGCCTCCCACGGCTGATATGGATCTATATAGGTTCCAATAGCTATCACCGCCCCCTTCTCAAACCTATGTAGCTTCCTAGAGATCTCCCTTGGGAGGTACGTCTTAGCCTCGATATAAGACCCCCACTCGTATCCAACGCTTCTAACCTTGAAATAGTAGATTGAGTAACAGTATCTACATCCAGCTTCACATCCAAAATACGGGTTTATACTATAGTCCGTCTCTGGAAGCGGAGTCTTATGTGGATAGTACCTCCCCACCAACACCTGCCTATATATAGGCTTCATAGATAATCACTGATCCTCCTCTGTCTAGAGAGGAACTCCAGTACCCTACTCCTCCACATATGGCTAGGTGTCCTCAGCCTACTATATATGTATTCAAGGGCCTCCTCCAAACAACCAAACTCTATGGGGCTTCTCCGATACATCCTCCTCACACTCTCTCTAACACTCCATACTCCTACGGGAAATATGTATCCTGGATACGCCTCCCTAAAAATCACCACTCCAGCTGTTCTACCTATCTTATGCAGATATTCCAATGTAGCCAGTCTAGCTGCATAGTAGCAACCCCCTATCTCCGCATACTCCTTCCTTGGACGCCCTATCTCGTAGTCACCCTCTACAATGACCCCCTCACCAACCCTATTCCAAAACGTCCCTGGATACCAGGCCTCCATAAACTCATACATCCATGTTTCCGGAATCATTAGAGCCACATACCTATTCTCTAGATAGCTATACTCAAAGACTAGATACTTATCTATCGGGGGGAACCCTCTAACTTTAGTATATAGCCATCTCCCTATGATGTCATCTACAGCTGTTATAGACCATCTGGTGGGGACCAACACCCTATTTCTCTTTACACCTAGCCCTCCAATACTGAATACTCTGATTATCCTACTCACATCAACCCCCTCCCTATACAGCTCTATAACAGCTTCACCCGCCCTCAAATCCCAGTCCTCAACCCTCTTCAGAATCTTATAGTCTATCTTGAGGGTACCTATGCTGATCTTTTTCACCGGAGCCCTAGGCCCGAAAGGAGTTATGTCCTCGTCAATATCAATCACTTTAACGGGCCTCGCCTTAAGACCCATCTCAACCTCCGGACTAGTTCTCGATAGACTTATATCGAGGAGATCCATATATTCCCTTTGCATCCTCGACGGTATATTCCTATCCACCCTATACCATCCCATAACAAGCCTACTCCTAAATCTAAGTATATCTATAAGTCCAAGGTTATCCCACCTCTCTGGATAGTCATATAATGACGTGTCCCCACTCTCTGGAGGAACCATCGCCCCCAGAACAACCTTAGGATACCCAATTCTACCTACGAATATACTGGGGGGGCTTGAACCATGGATATCCTCCCTATCGATATCCCTCAGAGAATCGAGGAAAACCTTATACTCTGTTATTACAGGGCATATAGGCTTCCCACAGAGTAGGTCTCGCCCCCTACACTTTATACATAGACTATCCTGGTATATCCGTGGCTTAATTACCCGGCTCACTCGGGAGAGCTTAAGTATATCGTCTATATCCATTTCTAGTCTTCCATGTATAGATACTCTCTATCCAGGTTATATAGCTCTGGTCTCCTATCCCCAAAAACGTGATTCTTATCCGTTATCCACTTGTCCCTAGCCCTAGAGATATCGACATATGCTTCATAAGCCTCCTCAGTATATGGCTTCGCCCTATAAATTATTTTCATGTCTGGGGAGGTTATCTGGCTCATACCCTTGAAAACAAGTCTCTTGAAGCCACGGTCATCAACACCAACTCTATTAGCGGTAACTGTATATACAGAGTTCTCCCTACCCCTGACCAGCATCGCTGTATATGCGTAGTCGAAGACGAGGTTACTAGGATGAGCAATCACGTCTGCCCCTTTCAAACCCAACGTCCTAGCCACCTCTGGAAATATCCAGTCGAAACAGATCATTATGCCAACCCTAAACCCTATGTCATAGACCTCGGGTGGTTTATCTCCAGGATCGAACCAATCCTTCTCATCTTTGAATAGGTGTATCTTCCTATATACTCCTAGAAGCTCACCTCTATACGCAATAAACGCTGAATTATATATTTTTCCCCCATCCAACTCAGTAAATCCAGCCACTACCGCTGTAGAATATTTGTCGCTAAGTTCTAAACCTTCCTTTAGAGACTCTTCCCCATACTTCTCTCCAAGTCTATACACCTCCTCCCTATCCCTAAATAGGTAGCCGGTGAAGCTGAGTTCTGGTAGAACCACTAGGTCAGGAGATGATAGTCGTTCGAAAAGGTTGTATATCCTCTCCACATTATATTCGAAATCTCCAAACCTAAGCCTTGGTTGTATGAATGCAATTGCCGCCTCCATCTCCCGAATATCTAAGTCTCAGAACATTTATAAAAAACTCTATTATCTTCATAATATCCAGTTTCGACGACCCCCTCTCCCTAGCCTTGAATATAAACGGTATCTCAGAGAGTCTATATCCACATCTATGTGTTAGATAGGCAGTCTCAACCTGGATGAAGAATCCTTTAGATAGGCTTATATTATCTACTATGCTTGAGAGAGTCTCTCCACTGAAAACCCTATACCCACTAGTCAGGTCCTTAGCAGGTATTCCTAGCACAGTCCTGGCATATACGTTTGCTACTATACTTATAACTCTCCTGTGTAATGGCCACCCCTGTACACCGCCCGCATCTACATATCTGGATGCTATTACAAGGCCATACCCCCTCCTCACTTCTTCCAGAAGAGGATTTAAATATCTTGGGTCATGCTGTAGATCCGCGTCCATCTGGAAGATGTATTTATATCCAGTCTCCAATGCATATCTATAGCCCTCTTTCAATGCAGACGTGTACCCCCTCTTACCCCTCCTGACTATGAAGTTTAGCCTCTCCCCATACACCCTCTTCATATTCTTAAGGAGCTCAGGCGTTCCGTCCCCTGTGTAGTCATCTATAACCAGAATATCGAATTCTTGATACTGGAATATAGATGGAAGAAGCCTAGATAAATTATCCCTCTCATTATAGGCTGGGATTATGACTATACTCGTCAACCTATTCACTCCTCCATATGCACCGGTCCATTCCACTCTGGAAGTACCAACTCCTCATCTATAAATCCGTCTATAGCGTCGATAACCCTGAGGTGGCTCTCCCCTCCACCGAACACCTTGATGGGGTCTACCCCACCCCTTCTTCTTAGTGAGTCGAGTGGTAATTTACCTAGGGACTCAAGAGAGGCTTGTGATGCCATCCCCCTGTCAATAAGCCGGTAGAGGTCGTCCGAGCCATCTACTATAGAGACACCCCTCCTCAGAACGACAGTCTCGAGAGCAAGCTCGGAGGAGTCCGTGATTACATGCCTCGAGTTATTTATTAGGGATAGATGGTCTAGATAGTCTTGAATCTCTATCAAGACTAGATAGTATTTAGTCATTAGGTCGTAATATACATTTCCTTCTATCAAACTCCTCTTCTGAGCCTTTGTAAGAGGTACCACAATATCGATATCCCACTTTATAGATGCCCTTCCAAGATGCTCTAGGAAGTTCCTTGGGTTTATTCTCTCAGTGTAGGCATATATATATCTATTTTTAGTTAGTTCCAGCTCCTCAATGATGCTGCTCAGTTTATCTGCTCTGGAGATATTGGATAATGCGGTGTCCACTAAGAGCGACCCTACATTATATAGCTGTGTCTTTGGAAACCCCTCTCTAACCAGATTCTTATACCCATATATGTCTGGAGTCAGGTTTACATGTGAAGACCAGTCTATCATCTGCCTCATCAACTCCTCTCCGGTCTTCCTATAAGTCCTTAGACCCCCCTCTAGATGGATCGTTTTCACCCCCATACCGGTTAAAACAGCTAGTATCTCTTTGGTAGCCTCTGAATAACCCGCTAACAACGCGAGGTCAGGCTCATCCTTCTCAACAGCCTCAATAACCAGCGAAGCCAGATCACTATCACCATCATACTTAAGGACTCTAGCTGGCTTGTCATAATCTAATGATACGTACTGCACCCCCTTTTCAAACCACCCAGACTCCTCGACAACATCGTAGTGTAGGATGGTGAACCCCCCATCCTCATATAACTCTCTATATACCCTATAGAAAAGCTTTATCGATGATCGGGTGGGGGTGAAAATAGCTATTGAAGGCATGCATTATACACCTCATAAAGCAAAATCCTTTTAAACACCCCCGCCTATATAAATTCTTCTAGCGATGAGGAATATTAAGGTGGAGTCCAAGACTATCAGATATAGATGCCTAAGATGTGGCGGTGTATTCACAGCATACAGGGTTTTCAGCGAGAATAGGCGGAATATTTATCAATGTCCAGAGTGTGGCTTCACAGTTTTAGAGAAGGTTAGGAGGGATATGGGTAATAGGCTTTTGGCTAGGTGATGGGCTTTATAAGCCCCTTGTCAATAACGTACTTTAGGTTGAGTAGAAAGTCATTTAATAGGGTTATTGGTATAACTCCCACCCCCTTTATAAAATAGTGTCTTGTAGATAGTAGAGAGGTTATAAGTGGGTATATATCTCCATCAAACCTCTCCTTTAGGTATGGGCATCTCCTATATAGCCCCTCAGCAATTCTCCTAATGGTAGATGGGTATAGAACTCTATTCCACTGTTTACAGTCTATACAAAAGGTTACCCCCTCCTTCGAAGCAACCACGTCATACTCATACCTTTTTATCCTAAGACCTTGGTAGACCTGGAAACCATACTCCACGAATATCATGGCAGTAAGCCTCTCAAAATCCCTCCACGTTATGATCTCTGAGATTTCATGGAGATAACCCTTACCTGCTAGGCGGAGGATTATCTCTCTCCATTCATTAGCTCCAACCCCAATAGAGGCTTCCTTGAGTATTGGGTATTCACTATATGGAATTTCGTACTTGGCGAATAGTTCTGTAGGGTCTCTACCGCTATATAGGGATAGTATGATTAGAAGCCTGTGGGGATCAAGCTTATCTAGCTCCATCACTCCTCCATAGTCAATATAAGTATTGGTGTATCTATCTTACCAAGTAGGGTTCTACTCACACTTCTGCCGATGAATCTAGGTAGTCTCTTGCGTTTTACTAGGACGACTAGGTCATACCTATGCTCACGTATCTCTAGCTGGATAGCCTCCGCCACATCCCTAGCATAGACGATTTTATCCGATACCCTAAACCCAAACTCCCTTAGCAACTGGCCTATCACATCCTGCTTCTCCCTATACTTCTTCACTATCTCTATGTCGGAATCCTCTATATGGTCAAGTGAGGTTGGTTGTGGTATTGGTATCGCAGTGAATACTATGGCCTCCACATTACTCCTACCAAGTATCTTAGGTAGTCTCCTATATGGGTAGGGTGAAGTATAGAGACCTACAGGGACTAATATCCTCATCTCACTTCCACTCGCCTATCACTAGACTGCTCTGGGTCATTCTAACACCGTTTATCTTCATTATCTTATCCTTCAATATATGTCTGAATGTCTCCACATCATCCACCTCAATTTCTGTGAATATATCGAACTCACCTGTGATTTCATACACCTTAGTAGTCTCCTCCAGCCTAGATAGAGCCTTACAAACATTATCCAGCTTGTTAGGCTCTACAACCACTAGTACGATAGCCTTCATAAAATAACCCTTCACACACGACCCTATATATATAAATATATCGTCTCAACACCTCTTATACCCCTTTTAAGGCGTCTCTCGAAGGCCTTCCTCCGTGCACGTTTAGGTGTTATATAGGCTATTTGGTCTACCTGCAGCTCCTCTGCAAGTCTCAACAATTGTTCTTCACCGCCGACAACGATTCTATGCTCTGCTACATACCCCATCTCCTCCAATATCTCTACAAGCCTCTCAAGATCATTCTCGAAGTCCAATGCAAGTTTAACACCTACGGTGGAGGATGTCTTTGGAGATAGCATCAAATTACCCACGACATATATCTTATGAATCCTGGGTAGTTGAATCCGTATCGCCTCCGCAACCTTCTCCGGATCTATATCTGGGGTTAGAACGACAGCGGTGTGTAGATGAGGAGTGGCAGGGGGTATAGCCTCCGCCGACCTATATTCCACTAGACCCCATCCCTTCCATCTCCTGTAGAGTATATATAGGAGGAGACCTGCAACCATCCAGGCGATGCCGAGTGTCCTACCGTCTGGATGATATAGTAGGACTAGGCTGAATAGGGTTCCAGTAGATATGACTCCGAGAAGGGCTATTAGACTATATTCAGTACCTCTAAACTCTATGTTTAAAGGTGTCTTCCAATTTCTATAGGCATTCCTATCAATACTTCTAAGCCTTATATGACTATAGTTTACTAGGAAGTAGCTGAGTAACGCCCCGAAATTATATAGGCTTGCTACAAAGTGTATCTCACCAGTTATCGCTAGGGACCCTCCAATTAGGCTGAATACTATTATGCTGACGTATGGGGTGGCTCTTGTAGGGTGTAGTTTACTAAATACTTTAGGGAGCATATCGAACCGTGACATGCTATATACAACTCTCGAAACACCAATCACACCGGTATTTGTCGATACTGTGTTTATAGCGAATGCAACTATAGCAACACCCAGTGAGAATATACCCCCGATAACTGGGATTCTACTGGCTATAGTGGCTATTGGATTATACGCCTCATTAGCCAAAACCTTCCACCCAAGAACTCCTAGACCCAGTACACTGAAGGATATTGTGAAGAATACCACAGCAACTATGCCAATCTTAAACGCACTGTGTAAATGTTTCCAGGGATTCCTAGTCTCCTCAGCAGCCTGTGCAATAGACTCTATACCTATGTAGCTGCTCATCGCGAGAGTTACTCCATAGAGAAAGTTCTCTGTCTCGATATTAAGTAATCCAGTGTAGTCAACATATTTTATTGGATCAGGATTTCCAAATATACTTAGTTCGTTGAGAAACTTGCCTAGGTCGAATGCGAATATGAAACCCAATATTAGTACCGCGATTTCAGTCACTATAGTTAGTAATACCATTGCCACGTTGAAGTTGCTAGATTCCTTAATCCCTATAATATTGATGCCTATTAGGAAGAGTATGATTATGAATGCAGTGGTTCCCACACCACTTATCTCAAGGCCAAATAGCTGTATAGGCGTCTCTATAGTTGGGAATATGAATGAAAGGTATCCAGCAGCCGCTATAGAGAACAAAGCAATCCCCAACGTATAGTCCAATAGTATAGCCCATCCCATCAAGAATCCCAGGAGGTCCCCACCGGCTTTGGTTCCATATACCTGAGCACCCCCTGCGTAGGGATACAACTCCGATAGTTCAGCATAAACCAGCCCAGTAGTTATATAGCATATAGAGGCTATCAAGAAGGCTAAGGGGCTGTATCCAGCTGCGTAGAGAGCTACTAATCCTATAGCTAGGAAAACGTCAGCGCCCACATCGGCAAAGCCCATTGAGAACGAGCCTAGTAGACCGATCTCTCTCTTCAAAGTAACCTTTTTTGTCATAGCCATCGTTACCCTTTCCACCCAGTATATGAGTCTCTATTATTATCTAGGCCTGGATTTAAGGATTATGTAGCTTGCTCCAACAAAGGGTATCAAAAGATGGAGGAATAGTACAGTCGGGGATATATAATATTGTAGCGAGTATAGTAGGGTGAATCCAATCATCAACATGGGATAGGTGAGAAATATATATATCCAATGCCTACCCCTCTTAACCACCCTGAAAAAATGGATTGATATTGGTATTGCGATGGAGACCGCTGTATTTATGATGAAAAATGGGGAGTAAATTCTGAAGAGGACCTCATTCATCCTCTCCTCGAACGTGGTAAACCCTATAATATCGATATCTACCTGTTCAATACCGGATTCATACGCTCCACTCTCCAACACATCCAGTATCGTAGATAGGGTTAAAAGGAGGCTACTGTAGCTTTCAAACCCAGATAATAATACCTCAATCCTCAAAACCTCTCCAAAAACCTTTGGATACGTTAGGTCCAAGATATCGATATATGTCTTTCTATTCACCAGTAGATATATTGGAGGATTTCTCGTGAAGTCGTAGCTTCTACCATCATACACTATCTCTCCCGGTAGACCTAGATCCCTTCTTAATGGCTCACTATCCATATAAACAACTTGGAAGGACATGTTTATCGTTATCACACCTGGATAGTGGAGGGCTAGCCACTTGGTATCTCTTATCACATCAAATATCGGGTCTTGGCTGAATCGGTATATCTCATCTATAACTAAAGTCACTTCTCCGTCACCCGGTTCATCTATACCCAGGTCCTTATAACTGGGGAGACCCAGTATAAACTGTATTCTAGGGACAGAGAAGCCGGCGAAATATCTGGAGTCATAGCCCTCAAAGAAGAGAAACATGTTGAGATATGATGATGTAATCACCCACTCGGTGGCAGGCTGGGCTAGGTATAGAAACCCCCTCACACTATACTCCCATTCTAGGCTTGCCAATTCATCCAAGTACTCATTGAATTTGGGTGTAGTAACGTTGACTTTTTCATACGCCAAATTGTATATTTTAGCAGATACTGTAAACTTCTCTCTACTCACGGAGGTGTTAAACACGCCCATAACGATGTAAGAGAATATAATATAGATTAAAATTGATACCAGGAATAAAATAATCAAGAAATTTTCTATGGTTGGTTTTCTCCGTTGCATAATCATCTATCACACGAATAATTATCCAGAGGGATTGATAAAAGGTTTCATAAAAAGCTTATCAAATAGGATGTAATTGAATGTAAAAAGTGTTTAAAAAAGGGTGTGGGGAAAACTACTTCTTCTTCAGGAAGGATAGAGCAATCGTCGCTAGCTGCAGAACGATGACTACTATGAGCAGCGTCGTAACGTTTGCAAGTGCGTCTAGCTTCTGACTTAGCTCGTCGATGCTGGTTCTCAGATTACTGAACTGCTGACCCTGGTTTGCAACCTGGTCTCCAACATCGGATACAGCATTCTGAGTGTCTGCTAATGCCTCGTCAAGCTGTGTTAGTGCATCGGAGATGCTCACCAACGCCTCAGCTATATCGTCTGAGAACTGTGAGAGTGAGTCTGCAACGTTTGATATGGCGTTCGTAATCTCATCCAACCTAGTCTCTGTCGGGTTAGGTAGCAGTTCTATGGTCACTTCCTCCCTCCATCCATATAGACCACCGAACGTTGCGAATATCCTTAGTACGTATACACCTGGATCTAAGCCTCTGGTCTCACCACCGAATATAATGACTTTGAATACACCTGGGCTTACAAGCTCACCTTGTGCGACTGTAATCACCTCTCCATCTACAGTCATCAACACAGCCTGAACCTCGCCACTAGTGGTTGGTATCGTTACTTGCGTTGGGAATGTCTCTATGTATGTGACCTGCACCTCGACTACGATGTCCTCTCCGACGAACATCTCATCTGGAAGGTCTATAGCATCTATCCTCAGCCTAGCGTCGGAGAACTTATCCATAAACTCTAGCTCTGTAAATGGATATGTCTCGTCCCTGAAGGCTGTTAACTCTATAAACCTCTCCTCAGGCCTATACTGCTCTATGAAGAAGGGTCCATTGCTTATATATGCGTGTCCGAACTGGTTTATGAAGGCTATCGAGTTCTGGAATCTCTCAGCAGCCTCTTCAGGCGTTAGCCATGGCGCTGCATATGGCGATACATAGGGGGCACCTATAGACCTGAAGGTCCTCTCAACTGTCTGGCCCTCCTCATCTGTTACATTAACTGTGACTGTCCATCCCTCGTTCAAGAGGTTCTCCATAGCAGCAGCTATATCCTCAGCGTGTGGAGCACTTATGAGGTCTAGACCGACCTCTGGCTCACGATCCTCCCAGTAGTAGTCTGTCCCTGTTGATGGGCCACCCTCAATGACAATATACTCCATGGCGTCCCATAGCTGTACTGGGATATCTGTGAAGAAGTCGTAGTTCAATGCAATTGTACCGTCTGAATATGGGTGGTAGAAGTCGGCATAGACCTCTATAGCAGTGTCATTCAACACCTTAATTCCTTTTATGGTTTCTAGGAATGGACTAACATCGCTATCTACAGCGCTGTCGTAGAATGGATCGCCCTCTCCATCCATACTGGCCCATTCATATGAAAATGCGATGGAGGCCATAATATCTGCAATAGTCATCATGGATCCGTCGTGGAAGTTTCCGAATAGGAAGTTATACGTTATCTTGGATATAGCCGTTAAGCCTGATCCAACCTCTACCCACTCCTCATTAACCGGATCAAATACCACAGCGTCAGGCGGTACTGGTAGATTGCCTACCAGCTGGCCTTCCTGAATATCAAATCCTTTTTCAACGACAAACGTGGACCTTACACCAGTTGGCTCACCGCTTCTCGGGTGTGGGAATATACCAAAGTCTCTGACACCCATCCTAACTATCTCTGCATAGAAGCCGGTGAACCCGAGGACCGGGTTCCATACTGTTAGGAACAGCTGTCCAGCTGCAGAGAACTCCAACATTCTGATTACTCCGTCTGGCGTTGTAGCTGTTCTGTAGAACCACATGTTAGCAGGGCCTGTTACGAACCCTGGTATCACGTTAGTCATATCTAGGCTCGTGGCCCAGTACTCTATCGTGTTTACAGCAAATATTCTAACCGACTCTTGTAGACCTAGCCTCATAATTTGTGTTATTATCTCCCTATACGTATCCTTATCAGGCATAGCACCAGCTATTATGATGTCTGCTAGCTCTTCTATCGAAGCGTTTCTGTAAACTAGCCATTCTTCAAATGGTAGGGCAGGTACAAAACCATCTGGTGGTGAGTAGAAGAATACGAAGTCACCCTCTACATATGGGAAGTCTGAGAGCGATATCCAACCCTCTGTATAGATGCTCCACTGATAATCTGCCGGGTTTGTAATGTATACAGTCCTGATAGCCAACCTCCTCTCCGTCTCAGCCAACTCCACCTTTATACCAGTCTGCTCTATCCATGAGGCGAATGCCCTTCCACCCTCTCTCCTCTCATCCTCAACCCTTACTATAAACTTGACAGTTACAATCTCCTCCCCACCGGGTACTCCTGGACCACTGAATTTCCACCAATACCCGACTGGTGAGTCTGCAGCAGGTACTTTCTCCAGCGTATACTCAGTTCCTTCCAATTCCTGAGCCACCCTAGTAAGTGCGGCGTCAACCATCTGCCTAGCAAGCTCCAGGTTACCCTCTTCAGTCAAGCCAAACTCCCTTATGATTGGCTCAGCCCACTCGTGGAATGGGTTGCTGACCATGATAGGGGTGAACATGGGTTCACCGCCGCCTAGCAGAACCTCGTCAACCAGGAATTTCCTGTTTAGGGCGAAGTTCATGGCGAACCTGACTTCCCTTATGGCGAACGGGTTAAAGCGCACCTCACCACTGGTAGTGTTTAATATACCTGGACCTAGCTCGGGTGTGTACGCTGGGTTGAATACGTATGACCAGAATGAAGACCTACCCTCCAGCAGTTTCAGATTGTCTCTAAGGGCTTCGGACAACTGTTGTAGTGTCACGGGGGAGACTCCCCACATAAATATATCTGCCTGTCCAGCAGCTACATCAGCCAGACCCACGTCTTGAGTCAACCTCACCTCTACAAATACTTTGTCAGCTGGTGGACCTGGCCTCTCTTGAGCCAATACCGTTGATGGAAGCATCAGTATTGGGATAGCTAGGAGAGCTATGAGCATCCAAGATAGTGCTGATAATCTACTCATAGTAATAACACCTCACTAATTATACAACTATACACCCTTTATATATCTTTTAAGGATTAGTTAGGAGATTTGAACACGTAGAATATATAAATAAAAAATTTTATTCCATAGGTCTAGTATAGGTGACACGCTACATAGTGGCCTTTCTCAACCTCTATCAGCTCCGGAACCTCCGTCCTACACCTCTCCTGAACCTGTGGATTTTCGTCATATGCTACACATCTCGGGTGGAATCTACATCCAGGAGGTATGTTTACAGCACTAGTTATCTCACCCTTGATCCTAATATCCTTTATTATGTGTCTTCTCTTAGGATCCGGTATGGGTATAGCGGCCACCAGAGCTTGTGTATATGGGTGTAGTGGGTTCTTGATGATCTGCTCGGCAGTTCCTAGCTCAACCAATTTACCGAGATACATCACCCCTATATAGTCGCTTATATTATATGCTATGGTTAGGTCGTGGGTGATGAATAATACGCTTACACCATACTTCTCCTTAAGGTCCATTAGGGAGAGAAGCACCTCCGCCCTTAGAGAAACGTCTATCATGGCTATAGGCTCATCCGCCACCACGAAGGAGGGGTTTAGCAATAGCGCCTTAGCGATATTCACACGCTGTCTCTGCCCACCTGATAGCATGTGTGGAAACCTATTCGCAATATCCTCTGCGGGGACTAGCTTCACAGCCTCCAGAGCCTTCAGTATCTTATCATATCTCTCTTCAGGCGACTCACCGATATCATGTATGATGAGGGGTTCCATGAGTATATCTCTTATACGGTAGGCCGGGTTTAACGAGGAATAGGGATCCTGAAATATAATCTGTAGCTTGGTTCTCAGAGGCTTCATCCACTTACTAGGTATCTCAGATAGGTTGACATAGTCACCATAAAACCTTATTTTTCCATTGGAGAGCTCCTTAAGCCTCCTTCTGACATCCTCATCATCCACTTTAAACAGTATATGTCCCGACGTCGGATCATACAGCCTTACAAGCGTCATACCTGTAGTCGTCTTTCCACATCCAGACTCACCTACCAGTGAAAATATAGTCCCCCTCTTAATGTCGAAGGATATGTGGTCGACCGCCCTAACAAACTTCTGACGCCGCCTAGCTATTACGTCCAATACAGATCTACGGATAGGAAAGTATTTGACTAGATCCCTAGCCGCCAATATAGTATCTCCATCTAATTCCTCCACGTAATCCATTGGGGTTAACTCCTTGGTCATCTCAAAACACCTCTACTCATACAACCAGCAAGCTGCGTATTGGGTGTCGCCCACCTTAAGCATGGGGGGCTCCTCCCTCCTACATTTATCAAATACAAATGGGCATCTGTCAGCGAATCTACATCCTGATGGGGGATTCCTAAGGTCGGGTGGCTGTCCAGGTATATAGTGCAGACCCTTCTCCGTAAGTTTAGGAATACTCTTCAGAAGCCCCTGTGTATACGGATGTTTAGGATCTGCGAACATCTCGTCGCTAGACCCTATCTCCACCATCTTCCCAGCATACATTATGGCTAGTTTCTCGACAACCTCGGCCATGATACTTAAGTCATGTGAGATGAGTATGAGGCTTATGTTAAACTCGTTCTTCAAACTCTTAAGCAGATTTAGGATCTGAGCCTGTACAATCACATCTAAGGCTGTTGTAGGTTCATCAGCTATAACTATGTCTGGCCTTAGAATTAACGCCATCGCTATCATCACCCTCTGCTTCATACCACCGCTAAGCTCATGGGGATACCTATTTACTATAGCAGGGTCCAGACCAACTTTCGGCAGGATATTCTTGGCTTCCTCCATAGCCTCCTCCTTCGATAAACCCTTATGTATCATAAGGGGCTCTGCAAGCTGCTCTCCTATCTTATACACCGGGGTAAGTGCATTCATAGCGCCTTGAAAGACCATGCTTATCTTCTTCCACCTAACATTCTTCCTAAGCTCTGATTCAGGCATTGTAGCAATATCCATACCGTCTATATAGATGTGTCCCCCGGCTATCTTGCCTGGAGGAGGCACTAGATTCATTAGTGAAAATCCAAGGGTACTCTTTCCACATCCAGACTCTCCCGCAAGCCCTAGAGTCTCACCCTTACCCAGCTTGAACGATACACCCTCTACCGCCTTCACAACCCCGGTATATGTGTAGTAGTATACCTTGAGTTCTTGTACATCCAGCGCTACATCATTACCCATGTATAATCACCTAAGTAGCCTCGGATTTAAAACCCTATCTAGAGCCGTCCCTATAAGGACGAATGCTAATCCTGATATGGCTATCATGAAGCCTGGTGGTAGGACCCACCACCACATACCAGTTAATACCGCTGACGCATCCTGAGCGTCACTCAATATTCTACCCCAGGTAATCTCTAGGACTCCTTGTGCACCAAGTAGGAAGCTGACTCCAGCCTCAGTTAGGATGGCCCCGGGAACTGCGAACGCTACCAGGGCAAACGTATATGGAAGTATCTGTGGAAATATGTATCTCAGCACTATCCTACCCGTTGAGGCCCCGACAGCCTTGGCAGCAGTTATATAAAGCTGCTCCCTAATCTGTAGAGCCATACTCCTAATAGTCTTAACCGGACCAGGCCATGAGAAAACTATAAGTAGCAGTATAAGATTCCATATAGTCGGTTTGAAGTAGAATGCTAATATTAATAGGAGTGGAAGGAGCGGTATTGATATGGCGAACTCTTGTATACGCTGTAGAATCTCGTCAACCCAGCCACCGAGATATGCGCTTACAGTCCCATATAGAACCCCTATCAATACACTGACTATAGCTACTATAAGCCCCAGGATTAATGCAACTCTAGCTCCCCAAACTATACCGACGAATATATCCCTCCCATTTGTATCAGTCCCAAACACTCCATGTGCAGCCCCCATCGCAAGGAGTTCTAAAGAATCTAACTCTAAGTTGATGTCCGTCCTAATAATCTCTAACTCAAATGTGTATATACCCTTCAAGGGCTCAGTCCTCTCTAATAGGGCCCCCTCTCCAGTCTGAGAGAATAAAATGTAAATGACATCTATGACCTCTGTTAAACCCTGGTTAATAATCCTCTCATAACCCTCTTCATCGAAATCCTTCATGAAAGATATTATGGCATTCCTACTCCTATCCTCAGATTTAAGAGATATCTTTAAATCCCTATTTACCGTTTCAAGATCGAGGACCCTCTCAATCACAGTTCCGTCTGGACGGTAGACGTTGAGCCTAACAAAGTATGTCGTGGTTGCACTTATATTCGCCTCCTCAGCGATCCGAACCCTAATAACCACATCAGAGGGAGGGACATCATATTTCATATTATACGTTATATTGGTCCTCAAAATGAAACGGTTCGTCTCAGGGATTTGACCTGGGAACCTCTCAGTCACCGAGTACGACCTCCCCTCAAAAACCCCTACCCAGGCTGGGGGAACACCCTTAGGGAGATCCTTCTCTACCCAGTACTCTAGGTCATACCACCTGTTGCCAGCCTCTTCATCACTTATCAACGGAGCCCCCAAAGCCATTCCAACGATGATAAGGAGTAGGAATATACCTACAATTCCCCCCCTAAACCTCAAAAATTCTCTTACAACATCCTTTATACCCATCCCATACATCGCTATCTACCGCCTCCAAACCCCACCTTTATCCTAGGATCCAACAAGGCATATATGAAGTCTAGGGCCAAGATAGCGAACACATATAGGAATGTGGATATATATGTCAAGCCGATCACCACAGGCATATCACCGTTGAGGATAGCCTGATAGAAGAGCCTACCCAAACCAGGCCAGTTAAACACTGCCTCCGTGATAATGGCTCCACCAATAGACCCAAGTATGGCAAGAGTCGTAGATGTGACTATTGGCGGACTTGCAGTCCTCAAGACATGTCCATATAATATTCTCCTCTCCGGAACCCCCTTAGCCCTAGCAGTATTTACGAAATCCTCAGTCAACACGTTCAGCACTATACTCCTCGTCGCGTAGCTCCACCCGCCAAAGTTTACAAATACGAATACGATCAAAGGCAGAGTGAGGTGGTATAAAACATCCATTGCATACGCTACCGGATCCTCAGGAGGAGGTATGCTAACCATACCACCCGACGGGAATATCTTAAGTAGAATAGCGAAGTAGAAGATGAATATCATCCCTACCCACCACATAGGTAGGCTATATGTAAACATGGCAAACGTCGATATAGCCCTGTCTAGAAATGAACCTACCCTAGTAGCAGCCTTAATACCCAACAGTATCCCTACAACTATCGTGATGATTGTGCCTGTAGTGAAGAGTAACACAGTCCTTGGTATTGCCTCTATAATTATGTCAGAGACTACGGGCGAGCCCGTTGAGCTCTTCAGCACAAGAGCATTCCCAAAGTCAAACATCATAGCATCCACAGTTCGATACAATACTCTCACAACGTACGGTTGATCAAGTCCATATATCTGCTCATATCTTAAAGTCAGGTTTGCTGCTAAACGATCCTTCTCCTCAGGGGTATATGTGGCATACCTAGGATTACGATAAACTTCTTGGGCTATCCTCTCTCTAATCTCCGCTCTGATCTGATCCTCTAGATACTGGTTCATCATAACAGCCGTTATCAACAGTACGAAGAAAAGAATCACCAAGGCGTTTACAACCCTAAATGCTAGATATCTAACTAATGCCATCAGACCACCCTATGTTCCCCTCTAAAAATACTTGAATTAGACATCTTATATTTCAAATTGAATTAAACTACTGATATAAATGTCCTATCAATGATTTTTCTCTAGACATCTGGGGGTAGGTGTATGATATGAAAAACTCTAGGAGAAAATTGTCTAAAATCGATAAAATAGTCATCTTATCCTCCTTAATATCTCTAATATTACTCGTCT
The DNA here is from genome assembly GCA_026982095.1 of Nitrososphaeria archaeon. Next base: position 61,123 of record JALSHT010000005.1, on the reverse strand, counting down.
TCACAGACCCGATTATAAATTTAGTATTCACCAAATCCGTTGTATTGAGATTCGATTTAAACGGGCCCATCATACCAGGAGTAGCCACAATATCTTTGGAAGAGGGTGATAGAGTCAGGCTGACGGTAGAGACAAACGCCCCAGTAAGATACTCCTTGAGAGGGTACTACGTGAGACAGAATCTAGGTAGTGAGTTCGACCCCATAAGGACTAGGTTTATCGTAGTGGATGGGACAAGAGTTATTCAGGACACATACAGTAGGGTGTTTAGAGCTAGGATAGTAGGAACATATGTTGCTGAGATCATCCCCATTGAAGAAGAGGCCGGCGATAAGATCGTAGAGGTTAAGGTTGCATTTGAGCCTTTAGAACGCCCAAATTGGACATTCAGACTAAGAGTTACCTCACTGGTTGTGCTTGCTATAGCTGGCATATACCTATTTGGAAGATTTTATGAGGAGCCGATGACAGATATAAATTGAATTCGGTATATAGTTATACATTATGTAGGGATGAGATATGTCTGAAGCACCTATATTCCCGATAACGACCGAGGCACTGATAAACTTCCTATACGCCATTTACTACTTCATAAGAGATGTTATAAGGTTCATACTCGAGAATACCTTGTTTAAAGAAGTTCCAGAAGCTGCCGCTATGTATGGAGACATCATCACATTCTTAATCAGCATCACCGCTGTCTATGTTGTTTTGGTAATGGTTGAAAGTGTAAAGAAATACTTTAAGATAATTTTAATCTTGGGTTGGGGGCTTTTAATACTATCTATAGCTCTAACAATGATGAAAGGTGGATAGATAGAATGTCTATGGGGGACTACCTACCCTTCATCAAGAGACTTGCTACTATAGCCCTACTAATAATCGTGTTCTACTTTGTATGGACATATGTGATAACGGCTGCACTAGGAGTAGATACACCGTTCATGGTTGTTGTTTCGAGAAGTATGGAACCAACCATAAATGTAAATGATATTATCGTAGTCAAATCTATAGACCCTAAGCAGATTGAGGTTGGAGACATAATAGTGTTTGAGAACCCAATGGGTAGGGATATCCCGATAGTACATAGGGTAGTCGATAAAGTCTCTCTACCCAATGGATTAATAGGCTTCGTCACAAAGGGGGATAACAATCCTGTGAACGATCCATGGGTAGTAAGTGAAGAACTAGTTATTGGAGAGGTAATATTTGTGATCCCACAGATAGGCATTCTATCAAGGGTTATGAACGAGTCCCCTTTAATTAGATTCGGATTAATCCTGCTCGTACTGGCTGTACTAGTATACCTCGAATACAGGGACTATGTAAGAGATAGGGAGGCGGAGGAGAGCGAGATACCCGAGTATATAACCATGCCGGGGAACGAGGAACAGCGGGAATAAACCACTTTGTTATATTAAGTATATAAGACTTTAATATTCCTTTATAAAGGTGTTTTTAAATGTCAGGAAACCTAATAGAGCCGGAGGTTCAGATTGTAAACGTTGTTGCAACTGTAAAACTGGGGCAAGACATTAATCTCAGGAAGATACTTGAGAAGATACCACAAGCCGAGTATGATCCAAGAAGGTTTCCAGGCCTAGTATACAGACTAGAAAAACCGAGAACAGCCATATTAATATTCGGATCGGGTAACATGGTAATTACAGGAGCCAAAACAGAGACTTCGGTCAAGAAGGCTGTAGAGAAACTGATAAAGCAGTTTGAAGAGAAAGGCATCCTATCAGGAGTAAAGCCAGAGGTGAAGATCGAGAACGTGGTGGCTTCTGGAAACTTAAGGGGCTATATAGACCTTGAGGGAGCAGCCTACGAACTAGAATTTACAATATATGAGCCGGAGGAATTTCCAGGACTAATATATAGGATGGACGACCCAGACGTAGTCATCCTCCTCTTTTCCAGCGGTAAGATAGTATGTACAGGGGCGAGGAGCGAGAAGCAGGTCTATGAAGCGGTAAAGAAGCTTCAGATGAAACTAGTAGAGTCTGGATTAATCGAATATGCATAACCATCTACCAACTTTTTAAATAATCTAGTATAGCAACTCTCTAACTCTATTCCTCAATAGAGCTATGCCTATCGTGAAAAGAAGGTTAGTAAATAGGATGACCCCTGATGTCAACTGAAGGATAAACTCTATCGCGCTGCTTAGCGCCTCATCCAAGACACCACCGAAGATAGTCTCAAACTCATTCTGAACCCTTACAGCCATAACCGCTGCAGCCAACCCCCTGGCGTAGGAGAACGATATTATCTCTGCCGGGATCAATCCCGACTCCCCCAAGTTTAGATTTTTCGAGACCAGCATAGCCACTGGGAACCTTACAATAAATAGTATTATTGATAGGAGGAACGATATAATCACCAGCCACAAATCCCTTATATTCATGATAAAACCTACTTCGACGAAGAAGAATATCTTAAGCAATAGAGTTAACTCAGAGTGCATAGACTCTAAAGAATACAGTTGGTATGTAAGGCTCTCCGGACTCTTCTTCTCAAAGATAAACGGAATATGTCTAAAATTGGTCAAGACGATTCCACAGGTCAAGACTGCTATCGCGCCACTCCCATTGAGGCTCTGTGTAGCGACATAAATAAGTATCAAATACGCTATCGTCATGGTATACACGTGCTTCTCCTTCTTAAACCTATCCAATAAATTTGCTAAAAGCCAGCCAGAAAACACTCCCAAGACAATACTTATTGAGAAGCTCGATGCTATGCTACCCCCTATATTCCTAAGGTCTAGAGCGAAGCTACCCTGGCTAATCTGGAGAATAATTATAAACAGAACCGTCTCCGTAAAGATAATTACGAGCACATCTGTCAATACAGACTCTATACTCAGAGTCACCTGTATACTTGTCGGCACGGTTATTCTCTGTATTACGCTAACTATGATAGCCCCACTACCGCCCCCAACAATTGTGCCAACCAGTAGACTCATCAAAATATTATCTGGGTAGAAACCGATAACGTAGTAGAGGACTAGGGTTGTAGCCAATGTAGAGAGGGCGAAACCCCCCAGGGCAAGTATTAACGAAGGCTTAGCTGATGCCATCAACTCCCTTATATTGATGCCAAAACTACTCTCAAACATTATAGATATCAAAGCAACGGCCCCTATGTACGGGGCAGCACCCTTCAGTATCTCTATATCGACCAGCCCCATCCCTGGACCAAGAAGGTAACCTAGAAGTATTAGGAATATAGCGTCAGGTATATTATGTCTATTTAACAATACAGAGCCTATGAAACCGATGAAGATTATTATTGATGCTATCATCAACCCCCATTCTACACTCATCACTGCCTAAACATACCCCCTCCAAAGGCTTAAATCAATTAACCCGAATCGTATAGATAAAAATGATACACACACCAGTATTTTAGCCCAATACCCGCCATAATATTAGTGACATGAGGTTTGAGGATTTAGTTAAGTACCTCTATAGAGTTGAATCCACATCCGGAAGAATAGAGATGGTTAACCTATTGACCGAGCTTTATAGAAATATAGGCGAGCCGGAGCTAGCCGCCCAAGTCTCATACATTTTACTCGGGGAAATTCAACCCCCATATTTAGGGGGTGAACTAGGAATAAGTGAGAAGCTAATAGCGAGAGCAATAGCCAGGGCCAGTGGATATGACACTAGTAAAGTAGAGAAGAGATTAACTGAGCTAGGTGATGTGGGGAAAGTAGCTGAAGAATTCATGTCTAGAAGGAGACAGAAGGTATTTCTAAAGTCAGAGTTAACTGTAAAGAGGGTATATGAGACACTTCTCAAAATATCCAAGATACAGGGAGAGAGGTCAATAGACACGAAAATAAGACTATTAACAGGTTTATTAGTAGACTCTAGCCCTTTGGAGGCCAGGTATATCGCCAGATTGGCAGAGGGAAATATGAGGCTTGGAGTAGCAGACATGACTATACTTGAGGCCCTAGCCAACCTAATGGGGGGGAGAGAGTTAAAGGCAAGACTTGAGAGGGCATACAACAGGCTTCCAGACATAGGTGAAATAACGAAAATCTTGTTTAAAGAGGGGTGGAAAGGGATAGATAATGTGGATGTAGTGCCAGGCATACCAGTGAGGCCGATGCTGGCTGAGAGAGTAAAGAGCCCTGAAGAGGCGTGGGAAAAGACAGGGGGAAGGCTAGCAGCCGAATACAAATACGATGGCGAGAGGATGCAGATACATATTGTTAGAGACAGAGGAATAGAGATCTTCAGTAGAAGGCTGGAGAGGATAACCCACCAATTCCCTGACGTTATACAGATAGTTAGAGAACACGTGAAGCTAGATGAAGGAATAATAGAGGCGGAGGCAGTGGCCTACGATCCCGATACAAAAGAGTTCAAGCCGTTTCAGGAGTTGATGCGGAGGAAGAGGAAACACGACATTCATACGACTGCAAGAGAGATACCAGTCTCCCTAAGAGTATTCGACATAATACACAATGGGGAAAGCCTAATGAACAAAACATTCCTAGAAAGGAGGAAAATACTGGAGGAAGTAGTCCCCCGTATAGAGACTGGGGAGATAACACCCTCTGACATAGAATACCCAAAGAGTATAGATGAGTTGTGGAGAGTTTTCCTTAGGGCGGTAGAAGAAGGTCTAGAAGGCCTGATGATAAAAAATACCGGACCAGAATCCATATATCAGGCGGGTGCCAGAGGATGGCTATGGATCAAACTCAAGAGAGACTATAGGTCAGAGTTGACCGACACCCTTGACCTAGTCGTAGTTGGGGCCTTCTATGGAAGAGGCAGGAAGGCAGGCCTATTAAGCAGTTACCTAATGGCGGTTTATAATCATGAGGAGGATGTATTCAAAACCATATGTAAAGTGGGAACGGGATTCAAAGACGAAGATATAGCAGAGATGAACAAGATGTTGAGGCCCCACATCCTAGACAAGAAACCAGCGAGAGTAGAGTCAAAAATTGAGCCTGACGTATGGATAGAGCCCAAGATAGTATTGGAGATTACCGCCGCAGAGATAACCCTAAGCCCCCTACACACCTGCGCATACGACACTATAGAGGCAGGAGTTGGCCTAGCATTAAGATTCCCAAGATTCACAGGGAGATACAGATTCGATAAAAACCCTGAAGATGCCACAACAGAGGATGAAGTAATAGAAATGTATAGGAAGCAGAAGAAGGTAAAGGTTTCTTAATATCATAATGCAATAAAAACATGTAAAAATTTAATAGAGACGAGTGTGGTCGAGTCATGAGGAGGTGAGGAGAGTATGAAGACCGAGGTAGAGAAGCTAGACGCCAATATGGCAGCTATATATGCTACTTGGTACTTCAGATTCAGACCTGAGTTCAAGTAGATATATACATTCACCCATAAAAACATCCTTTATTTTTTACACCGATATTCAATAATGTAGAGGTGATGTTTTCATGGGGGGACAGAAGAAGCCTACGATAAGTAAACTAAAAAAGATGCTAGAAGGGAAGCGAAAAAAGTCTGATAAAGAAGAAACTAGAAAAGTTGAGTATGGAGTCTTAATAGATCCTCAGAAGAGGGAGGAGTTGCTAAATTACATAAATGGCTTAAGATACGTAACTCCAAACATGGTATCTAGAAAAGGCGAGATAAAGATAAGCGTAGCTAAAAAGTTCCTGAGAGAACTTGAGAGAGAAGGCGTTGTAAAACTAGATATTAAGAATAGAGAGCTTGAGATATACATCCCACTTAGATCTTGATAATCTTTGCTTTAGAGACACCATTCACCCTATTCAAAACATCTATACCATCCATCACCCTTCCAACCCTGCTATAGTTCATCTCCATAGACTTTATATCCCTTAAAACTATCACCAGAGAATCCTCGATAGGACTATACAACACATCACCCTCTCTATAAACATTAGGTAGCCCCCTAAGCCCCTTCTCAACGTTGATCTTAACTATTAGTAAATCCTCTCTCCTAAAGACGTAAGTCCTATACTCCGCCCAATTCTCCATCTCACGAAGTATGAAGAATCCCATATCCTGGTCAATGAATAATGTGGACTCACCCACTCCATCAATCACTAATTTAAATCGCTTTCCACCAATATCCATGTTTACACCGGTTTACTCAAAAACATTTTTAAAAAAGCTGGATATAAATTATTCCGATGCGCGTAATGACAGGAAAGAAGAAAACTAGATATAAAGATCTGATTAAGATAGGGCCTCCAAAACTGACAGCGTATGAAAGAGCAAGGATAATAGGTATAAGAGCTGTACAGATAGATTATGGCGCCGAACCATTTATACCAGCAGAGGAGGGGTTGAGCAGCATCGAGATAGCTGAGAGGGAGTTGGATACTGGTGTACTCCCATTATCCATTAGAAGAAAGCTGATATACAAGAATGAGGATGAGTTTGAACCCATACCTATAAAGTGGCTGATAATAGCTGAACAAGAGAATAAGGAGGTAGAACTATAAGATATGCCTGAAACATTTATATATCAACCTCTCCTAATCTAAATACTTAATCAACCGGTGATTGCTATGAGCGCCGAAGGAGAGAACGTAATCTTTATCGGTAAGAAGTCTGTGATGAACTACGTCCTAGCAGTGCTTCTCCAGTTCGACGTAGGTAACAAGGTTGTTGTACTGAAGGCCAGGGGGAAGGCTATATCGAAGGCTGTCGACGTTGCCCAGATAGTGAAGAGGAGGCTTCTCGGCGGAAAGGTAGAGGTTACAAGCTGCAAGATAGACACAGAGGAGGTTGGAGAGCCACCAAGGAAAGTCTCCACGATAGAGATAGTGCTGGAGCAGACCGCTTAGAGAACACCCCTCCAATTTTATAACTCCCTTATCCTTTATCCACCTCAAAACAATTTTTATAAGTCATCTTCTAAAACCATCATCAAATACAAAAACCGAATTTAAGCATCCTCTAGGTATTTAAACTCTCATGAGGAAGAGGGTTTTAATCCTAGGAGCTGGTGGAAGAGACTTCCACAACTTCAATGTGGTATTTAGAGATAACCCAGAGTATGAGGTGGTCGGATTCACAGCGACACAAATACCATATATTGAGGACAGGGTATATCCTCCTGAGCTGGCTGGGAAAATGTACCCCAATGGAATACCGATATATCCAGAGGAGGAGATGGAGAAGATAATAAAGAGTCATAAAGTAGATATAGTGGTATTCTCATACAGCGACGTATCACACAAATACGTCATGAATAGAGCTGCGATAGCCAACGCAGCCGGAGCCGACTTTATACTGCTAGGACCCAATCAAACCATGCTCAACTCCAAGAAACCTGTGATATCTGTAACTGCAATAAGGACAGGAGCTGGTAAGAGCCCTATATCCAGGTACATCTCTAAGATTCTGAAGGATGAGGGTTATGAAGTGGGGATAATCCGACATCCTATGGCATACGGCGATTTATCTATAAGAAGAGTTATGAGATTTGAGTCGATAAGTGACCTTGATAAATATGACTTGACAATAGAGGAGAAGGAGGATATAGAGCCCCACCTAACACGGGGATTTAAAGTATATATAGGAGTCGATTACCAAGAGGTGCTTAAGTATGCTGAGGAAGAGAGTGACATCATCCTATGGGACGGAGGGAATAACGACTATCCATTCATAAAGCCCCATATCTCCATAGTAGCGGTAGACCCGTTCAGATGGAGACATATAGACTCATACTACCCAGGCGAGGTAAACGTGAGGATGGCGGATATAGCTGTGATCACAAAGGTTAATACAGCGGATAAAGAAATGGTTGAGGCTGCTATAAACAAGGTTAGAGACCTTAACCCAAGTGTATCCATAGTGGAGGCAGAGATCAAGTATAAGATGGAGGAGGAGATAGATATACGTGGGAAGAAGGTAGTGGTAGTTGAGGATGGACCTACAACCACACACGGTGACATGGGATTCGGGGCGGCATACCTGGTAGCCATGGATAAAGGCGCTGAGATAATAGACCCCAGGCCATATGCGATAGGCAGCTATAGAGATGTTTACAGAAAGTATAGGCACCTAGAGAAGGTTATACCGGCACTAGGTTACAGTCCAAAGCAGATGAGAGAACTACAAGAATTCTTAAATAAAATTGATGGCGCCGAACTAATACTATCCGCTACACCCACAAGGATATCAAGATACCTAAACATAAACAAGAGGATAATTCAGATAAACTATGACCTTGATGACGTTGGAGGAAGACTTAAGAACGAGATTCTAACTAGATTGGACAGTATCAATACCCTGATAAGCCGATGACTCCCACAATAACTATTTATTATGTATCTTACCTCAGATAAATATGGGTGTTCGGCTTGGATGAATTCAAAGAATTGGAGGAACTTAGAAAATATCTGGAAAGAAAGGTTAATGAGTTGGAGGATGAGCTAAGTAGATTACGGAGGTATTTAGATACCCTTGAGAATCTGATATCAGAGAAGACATTCTCCACAGCTAAAGAGATCAGTAGACAAGGTGGGGAAACCAGGGAGAAGGTTGTTAAAGAACAGTCTACACCCATCCAGACTAAGAAGCCATATAGAAAAGAGGTAATATACACCTATAGAGGACGCCCGATAGCGTGGGCAGAGCATTATGAGAAGGGGATAGTGATTCTCATCGATAAAGAGTTCGGCCTCAACAGAGACCACAGCCTCATAACCAGGTTCCTAGAAAATAGGTTAAGGGGGGAGATGCTTAAGGATATGGAGGAGATTGAGAAGGGGTTGAGAAAGCCTGAGGACAGATTCACCTTTAACATCATAGATGAGGATGGCGTTATAACGAGGATAGAGATTAGAGATAATGGAGAGATGCATAGGAGGAGGGACTCCATTGGAAAAGTCAGGTGGGTATTAAAAAAGTATGAGGAGGAGAAGATTAGAGGAGAGGCCTAAACTTGACTCCGTAAATAATCTTCCCATCCTCTCCATAGATAAACAGCTTCCTAAGAGTAGCCTCCACCTCCATCCCATCACTAGGCTCATCAATATCAGTCAAGATACCGAATACCTTAGTACCGTCATCCAGGCGTATGATAGCTAGATAATATGGCTTGTAACGGTTATATCTATCGGGTAGAGCCTTCACCATAGTGAAGTGCTCCACGACACCTCTCCTAGGGAGCTGGTATGGAGATAAAACACCTCCACACTTCACACACTTCTTCCTAGGTGGGTAATAAGCCTCGCCACATGAGTCGCATCTAGAGCCTAGAAGCCTATACCTATTCTCTCTATATCTCCAATCGCTGACTTCAGTCATAGCTCACACCTCCAATACATAAGCATATGAACTGATGTCCAAACCAACCATGGAGTGAACCAAAACCCTATCCACATTACTAACTTGGTTCTCACCCGCCTTACCCAATAACTGGAGAAAGCCTTCAACAACCTGATACATGGTAGTGGCACCCTTAGGATCACCTCTGGCCTTTGCACCCCCAAACGTATTTACTGGCTTATCACCTGATATACTGAAATACCCATCTTTTAGAAGCTCACCTACACCTCCCCTCTCAGCCACTCCAATAGACTCCAGAAGGACTGCCCCCGCTATAGATGACTGGTTATACATCTCTATAACCCCAATATCACTTATCTCCACATTAGCCATGTCTAGAGCCTTCTCAACGGCCCTAGACGATGCACTGAAGAATAATGGTGAGGTCCGGGTAAGCATGTGAGAAGGCTGAGAAGCAGATCCATAACCAGATATCTTGACGTAATCCACACCAATTGATTTTGCCTGGGATTCATCCATGACAAGTATGTAAGCAGCCCCATCACCGGGGGCGGTAACATCGAAGATAGTCAAGGGATCAGCTATATAGGGAGCGTTGAGTATTGTCTCTATAGAAATCTTATTTCTAAACTGGGCGTGGGAGGCTCTGGACGCATTCTCATGCTCTATAACGGGGAGATATGAAATCATACCCCTATCAACACCATACTCTTTAATATACATCTTCGCTAGAAGAGCATGTAGAGAGATCTCAGTTAAACCACTGTAGTCTACTAGGAAAGAGTTTTCCACTAGAGACATCCCCCTCTGTATCCTATGAGGCATCTCATCACTCATCTTCTCCACACCCCCAATCAGGACAGCCTTGTAAACACCTGATTTAATACCTAGGATAGCGTTAAACAGGGCTTGGGCAGATGATGCTCCCCCCGCCTCGAAGTTAGACACTGTAACATCGTACTCGCATATCAAGTCAGCTATATGACTGGCTAATGACATCTGAAGCTCATAGAAACCTGATAATGCAGTACCTACATATATGGCATCCAGCTCCAGAGATGGCAGATCATTCAACAGCATCTCCAAAGCCATATGTGAGAGACCCTCGAGACCCTCACCCCAATGCTCCGAGACCTTAGTATATCCTATAGATGCTACTACAGGCACTCCCATCTAAACATCACCTCTTCAAGATATCCCTATATATCGAATATGTCGAGTAATCTCCAGGCACCATCCTATCTATCATCTTAGATACAGGAGGACTCATCCTCCTCTCATCAATCAAATCAGTCACCTCAAACACTATAGAGTCACTACCTGCCCCAGACCCGAATGAAGCCAATAATATTTTATCACCAGGCTCTGCAACATCAAAGGTGGCTGCTAAACCAAGCAGGCTAGAACCACTATATGTATTTCCTACTAGAGCCACTACCAACCCTGGTTTTATCTGATCCATTGTAAACCCCAGCTTCCTAGCAACCCTAGTGGGAAACTTGTAGTTAGGCATATGAAACACAGCATATCTAAAATCCTTGGGTTCATACCCATACTCCTCAAAAAGCCCATTAACAGAGGAGATTATATGATGAAAATATGCTGGTTCACCAGTAAACCTATATAGGTGCCTTGGATAGTCCTCACCAGACCTCCTCCAGAAATCAGCCGTATCCGAAACATAGGTGTAGGAAGCCTCCAGCTTGGCTATAACACCCTCTGATACCCTAGATATAATATATGCCGCACCACCCGCGGCAGCTGTATACTCCAACTCATCCCCAGGTTTACCTTGTGCAGTATCAGCCCCGATAGCGATTCCATAATCAATCATACCTGATGATACAAGTCCAAACACTGTTTGCATAGCCTCAGACCCAGCCTTACAGGCAAACTCATAATCAGCAGATAATATAGTTCTAGGTAACCCAAGCGCCTCAGCAACCACAGTCCCACTCGGCTTAACCGCATAAGGCTTGGACTCACTCCCTATAAAGATGGCTCCGATGCGGCTAACATCTACCTTGGATGATTTGATGGCTATGGAAGCCGCCTCATACGAAATGGTGATAGTGTCCTCATCATAATTGGGGAAACTCTTCCTCTTGATCGGCGTAGAGTCTCTACCCCAGAGTCCCGCAATCTCACTATTCTCCAGAAAGTATCTTGGTATATATGCACCATAGCCGTATATACCTACATCGGTCGAGGGCCTCATAAATTATTCACCGTCAGTTAAATAACCAATTGTATTCCATCTAGGGTTTAATAGATGATGTCTATATACATCGCTATTCAACTCGGTAATAACCTTATCCACTAGGGGATCCATCGATTAGTTTTTCATAGCCAGATTATGATGCGTGAAGGTTTTATAGTAGATAAGACTAGGCGTTTCCTCTACACTATTTGATTAAATAACTACACATTTAGACATGATTATCTCTAGAGAATATTCCTAAGTATATTCAGAGGCGGAAACTTGTATACTCCCTCACCAACAATAATAGCATATGGTATAAACTTTCCAATATCCAACTTCTTGAGGATAGGGGACATAGGTTCAACCAACTCATAGTCGTTGTAATTCGTCCCACTAGATATTTCGGAGACAGGCGGAAGCACTAATACATTGATTCCCTCGAACTCACCCCATAAGAAACACTTATATTTATACTTTCCACCAGCTTCGTCCCTTATTACTATACTTGGATGTTCATGACCTATTATGACTGTCTCACCCAACTCATCCAAATCAATGTCTTCATGACCATGTATAATGGTATAATTGTTTAGATCAAGCCTCTCGAAAAACTTAAAGCCAAATTTATCTAGGACTACTCCAAGATAATTATCATGATTCCCCCTAACTACATACACCTCCAAACCATATTTATCCTTAAGCAAGCCGAAAAACTCTTTCAACTCTCTCCACTCAGCAGATTTAAGCAATCCAAACGAGTGCTTAACATCACCATTTATCACTAGAACATCAGGATCATAATCCTCTACCGCTCTAAACACTATTTCAGACGTAGCCCTACTAACACCTCGTGGAAGGAAAATACCTTCATCCTCTAAATAACCCTCTATACCCAGGTGTAAATCAGACACTATAAGAGCATTTGCACTGCCTATATACGCAGCGGGCCAGGGATCAGCAATATATAGGTCATTATAAAGTTTAGTCTTCATCCCTACCCACCCTAATCAAAACGTTATTAAAGAATCTTTGAAGAATCTTGACACGATCCTCCATCAAAACAACATCCTCCATAGCCCTCAATATTAACCCATGTGCAAACGGGGATGGCATGTCATATTGATCAGCAATTATAAATCGTCTAACACCTATCTCAATATCCTTCAAAACCTTTTCAGCATTGATGACATCCATCTTGTCCTCAATAACCTCTCTAACAGCCTCCCTCAGTAGGGGGAAGTTCTCCATACCTTTTATAAAGTCAAATATGGCCTCACTATTTAACTGCTGTCTTGTTAATCTCGTCTTTCTACCCTTATAATACCTTAGAATCATCAAACCCCTATTGGCAACATGCCTAAATATCCTCCTAACGTACTGACTATTTAAGACTGCTTTAGACACTATATCTCTAACATTATCGCTAGAGACACCCTTAATGATATCCCATATCTCCCTCCCCTCCTCAGACAATCTATATGGATAGGCAATCCCAAAAGCGTGGTCATCAATCAATACTTTTATAGAAGTATCCAAAACCTCCCTAGCGGTATATGCATATGCCCTAGCCAGGACACTGTTTACCCTCCTCCCAAAGACACCGTGAAATATAATATATAACAACCCATCCTCCTCATTCACATATCTCTCCACAATGATGTTATTTGGAGAGTGAAATACATCCACACCAATCCTCTTCAGGAACTTGGCTTGTAGATCAATATATTTAACCATATTTTCGGCTGAGTATTTATCAGCCCTCATATATCTAACTATAAACTCCCTAGCATGACCCTCCATACCATTAACAGCCATCTTATATAGTATATACCTGTATTTCGAAATTGCCTCCCCCAGATCGAAAGAGAGTGGAAGCATCTCAGATATCCATGAGGGGACCGTGGGCCTCTTACCATCTGCAGGCTCTACATACACTTTATCCCCTTTAGAACCCAGATACCTATACGTCCTACCTGAGAGAACGAATATGTCCCCAACGTCTAAATGCTCGACAAACTCCTCCTCTAACAACCCAATCCTACTTCTTCCCGAATACACCACCATATGCATATTTTCAGGTATCGTTCCTATATTCATAGAGTAAATCGCCCTAAGATACCTCCCCCTCCTACCAAACTCCATAGACTCTTCATCAAACCATATTTTACCATATACCCTATAGTCTTCCAGGCCAAACCTTCCACTCAAATACCTTAGGACACTAATAAACTCATCTAGAGAGAGAGTCCTATATGGATAGGCCCTTTTAACAACCCGATAAGCCTCCTCCACCTTCCACCTCCTCTCAAGAGCCATACCAACAATGTGTTGAGCAAGCACATCCAAAGGCTTCTTAGGGATATATACTCTATCCAACCTACCCATATAAGCCTCAGAGATTAAGACACCATCCTCAATGAGATCGTCAAGCTCTAGACATACAAAGTAACCCTTCGACACCTTATCAAGGCTGTGACCACTCCTCCCTATCCTCTGTAACCCTCTACTAATGCTTTTTGGAGAACCGATCTGAACAACAGCATCGATATATCCAATATCAATACCTAACTCCAAACTAGTGCTTGTCACTACACATTTAACCTCCCCCCTCTTCAACCTGTCTTCAATATCGAACCTAACCTCTCTAGATAAACTGCTATGATGAACGCCCAGCTCATCCTCCTTAACAATACCTAGCCTCACCAGATTATACGCTACCCTCTCAGCCCCACTCCTAGTATTTGTAAATACCAACGTTGTTCTATGACTCCTAATGACATCCCCTAAAAACTCATACAACCTCCTATTTCTATACTCTGCATCCGAATTTACCAAGTCCTTAACGGGAGAGACTAGATATAGGGACATATCCTTTACAAACCTAGCATCCACGATCTCACAATCCCTTGGCCTTCCCTCATCATCGTATCCCACTAGGAATTTAGCCACCTCATCTAGAGGATGTATCGTAGCAGACAAACCAATTCTAACAATATCTCCCTCCACAAGCTCCTCCAGCCTCTCCAGAGACAGTGTTAGATGGACACCCCGTTTATTTTCACATAGGCTGTGGACCTCATCAATAATAACCCATTTGACCGTCTTGAGCCTCTCTCTAAATTTAGGAGCTGTAATCATTAGAGCTAGGGACTCCGGGGTAGTAATCAATATATGTGGAGGATTTCTCAACATTCTGCTCCTCACTGACTGTGGAGTATCGCCGGTTCTATTGCCTATCCTAATATTCGGAGGTTTATCACCCCTATCCCTAATAATATACTCAATCTCCCTAAGTGGATACCTCAAATTACGCTCGATATCATTGTTTAGACTTCTCAGTGGAGATACATAGATGACATACACACCATCTCTCAACTTCCCCTCCTTAGCCAGCTTGTATAACTCACTAATAATATATAGGAATGCAGTCAACGTTTTCCCCGAACCTGTTGGAGACGTTATCAACACGTTCCTCCCCCTTATAATATGGGGTAGGCCCAGTCGTTGAGGAGGAGTTAAATCTTTAAATCTAGAGAACCATTTAGCCACATCTGGATCAAGTATTTTAAGAAGCTCCTCTTTAGTCAATGGCTTCATAACAACCCCCATAAAACATCCATTAAGAGATTGGATGAAGAGGGGTGAGAAAAACTTTTATTTAGGAGGAGGGTTAATCACTGTTCACTAAAACCCTCCATATCCTTAGTATCCCCAATATGCTCGGACTCCGCAACCAGATATGTGAAGCCACCTAAAACCAATATGTTAATGAATGTAGCCAGCGGATCAATAATTAGATCTATCAACCCACGGGTGAGAGCCATCAACAGTCCACTCACAATAGCGAGTATAGCGAGTAGGGCGACATTAGAAAAGTTATTAGTAAGCATCTTTATGCTACGATCTAAGTTCTTACCTATCTCGTTAGGAGGATAAAACACTGAATACACTATTAGTAACAGCGTAATAGGCACTGTAATGACTAGTATACTTATAACTAATCCCAATATACCAACCAACAGATAGCTACCGATGTTAGACATCACCTCGTTCTTAGCAGACTCAAAGTTTAATGATCCATCTTTATATATCTGTACGAACATTTTAGCACTGATAAGCATAAAGATGAATATAGCTATACTCACAATCAGAGACAGTAGAAACACTATAGTAATAGAAAATTCATTGGGCCTAGCCAACATCAACAATAGTATGGCATTTACAAAGGACAAACCTACTGGATACAGCCAAATAACGTTATCCTTCATTAGATTATCCATACTCCATTTAAGAGCAGAAGCCGCATCAACCCTCCTATCATTAGAACTCATAAAATAGACACCAGACAGAAATTTATCCATACATCCAATATATATATGTTAAAAATAACCTTATGGTACCCATGCTAGATTGGACACAATAGTCATAGGAGGCTGATCGTAGTGGTGTTAAGAGTAGCAGTTATAGATAGAGACATATGCAACCCAGATAAATGTAATCACGAATGTCAAAGATTTTGCCCACCCGTAAAAATGGGAATAATGGCTGTAGAATTCATAGATGGAGAACCGATAATAAACGAACCCTTATGTATCGGATGCGGAATATGTGTCAATAAATGTCCCTTTAATGCTATAACCATCGTTAACCTACCACAGCAGTTGGAGACTGACCTAATCCACCAATACGATATAAATGGCTTTAGACTTTTTAGACTCCCAACTCCAAGCAAGAATCAGGTCTTAGGAATCATAGGGAGAAACGGAACAGGAAAGTCTACCGCGATAAAGATTCTATCTGGTAGATTAATACCTAATCTAGGTGAATATAGTGCATCATCCGATCAGGATAAGGTATTAGAATTCCTTTCTGGGACACAGCTATACTATTACTTTAGAGACCTATATAACCAAAAGATACGGGTATCCTATAAGCCACAGGAAGTATACCTCCTTAGAAAGGCTGTGAAGGGAGTAGTGAAAGATGTGCTTAGGAAGGCAGACGAACTTGGAGAGATGGATTATATAGTCGACGCGTTAAACCTCAAGAACTCATTGGATAAGGATATAAAACACCTATCTGGTGGGGAGGCACAACGGCTTGTGATAGCTGCTGCTTTACTGAAGGATGCCGACGTATACCTACTGGATGAGCCAAGCAGCTATAACGATATATTCGAGAGGATGCAGATAGCAAGGCTTATAACAAGCTACGCAAGAAGAGGGAAATACGTCATACTTGTTGACCACGACCTCGCATTTCTAGACTATGTAAGTGATCAAATATCAGTGGTCTATGGAGATCCAGGAGTATATGGGATATTCACCAGGAACGAGAGCGTACGTACAGGCATAAACATATTCCTAGATGGATACATACCAGGGGATAACATAAGATTTAGGGATAAGAGAATTGTATTTGAGAAGCCACTCCCAAGCCATAAAGTTGATGAGACGCCAATACTAAAGTATACAACGCTAAAGAAGAATCTGAACGGATTCACTCTAACAGTTGATGAGGGCGAGATATACAATGGTGAAGTACTCGGCATAGTAGGGCAGAACGCGATAGGTAAGACAACATTCTTCAAAATGTTAGTTGGAGAGATAGACCCTGATGAAGGAGAGATAATAGTCGGACCAGGTAAGATAGCCTATAAGCCACAATACATAACTCCGGATTATGATGGAACAGTCCAGGAATTCTTAATCGAAAAAGTTGGATCAAAAGCATTATCGGGTCAAGCTATGGACGGATTATTGAAACCTTTGAACCTACATAAACTGATGGATAGGAGAGTATCTGACCTGTCAGGTGGAGAGTTGCAGAAACTATACGTCACAGCCACACTACTTATGGATGCTGATCTCTACCTACTCGATGAACCAGCTGCATTCATTGACGTTGAGGATAGACTGGTCCTAGCCTCAGCCATAAACAGGTTTATAAAGCTAAATGGAAAGCCGGCTGCAGTAATAGATCACGATCTCATCATGATAGACGCAGTCTCAGACAGGATAATAGTATTTGCGGGAGAACCAGGTGTATCGGGAAAGGCTACTACACCACTCCATAAACTCGACGCTATGAACACCTTCCTCAGAGAAGTGGGAATAACGCTTAGGAGGGATAGACACAGTGGAAGACCCAGGATAAACAAGCCAGATAGCCGCTTAGATAGGCTCCAAAAAGAGGTGGGAGAATATTACTTTTTAGAGACTAAGTAGGCATCTATCGTGGTGGTATATATGAAGGACCGCCTCTTCTACATTGCAAAGGAGGAGGAGATAAAGAAGGGGAAGACTACCGACATATATTTCATAAGGACTGTGGATATACTGAGAAAGGAGGGGTTTGATGACATAAAGGTATGGGCCGAGATAACGACAAGTGGGCTCCCATACAACTTTACATGGGGTGTCTTAGCAGGAACAAGAGAGGTTATAAACCTGTTTAAAAACGTGGATGCAACACTGTACTTAATGAGAGAAGGAACCATCTTCAAACCATACGACGACTATGGAGTAAGAGTACCCATAGGATATATCGTGGGAAAATACACATCATTCGCAATATATGAGACGCCTTTATTGGGTTTATTAAGCCAAGCCACGGGAGTAGCTACATACGCAGCACACCTCAGATACCACGCCAGAGACAAGATACTGTTAGCATTCGGAGCTAGGAGAATGCATCCGGCAATCAGCCCCATGATAGATTACGCCGCCTATATAGCGGGGTTCGATGGAGTGTCATCTGTGTTAAGCGCTGAGATCCTAGGCATTAAGCCGATGGGGACGATGCCCCACTCACTAATAATACTATTCGGGGATCAGAGGGATGCATGGAGAGCCTTCGATAGACATGTGGATGAAGATGTACCGAGGATAGCTTTGATAGACACCTTCGCAGATGAAAAGATAGAGGCAATACTTGCCACAGAGACACTAGGCAAAAAACTCCATGGAGTGAGGCTAGACACCCCGGGAAGTAGAAGGGGAGACATAGGAGCTATCATAAGAGAAATAAGATGGGAGCTAGATCTAAGGGGGTATAACCATGTAAAAATATTTTTGTCTGGAGGAGTGGATATAGACACTGTGAAAAAATTAAGTAAATATCCTATCGATGGGTATGGTATCGGTGCAAGCCTATCCAACGCCAAGATAGTAGACTTCTCCTTAGATATTGTTGAGGTTGAGGATACACCACTATCGAAGAGAGGTAAGTACAGCGGAGCTAAACAAGTCTATAGATGCATAGATTGCTATAAATATATAGTCAAACCAATCAACGAAGCCTTAGAGAGATGCCCTTCATGTGGAGGTGAGATGGAGAGCCTAATATCTAATGTCTCAGAGGGAGATGAGACATATGATAATGAGGATATAAACGCTCTACGAAAATATGTAAAAACACAGCTGAATAAAATATGGCAATTGGGTTGGGGAGACTAATGGTGTCTGGTACAGTGGAACCCAAAAGACTAACTACACCATACGAGGTAAGGAGGATCATAGAGACGATTGTGAATGACTTGGAGATGTATCTCGAAGAGTATAACTTCAATGGAGCAACATTTATAATAGATAATACATGGGAGGGGGCAATCACCCTCTTCATAGCTTCGCAAATAGTAAATAACTATGAATCCGAAATACTTTTCATACCTCGCCTAAGAGCATCTACACCCCCTATACACCTAGAGAAATGGGCCAGCGATAAAGGCATCATATTCCGAATTGTAAACCTGAAGGAGGTGGTAGGTTTATTAAGAACATACCTTAAATCCCTCATGACACCGGTGAAGAAGGTTAGACTTAGAGACATAAACCACAGCCTAACCACGGTGATAGCTAGATCCTCTGCAGACATAAAGAAACACATGTTGATAGGGAAGTACACCTACACCCAAACAACGTTGGGAGCATATAATGTGGTGGAGTATAAATCAGTAGACTATCTACCTCTGACAGGGATACTCTACAGCGACCTACCTAGAATAGCCTACGTATACCGAATAGAACGTCTATTGACTAGCAGCAAGATCGACAACTTATTAAAGTCCATATTAGATGATAACAAAATACCCAATGTAGAAATGCTTGACAACCTGATACTCACAATAAAATCCTCCTCTGGAATATCATCCAGCGACATAGCCAACAGTCTAGATTTGCCTACAACCACCGTTGAGAGAATAAGAGATATGCTATTCATTGGCGAGAGCTTCAAATCCATGACCCCATTATCACCTTAGAATAGGGAGGCCAATCCAACCGTCAAGTGAGGGTGAGGACATTATCAACATATTATCACGATAATACTCGGCCACAAGATGGGAGGAGGGAGGTGGGAATCTCGAGACACCCACGTTTATATAAAGCCGATTACCTGTAGGGTTAGGAAAGTATCTAAACCTTTTAAACTGAATAGTAAATTTAGATCCCCTATAAGACCCCGTCAGATCAATTAAGAAATCTTCATTCTCATAGATGAGCCCCTCCCTCCTAATCCTAGACCCATCTACATGGATAATCTCACCCTTCAAAAACTCATTTTCATATATTAGTAGTGGGATAATTATATCACCCTCCAAGTCCCTAACAATTGATAGATATTTCTCCACGACCTCTCCACCCGCCTCACCCACCTCCATATCCATATCCCAAGGAACCAGCCACCAATCACCACCTAATCCCAGTGGATCAACAGGTAGTAGACACGTACCTCTATACTCTAAATCCAATATACCCACCCTAATCGGGGACGTCAAAGTATTCAGGTAATGTATTACTCCAACACTCCATATGTATCCATCAACTAACTTATATGCTGGCCTATAGGCGGAGGGAGAGTAAAGCGAGTAGCTCTTGACAATGTCAATAATATCCGAGTATCCAGAAACCCTGTAGTTCACAGGTGTACCGTCAACTAAGGACAACGTTATGCTGTCTCTAAATGGCAGGCTCCCGTAACTCGATACAATTGATAAAAGTCCAAAGGCCACAGGCCTATATCCCCATAGGTTTCTTAACACTATCTTCTCAGATGAAGATACCTTATCTATAACATTATTAGGTGGGAGAAAATCCAGCCACTCAACCAAACCAACCCTGTTAAAAGGTAGTTCAAACAATATATCATATATCCATAGACCATGATAGTTAGTGTATGTGTATGCCTTACCCCTAGACTCAACTAATAACCTGGGTAGATATATAGCCCTATCCCACCAATAGGATGCTCTCGACGAGCCCGAGCCAGTAGAGGCTGAATAGCCTCGGCTGATAACCACCACCTCCCAACAAAACAATTCCAATATCTTGAGAGACGCCCCATTTCACCAGGTTAATAATATATTGTAGATGAGAAGATAGACTATACTCTAAGTTTGACAATGGATCACCAATCAGCCCATCTAGTCCAGCCTGTATAATTATGTAGTCTGGCGACACTTCTCTAGCAAAGGATAAACATTTATCTAAAGTGTTATGGAGCTCCCCGGAGCCAGAGCCAGGAGGTAAACAAATATTTACCTTCGTCCCTTCTCCATCTCCACTCCCCCTCTCCCACTCGAATCCTGTCCCCGGAAATAAGGTGTTCGGATCCTGATGAACATCGAATATATATATCCTAGGATCTGACTCATATGGATAGTATACTCCATCGCCATGATGAGCATCAATATCTATGTAGAGAATTCTATCCACCCTATCCAAGACACTATTGATAGATACGCCTATATCATTGAATACACAGAAGCCCGAGGCCCTATCAGGATACGAATGGTGCCATCCACCAGCCAGATTCACCGCCACACCCCCATTTAAAGTGGAATACACAGCGTCCAAAGTAGCATAGACACTCTCCCTACTAACCTCATAGACACCACTGTACGCAGGAGTGTCACCATAGTCTAAATACCCAACGCCTGATTCAGACTTCTTCCTCACAAATTCAACGTACCTCTCGGTATGAAAATACATTAGTGTCTCATCACCATAAACCTTAGGTTCCCTAATAACAATGTCACTGTCGTTCTCAGCCAAAAAAGATATATTATCACTGAACAACCTGTATCTCTCAGCCTTCAACGGGTGTGGCGGTGGAAAACCATACCTAAACAGTTTCTCAGATACATAGACGTATATCCTCATCCCCGCCTCTTGGCGAGAACTAGATGGATAACGTCTCTATCATGAAGCACATAGTCTTTAGGTAGCCTTATCCCAGTTCTCACATCAACTCCATAAAGCAAATATTTTGGAAACTCACTGTGTATAACACTAGCAAGATCTACTAGTGTAGCATCCCTAGGAAGCAGGAAGACATCAGGAAGAACCCTACCCCTCCTATCACTCAGCCTCTCAATATCCTCCACCGGATAAACAAACTTATACCCCATAACCTTGAAGACCAAAGTGTTTATGGCGAACTGTACACCCGTCCTCATAATCTTCGAGAATACAAATCTCTCCATATACTCGAGAGCCCTTTTCTGTTTCTCATTAAGAAGCTCTGGCTTAACAACCCGGAACTCCTCAGCACCGGGTACATACTCAACCAGACCCTTCTGCTGAGCCCTCCTAAGAGCCAACTCAGAATCCGCTGAAGCAGGTATAACGACTATATCCTTCAAGTTGTTACTCAACCTCAAGTAATTCTCCTCAGCACCTTCTAGATCGATCTTATTAGCCACGACAACAGTAGGCTTAGAAATGTCCCTTATGGTATAGGAGAAGCTCCTCGACTCATCAATAGTCCAATCTGCAAAAGGCTTGTCATATAGGCCTGTAATGGCTAGAGCCCTCTCAATATGATCCCTGTTGACCTTGATACCACTTAACACGGCATACATAGCCTCAACAATCCCAAGAGTTTTTTCATACTTCTCAATAGTAGTCCTATTACCCTCAATAATCTTATGATACCAGAGCACCAACTCCTCCTCAATATCGAAATAATCACTCAATGGATCACCGTACCCAGGCTCAACTATATTACCCTCAGCATCAATACTTCCAGAGGCGTCCACGATATGTAGAAGAGCGTCAGACTGGGCTGCTACGGTGAGGAACTGGTTACCCAGTCCCATACCCATATGTGCACCCTTAATCAACCCAGGGAGATCTATCAAAGTAACAGGATGAAACCTGAATCCATTTATACAGATACTATTTCTAGGCTCATCAGTCACATGAAACTCCCTACATACACATGGAGACGATACGTGGGCAATACCTATGTTAGGCTCCTTAGTAGTGAATGGATATGGCTGTATTTCAGCATCCAATAGAGTAGCAGCGTTAAAGAAGGTTGTCTTACCAGTATTTGTCTTACCGATAATACCTATTTTTATAGTGGTCAACCACTACACCCCCTAAACCGAATAAATTTGAATATTTGAAAACATATTTTAACTTGAGAAGGAAGAGATGAGTGTGGAGATTAGGAAGGTGGGAAATGGGGTATTCATCAGGTATAATGGAGAGAGATATGGACTCGACAAAGTCCCCAGTAAAGTAGGCGTCAACTACAATTTAATAAGTCATGCACACATCGACCACCTTCCATATAAACCTAGCGGTAAAGTATTGGCAAGTGAATACACAATAAAACTGGCAAGTATAAGAGGCTACAGATACGACAATATAGTTGAAGAGGTTAAAGATGTGGAGGCATATGATACAGGACATATCCTAGGTTCCACAGCATTCCTAATAGGGGGGAAGATACTATATACAGGTGATATAAACAACCTCGACAGGGCATTCCTAAAGGGATTTAGACCTCCACAGGCGGAGATCCTAATAATTGAATCCACATATGGTTCACCAAGCTATGTCTTCGGAGACTTCAACCAGCAAGTATCAAGACTTTTAAGATTCGTATCTGTCAATATGGTTAGAGGAACTAATATAGTATTGAGAACACACCCACTTGGGAAGCCACAGCTAATAACACATCTATTGAGACGGGTTAATAACCTCTACGTCACCGAACGGATATTTAAGTATAATAAGGTATACACAGAGGCTTTCAGAAACTACAGGTCAAAAGTGAAGATATGGAGAGGAGTACCCGACGAGGAGCCCTTTATCCTAATAGCCTCTACAAGAGAGGATATAGAGAGGCAATATGGAGAGTTCGATGCCATAGAGACTAGGATATCCGGCTTCATGATAAACAGTAGGAGTGGGGTAGCCATGAGCGACCATAGTGATTTTCAAGGCCTACTAAATATAGTTGATAAGGTTGACCCTATCAAGATATTCACAATCTTCGGATATTCCAAGAGATTCGCCGAGGAACTTAAGAAATATGGATATGATGCAGAGGCATTAGGTGATGGATATGAAGATTAGGAGGTATGTAAAGGTATATGGAAGAGTGCAGGGAGTATTCTTCAGAGCCAATACTAAAACGGTGGCAGATAAGCACGGTGTCAAGGGTTACGTAAAAAACCTACCCGACGGAACTGTTGAGGCTGTGTTGGAGGGAGAGGAAGAAGCCGTAAAGAAAGTCATTGAGTGGATGCATACAGGCCCTCCCCTCGCTAAAGTTAAGAAGCTGGAGGTCAGGGAAGAGGAGTACAAGGGAGAATATAGAGACTTTAGAATAGAGTATTAGGATCCACCTCAACAACCCTATCATTGATTATCTTCCTAACATTCACAAAATCCCCAAGTCCTAAGAAAGACGTGGTTAGAGATACTGCATCAATAGCTGATCCAACTGCATTATAAGTATCGAGATACCTAGATATAAAACTCATGAGGAAATAATCTCCAGCCCCCGTCGGATTTCTAGAGATTCCAACGGCAGGAACCATGATATATCTATCCTCAAATCTAAGTATGCATCCCTTGTGCCCCAGGGTAATCAATAAAATATCAGATTTTATCCTATCGATATCAACGTATCTAACCTCCTCAATAGACGCCTTAACAACTACATATTCACCATCAATTATCCTTTGATCTATAGGTCCATATACAACTTCCTCACCATCAACCCTTCTAACAAAACCTTGGAGGTCGATGGATAAAGAGTATGTCCTGGATAACTGTAGAACGAGCTCTACTGGAACTTCATCCAACACCGGCGAAACAATTATGTGTCTAGGCTCGATGAGAGAGACAAACCTTATCACAGGCTTGACAGATAACCTATATCCTCCCCCATAAACCTTCTGACGCCTATATTCACCCCTATAATCATTTAGGAAACGTATATTCAACCTATCCCTAAAGAACTCTATGAACCCTGTATAGACACTTCCCACGAGATCAGTTTTGAAACCCCTACCTACAGGAGAGACAACCGCCACATCCTCCTCAAGATCTAGTCCAGCAATAGTGTGGTAGTGTGGCGGCCCACCCACACCCTCAAATACTTCTCCATCACTAGATACTACAGTGTCTAGAGTGTATCCACCTATGGATAGTATCATCTCCCTACTTCATCAAGGCAAATCTAAGTAGATATAACCCAGTATCCACATCCCTCTCCCTCTCTACCCACCTGTCAAACTCAATAATGATAAACTCTAGTGTAGGCCCCACTATATTACCTTCCAACATATGCCCTGTATAGGTCTTATCCTCCTCCCCCACCGATACATGCAGATGGATATATGGAGAGCCCTCCCTATAAGATATATTACCTATGCCCATCAACTCGAAGAGACCCTCTTCCTCAACCAATTCATAATCCTTCTTATCTAAGTTGTAATACCCCAGCCTTATCTTACTTAACGCCCCAATAACACCTATTAAACCACTCTTAACCCCCTCTCTCGAGACAAACCCTGTCAACTCCCTAATTACATCAGCCCCGCTATCCAGCCTCCCGAAAAAAACCCTATCAACACCGACACGTGACACGTCCATGAAATATCAATATCTAACCATCCGATGTATTAAACCACTAGCCAATGATCCAATGTCTATATGCATCTCTCTTAACCCTAACTCTATATACGTCTCTAAACAGATAGCCCAAGGCCAGTCCAAATACAAAGCCACCTATATGGGCCCAGTACGCAACGCCTATTGGCTGAGGAGCCAAGAGCGAGAAGGTTCCATTAATTACTTGGACGACGAACCATATCCATATAAAGTGGTAGGCAGGTATCTCGATAATGGTTATGAAGAAATAGAAGACTAGTGTAAGTATTCTGGCATAGGGAAAGAAGAGGATGTAGATGCCTAAAACTCCTGATATCGCACCTGAGGCACCAATCATTACAATAAATGGATCATTAGAAAATATACTCTGTATAAAGGCTGCGAAAACACCTGAGGAGAGATAGAAAACTAGAAATCTAAAATGCCCGAGAGCATCCTCAACATTGTCTCCAAATATCCATAGAAAGACCATATTTCCTAGGAGGTGGTGGAGATCCCCATGTAGAAACATGGAGGTGAATAATGTCTCTAGCCTGACGCCAGTATATAGATATATTGGTTTAAACCCCCATGTCTCAACTATCAAAGGATAGTCATCTCTAAAAAAAGTTAGGAAGAAAATAGCTGTGTTTAAAGCTATTAGACTCTTAGTCACATATGGATAAGAGAAGCTCGGATTCACATCCTTTAACGGAAACATTATCCACTAGTATGTTAGTCAACAGTTATTAAATCCTTCCTCCCCCTCAAGATCAACATACGATTTCCATAATCAAAATGGGATTGATGCAGGAGGTTAAAGGATATTCTCCCATCCTCACCAACAATTAACCTTTTCCCAAACCCTCTCAACTCAATATCTTCTCCAGTAAAGCTTGATAAAATAGTATCCACCGTAAGTGAGTATTTTGTGACAAGTTTATAGAGCCTCCTCGTATAGTCAAACCCCCTCACATAAAGCCTCCAACCCTGCTCTAGTAGGGTGAACAATGTATTAGGGTCAATATAGATAGGAGATAAAAACTCTACAGCCTCATAAAGCCTCAACCCTATATCTAGACGAATACGGATACTTTCGACAGACCCCGGTAGACCCCTATCCATAGCCCTCCTCAAAAGAAACCTAGACAATATCCCGCCTCTAAACTTATCAAGCCTATTCCTGGATGCCACGTATACCTTAGACAATGAGCCATTTCTTATGGAGAATAAGACGGGGGAGGATGCCTCGATATCACCACCACTCGATTCAACAAATACCGGGTAATCCAACCAAATACTCCTAGCCACATCTAAGTCAAGAGGCACGATATATGGGGGTTGGTTAAGAGCAATGAATGACCCCCCACTCTCAAAAACATCTCTCAAATCAATTACCATAATATCATCCTCACCTCCTTCCAAAAGACAAGTAAGGCTAGAAGCAGTAGGAGCATCATATATGGATAAATTGATAATAAAACGACCACAAGGTATATGGCTATATTTATCAGGAGAGCTTTTACAAACCCTACATTGAGTAGAGCCAGCATTATCGACATAAGTAACATAACAGCGGTATACATGTCCGAGATGGATGGAGTTGCTCTAACAGCGATACTAGAGACTATGAAGAACGGAATAACCACATTAAACATCCTCCTTATCAGACTTATCATATTCTTTAAACCCCTCATCCGATAGGTGTAGAGAAAGTCTCCAACCAGCCTCTGGAAGATGTGGAGAACGATACCCAATTAACTCCCTAATATTTGGAGACTTCATCCTAAGATAGAGGGAATATTTGAACCCATATCCCACTGGAGAACCTCCATAGAATGAAGTGAAGTTATTAGCTGGAGATCTAGACTCATGATTAGAGACGAGTACGACCAGACCATACTCATCAGCTATAGTTGCGAGAGTATGGAGAACAATGTTTAGGATGGCGGCTCTAGCAGGGTAGTCCTGTAAACTAAATACGTAATTCTTTAGCAAGCCTCCTAAACTATCGACAAACAGAAATTTTACTTTATACTTAGACATGAATAGGGATAGAGGGGATGTTGATGGATCCGATATTCTAGATGCAGAGACGGACAATTTACTTCCAGCTTTTAGAGCCGCTTCATAACCTATCAAAGATGCGAAATCCTCTATACCCGAACAGTTATATACATAGATAGACCTACCACCTCTATCTTCGGACTTCAGCTCTATCTTAGGAAGGAGGTAATCCAAAACCTTCTTTAAATACACCGGATCAACGTCAATCCCTAGATCCTCAAAAACATCGAGAAGGATGGTTCTAACCTCTGTTAGATACTTTCTTTTACCCCCCTTAATAGAATATCTAGCCTTGACAACAGTCTTTAAATCTACTTTACTCGAGAACCTTCTTGAAAACCTATCTACCCATATATATCCAAAGTTATCCATAAAACTATGCTCTGAATCAATAACCAGGGCATTTCCTACACCTGAAGACACCCATTCATAGAGTATCTGAAGAGCTAGTAAACTCTTCCCCGACTGATAGCGGCCGTAAATATGGGTTAAAGTGCCTTCACCAACACCACCCATAAAGAACTCGTTTAACTTAGGGATACTTCTAATCAAGTATTTTCCACGAGCCCTACTCATCATCCCCCTCCTCCCTCAGGAATTTATATGCTTCCACAGTAGGCCTATAGAATACGCCTCCTCTCGACGCCGACCTCTTCAGAATCCCTTTCCTCCACAGATAATTAACCATCCTTATTACCTCATCAACCCTCCATCGAGGAGAATGGACAATGAACCCGCCCTCACTCAACATCCCGTATTCAAGGACTATTCTAACCAAGTGGTTAGCAAGATCTCTGTTAATCTCAATCAAGTCCTCCGAAACTTGTTCCCCAGGTTCACCAGACAAGTCATCAACATGATCAACAGGTTTTGGGATAATGCCCATATATACATCTTTATCATATAAGACGTACTCATCCACTACCTCCTCTATCGATCTAAACCTACTTAACAATGCCTTATCTACCCAGCCTTGCTTACAAATAACGTGATCCACGTATGGAAGAATATTGGGATATACCTTATGGACATGGATAATAACACCCGGTCTAAGAACACTCCATAGAAGGGGCTGTGGTGCATACCCCAGGTAATCCGCATCTAGTAGAACATGGATGGAGGATTGAGACATAGATAATGAAGTGATTACAGATGAGACCAATGCAGCTAACCAACCCACTTGACTATAATCCAAGACAAAGTCTCCCGGTAGAAAATCAACTTTATACTCATGTGCATCCCATGCCTCCGGATTTGAGCCTCCAAACAGCAGGTCCAAGAGATGGTATAATTCTACATACGCCTCCTTCTCAACACCACTAGACTCAGACATCATCCTATAAACCGTGTCTATCAGATTATTGATAGTTGGGCTATCGCTTCTCGATAAATCCCTGATTACCTGACCCAAAACCATCTTCCACCTATATAGCCTGAGATCGATTAGTTTAGATACAGAGTCAAGGGCATATGAGAAATGATATGGGTATCTTAGCAGATCAACCCTTAAATCTATACCGTAGAAGATCTTCCTACCTACCCTATACCAGCCTCTCACATCATGAAGTATCACTTGTATCCCGTCATCAACAACAAGTTCTTCAATAAGTGATGAGGTATAGTCTCCAATATACACGGTTATAGACTTCCTAAACGAGTCGTTATCAAACTCTCTAGACCCATCTCCGTACCTAAGCTTCAAGAAAGACACCGCTAAATAGGGGGGTTTTGGCTTTATAAGGACCCTTTTAATTTGAATTTGCAAAGACTTTTGCAAATAACCTTTTCAGTCAGACACCCAACTATCATCATCGCCTGAGGCTCAAACCTTTCGAGCGTCATCATCCCAAGCCAATATATTTATCCAATTATGCAAACAATCAATATGATTTTGACGATGATGAAAAAACCCATATATGTAGTAACCAAATCGATAGGTAGGAAATGGATATTCCAGAGCCTAGGTATAAAGGTAAATTTCTACTCCATTGATGTGCCTGAGAGTAAGTTTGAAGACCCTGTTGAAACTGTTCTCATGAACAGCATATTAAAATGTAGAGAAGCCAGGAGGCATTTGGACGGGGTGATAATAACCTTCGATACAGTTGTAGCTGTTGATAATGAGATACTAGGTAAACCTAAGGATATGGAGGAGGCCATATCAATGCTCAAACTATTGTCAGGGAAGTCACACAATGTGTTTACAGGAATGGCTATATACATTGATGGCGAGATAAAGACTGATTATGGGGAGGCAAGGGTATGGTTCAAAGAACTCTCTGAGGAAGAAATCCGATGGCATGTAGAAAATGAGGAGTACTGGAAATTTGCCGGTGGATATAGGATACAGGGGTTAGCATCACTTTTTATCGAGAAGATAGAAGGAGATTTCTACAGCGTAGTAGGCGTACCTCTAAATAAACTGTATAGGATCCTCATGAAGCACGGCATCAATCTAATTGAGTACATGGAGATGGAGACGTGAAATAGTGTCTATAACAGAAATCCTCCTAAGGGAGGTATTTAACTAATTAGATGCGGTATATTTCCTTTTGAAAATGAAGATCGGTATAGCCTCAGACCATGCGGGATACAAGATGAAAAAATTCATAAAGAAACATTTGGAAAAGATGGGTTATGAGGTTATAGACCTCGGTCCCGAATCAGAGGACAGTGTGGACTACCCCGACTACGGCGCTAAACTAGCTGAGAAAGTGTCCAAAGGAGATATTGAGAAAGGTATCCTGATATGCGGAACTGGGATAGGGATGTCCATAGTAGCCAACAAATTTCCAAACGTTAGGGCAGGGATAGCTTATTCAGACGAAGTTGCTGAGCTTATAGCCAGACATAACAAGGCAAATATAATCTGCCTAGGAGGGAGAACTATGAGCATGGAAGAAGGGTTTAATAGGGTGAAGATATGGTTAGAGGCAGGTTTCGATGGGGGGAGGCATGAGAGGAGGGTGAGCAAGATAGAGGCCCTGGAGAGGAGAATATGCGGAAACTACAGGTAGCCCTTGACTTCATAGATCTTGAGAAGGCTGTGGAGATAGCGTTAGAAGTCTCTGATGTAGTAGATTATATAGAGGCGGGGACACCATTAATAAAATCCAATGGGATAAAATGTGTAGAGAGACTCTCCGACGAGACTGGAAAGCCCATCATAGCCGATATGAAGATAATGGATACCGGAGCCCTAGAGGCGGAGATAGCATTCAACAGTGGGGCTTATGGTGTAACCGTGCTAGCAGCAGCGCATCCAAAGACTATACGGGATGTGGTAGAGACAGCCTCTAAATACAATGGAGTGTCATATGTTGACACGATAGGACTAACAAACCCGTCGGAGATACTAAAGAAACTTGATGCAGCGTCCGTACAGCCCACCTACATATTGATACATAGCGGAATTGATATGCAGGAGACAGGAATAACACCACATAACATACTGAGTAAGAGAAATGGAGAGATAGCTAGATACGGGAAATTAGCTGTTGCAGGCGGGATAAACAGTGAGAACATATGGACATTACTTCCATTTAAGGAGATAGAAGTGTTTATAGTTGGGGGCGGGATAACCAGGTCTAAACACCCTTTGAAGGAGGCAAAACTGTTAAAAACTATATTAGACCAGACTTGATGCTCCTTACCACCTCAAAGCCCTTAATCACTAGATAAAGATAGCTGATTAAAAAGATCAGAGCAAGGCCATAAATAAGCAATTCAATATAAAGAAGCGCACCTAGTGAGGCGAGGAATAATATGAATATCCTGACATCCCTAGACGCCAAAGGTGGAAAACTCCCAACAGAGGCTGGATGAACATTGAAATCTTTCTTAACCACTGCATGGAAGTAAGTCACCAACATATCTCCACTAAGTGAGAGTAGGCCCAGCAGGACAATATAGATGTCTGGTGATACGCTATATAGGTAATATGTAATTGAGATATAGGCAAGTATATTTACTCCTCTATCTAGCATCGTATCAATAAACTCTCCCAATTTACTAGTTAAACCCCTAGCCCTAGCCAACTCCCCATCTACCCCGTCTAATATTGAAGAAAGCTGAAGGATGAAGCCCGCCAAGACTATACCTCCCAACACGTACAGCACTGATGCAGATAAACCCAATAGAAAAGATAGGAGACTGATGTGAGTAGGAGTTATGCCCAACTCCTTTCTAATGATAAAAGATGTTATCAAACCACTAATCTTCCTGTTAATATATCGAGAGACGATGCCATCAGTGGGTTTAGACCACTCCATATCTTACACCCACCCAAATACACGAGATACTCTAATTCTGAAGTCATCGTTAAATACATACTCTATATCCCGCGGTACATCAATATCTCTCCAGGGGAAACCGGAAAAACTCTTCACAAGAACTTCTCCACCACCAGCCACAACCCAATTTATAACTTCAGATATTGTAAATCCCTCAAACTTATCAAATAGGGGCCTAGTTATCGATAGAATCTTATCTCGATCAATATGGAAGACCCCCATATCTATATGAGAGAAGACATCCAGACCCTTCCCAACCTCCAAGACACGTTCTCCCAAAGCCCTTATCTTAGTAGCCTCACCAATATCTATGTATAATGGATCAGGATCCCCCGCAATCACTATATCTCCATCTACGTCTACAAGGCTCCTCAATATTGACGGTGGGTATATATGGTCAGCAACAGAGACCAAAACAGACACATCATCAACTACAGACAGGGAGTAGAGAAGTGTATATCCATTCTCCAATTCTGGGCGGGGATTAACGATAACGTCAACTCCATATTTTTCTATCAAACCAGAGGATACCAGATACCTCCTAGTCAATTCATTAACCACTACATACAGATCATCAACCCCAGATCTACACATAGAGTATAGGACATACTCTATAAGAGGCCTCCCGAAGATATCTACAAAGTATTTAGGAATATCTACATATCCTCTAAGCCTAGACCCATATCCAGAAGCCAACACCATCCCACAGGTCATATGACAATACCTCCTTGTATATAGAACAAAATCCACATCAAAACCTCAAATCCTTAAAAACATGAAGATATACAATCATCTATATTAGAAGTACCTACGTTTAATGCTTGGAGGGGTTCCCCTAGCCTGGCCAACGGGGCGCGGCTTAGGACCGCGTGGCGTAGGCCTTCGTGGGTTCAAATCCCACCCCCTCCACCATCTTCTCCACACAGTATTAACTACGAAAAATTTTTACAACCCACAACTGTATTTAATAGGGTGTGTATTGAAGTGCCGTTATTCATCGTTCTCTCTAAACTTACTGACGAGGGGAGTAAGACTGTAAAGATAAAGCCCGACAGGATTAAGGAGGTGAATCAAGAGCTGGAGGAGATGGGGGTTAAGGTGTTGGAGCAGTATGTAGTACTGGGAGAATATGACTTTGTAAATGTTGTGGAAGCTCCGGATAACGAAACGGTCATGAAGGCTATGCTAGAGCTAAACAGCAGAGGCACTGTAAGGACTCAGACAATGCCTGCCATAAAGGTTGATGACTTTATCGAGAGCCTAAAGAAGTAATCTATAATAAACTATCCTTTTTACCATATACATAATACAACACTGTTGCAATAGTCTTGGCGTCAATGATCTCACCAGTATAAATCATGTTTACAACCTTATCTAAACCCATCTTCAAAACCTTAATCTCCTCCCCCTCCTCAGGCCTCGCACCTATATACTCTAGGTCCCAGGCCAGGAAGCTATACATATACTCGTTACTATAGCCAGGAGATAGATACATGGAGAATAGCCTATCAATCCTCTTAGGCTTGTAACCCGTCTCCTCAACCAACTCCCTCTCAGCAGTCACAACAGGATCTTCACCCTCCTCAACAACACCCGCTGGCAATTCGTAAATCCATTTTCCTACGGCAGGCCTATACTGCCTAATCATGATTATAGAGTCGCCATGCTTTGGGAGGATTACAACCGACTCCCCAAAATCCACGACATCCCTAACTACACTCATTCCAGAAGGAAGCACCACCTCTCCAGAGAGAACCTTGAACCGACGCCCTCGAAATACCTCCCTCATCACAGCTCAATAAAAACATTCAGCAATAATTATACTTTTCGAAATGAAAATTAAAAAATAAAAAATTGTGAAAATACTAAAAAAATAAAAATGTAAAAATAAAAAGATAAAGTTTATAAACATGTAGATATGTGTATGGGTGTGGTGAAGTGGTATGAGCAAAGAAGAGATGTTGACACTAGTTGTTGAAGAAGGAGAGAGGAGAGATGTGGGAAGCGGAAGAGCAAGACTATCGACAAGAGATAGGGAAGCCTTAGGACTTGAAGTGGGTGATTTAATAGAGATATCGGGGACAAAAAGCACGGTAGCTAGGGTCTGGCCATCAAAGACAGATAAGCCGGGATACATATGGATAGATAAATACATTCGAAGGAATGCAGGAGTAAGACTAGGAGATACAGTGAAGATAAGAAAGGTTCCAAACAAGGAGGCAAATAGAATTCGGATAGCTCCCACAACCCCAATAAGATTCGGAAGGGAGTTCGTAAACTACGTCAAAGATAGATTGATAAACCTTCCTGTGATGAGGGGGGATATAGTAGTCGTTCCCGTATTGGGATCTGCTTTGGAGATGGTGGTTACACACGTATTTCCAGGACCATACGGGATAATCACAGACATAACCGAGGTAGACGTTAGGGCAGAGCCTGTGAAAGACGTAGAGAGGAAGATACCGAAGGTTACTTATGAAGATATTGGGGGATTAGACAGGGAGATACAGAAGATAAGGGAATTGGTTGAGATACCTTTGAAACATCCAGAAGTATTTAAACATCTAGGTATAGAGCCTCCAAAAGGAGTATTGCTATACGGCCCCCCAGGCACCGGTAAGACGCTACTAGCCAAAGCAGTCGCGAACGAGAGCGGAGCCCACTTCATAGCCATAAATGGACCCGAGATAATGAGTAAATGGTATGGAGAGTCAGAAGCCAGACTACGAGAAATCTTCAAGGAGGCTGAGGAGAATGCACCCTCGATAATATTCATCGACGAGATCGACGCTATAGCACCCAAGAGAGGTGAGGTTGTCGGTGAGGTTGAGAAGAGGGTGGTGGCCCAGTTACTGAGCCTAATGGATGGGTTGGAGAGCAGAGGCCAGGTAATAGTAATAGCAGCTACTAACAGGCCGGAGGCTGTTGATCCAGCTCTCAGAAGGCCAGGAAGGTTCGATAGAGAGATATACATTGGAGTACCAAATAAGAAGGGGAGGAAGGAGATTCTACAGATACATACGAGGAATATGCCATTGGCTGATGATGTAAACCTGGATAGGTTAGCAGAGGCAACACATGGATACGTAGGTGCTGACCTAGCTGCCTTGGCCAAGGAGGCAGCGATGAACGCCTTGAGAAGATTCCTGCCCGAGATTGAGAAGAGTGAGGGGGAAATACCTACGGAGGTCCTACATAACATAAAGGTTAAGATGGATGACTTCTACGAAGCTATGAAGGAGATAGTGCCTACAGCACTTAGAGAGGTTACTGTAGAAATTCCGGAGGTCCACTGGGATGATGTGGGTGGGCTTGAACAGGTAAAGCAAGAGTTGAAGGAGGCAGTCGAATGGCCATTGAAACATCCCAAGTTATTTGAGAGATTGGGAATCAGGGCTCCAAGAGGAATCCTACTGTTTGGACCACCTGGAACTGGTAAGACTCTATTGGCCAAAGCAGTGGCTACAGAGAGTGAGAGCAATTTCATAGGTGTGAAGGGGCCAGAGATCCTTAGCAAGTGGGTAGGTGAGAGTGAGAAGGCTATCCGAGAGATATTTAGGAAGGCTAGGATGGCTGCACCAACGGTAATATTCTTCGACGAGATAGATTCCATAGCACCCAGGAGAGGGCTACATGCAGGCGACAGTGGTGTAACTGATAGGATTGTAAACCAGCTTCTAAGCGAGATGGATGGTTTGGAGAGAACCAAAGACGTGGTAGTAATAGCAGCCACAAATAGACCCGACATAATAGACCCAGCTCTACTGAGACCAGGTAGATTCGACAGGGTAATATACGTTCCACCACCTGATGAAGAGGCTAGATACAAGATATTGAAGATACATACTAGGAAGATGCCCCTGGCTGACGATGTTGATCTAAGGGAGATAGCTAAGAGAACTGAGTATTATACCGGGGCAGACCTGGAGGCGGTTGTTATAGAGGCGGCCCTATCCGCAGCTAGGGAGAACATAAACATTGATAAAGTATATAAGAGACACTTTGAGAAAGCTCTAGAGAAGGTTAGACCGTCCTTAAGCGGGGAGATAATAAAGAGCTATGAAGAACTGGCCAAGAGAATGAAGGAGAGTTCAGAGCTGCCAAGCCCATCCTTATACCGCTAGGCCATCCAACTCTCCCCATACTTTTTCTGCTCCTCACTCAAACTATCTATCTCTATTCCCCAACCCTCCAGAATATAACTTGCTACCAACCTGTCAATCTCTTTAGGGACTTGGTAGACCTTATTCAATAAGCCCCCTTTATTCTCATATAGATATGCTAGGCTCATCATCTGATTTGAGAAGCTAGCCATCATAACATCGGGAGGATGGCCTTCCGCAGCCACCAGATTGATGAGCCTACCCTCACCAATCAAATACACAGTCTTACCATTAACCAGCACATGCTTCGTCAAGTAAGGCCTTATCTGAACCTTATAGCGTGTATGCCTCTCAATAGCATCCACATCAATCTCAACATTAAAATGACCAGCATTAGCCAGGAAGACGCCATCCTTCATCCTATCAATATGTTCCCATCTAATCACACCCTTCATACCAGTACAAGTCACGAAAATATCACCTACCTCAGAAGCCTTATCCATAGTCATAACCTCAAATCCCGATAAATGCGCCTCCAAAGCCTTAATAGGATCCACCTCAGTAACTATCACTCTGGCACCCATACCCCTAAACCGCTCTGCAACCCCTCTACCAACGTATCCAAAACCTGCCACAACCACGTTTTTCCCAGCTACCAACAAGCTAGTAGCCCTTAGTAAGCCATCTATAACACTCTGACCAGTTCCGAACCGGTTGTCTATAATCCTTTTCGTGGGTGTGTCATTGACGGCAATCACGGGATACCCCAACCTACCTTCTCTCTCCAAAGCCCTAAGCCTAACCACGCCAGTCGTGGTCTCCTCTGTACCCCCAACAACATTATCCAGATATCCCTTCAACTTGCTATGTAAAAGAACATGTAAATCACCTCCATCATCAACAACCAAATCAGGATTTAGAGAGATCACATTAGCAATCATTCTATAATAGTCCTCGCTCTCCATCCCCCTCCATCCAAATACCTCCACACCTATACTGTCTAGATACGCCGCCACATCATCCTGGGTAGACAATGGGTTAGAGGCGGCCAATGCAACCTCTGCACCCAACTTAACAAGAAAATATGTGAAAGCCCCCGTCTCCTTAGTAATATGTAGACACATTGATATACGTACTCCAGAGAGGGCTTTAGACTCCTTTAGCCGTTCATAAACAACCTTTAGAGCAGGCATGTTCTCTATGGCCCACCCAACCCTCTTCTCACCCTCCTTCGCCAGCTCAGGATCCTTAATAATGCTCATCCTCCACGCACCTTCTCAGCCAATTCATATGCCCTCCTCTCAACCTTATGCATAACATCATCTATATCTAGGGTAGTATACTGCCCATCGATATATAGGACTTTACCATTGACGATCGTTGCATAGACATCTGACTTCCTAACCGCATAGACGATATGGCTATACACGTCATACACAGGTTTTAGATGAGGTTTATCAAAATCTATAACAGTGATATCGGCGAGAAAGCCAACGTCAATAACCCCTAGATTACTATAACCCAATGCTTTAGCACCATTCTCAGTAGCCATCTTAAAAATATCTCTTGCGGAGGTAACCCTTGGATCCCTCTTCAAAGGTTTATTGATCAACGCAGCAAACTTCATCGTCTCCAACATATCCAAGGTATTATTGGACGCCGGACCATCTGTACCTAGAGAAACATTGATGCCTTTATCCATCATTCTAGGTGTATCTGCATAACCCATGCCCAGCTTCATATTGGCAACGGGGTTGTGAGCAATCTTACCACCCTTCTCAGCTAGAATATCCATGTCTAAATCAGTCAAGTGAATCCCATGGGCACCTAGGAAATGAGGCCCAATCACCCCCAGATCATCGAGATACTTAACAATACTGTTTTGAGGAACCTCAACGCCAAATCTCTCTTTAACTAATGCAGGCTCCCTCCAATCCTCAGCCACATGAGTAGTCAATATAATCGGGATCGGAGACCCATATTTCTCATTAAGCTCCTTCCTCAACTCCTCTGTATCTCTCCATAGATCCGGAGATACAGTGTAAGGGGCGTGTGGAGAAGCAGCTATCGAAACGATATTGAAAAAATTATGGTATTTAGATACGGCGTCAACGAAGTTTTTCAAGGTCCTCTCAGCATCCCATGAAAATATCGCTATCCCGACGGTCCCCCTCATCCTAGCCTTCATCAATGCAGTGACCTCACTCTTGCTGGGGTGATAATGATACATTGTACATATGTTTGTAACACCTGACGCCAAACTCTCTGCGATACCAAGAAGAGCCCCAAGCTCATAATCCTCTGGCTCCATCAACCTTTCATAAGGCCATATATGATTCTCAAGCCATTCTTGAAGGAGCAAGTCATCTGCATATCCCCTCAAAAGGGTCATCGATATATGCGTATGAGAGTTGACAATTCCAGGCATAACAAGTTTTTTATCGTCACCAATAACTTCAACATCCCTACCAGCTAACTTCTTGATTTCATCATATTTTCCAACCTTTACAATCATATTCTTATCGATAGCCACGGCCCCATCCTCAATAATCTCCCTACTATTCTTTACAACCCACCTACCCCTCACAATCATCTCTAACCACCTCGAAAAATATCTTTCCACTTCTGGAACAATTATCTTCTAAAATAGCTTTTGCCACATCAGGTATACAACTGTAGATCCCCTCAGCCAATCCATTTATAACGTCCGAAACCACCTTATAGACCTCCTCCTCAGTTATAAGGCTTTGGATACCCGCTGCATAGTTGGAGACGACAGACACCAACGTGTAATGTAATCCAGCCTCCCTAGCCAGTACAGATTCAGGAATATTTGTCATACCCACGATATCACCCCCAACCATCCTAAGAAAATCAATCTCAGCCGCAGATTCAAACCTAGGTCCATATGTAGAGACATACGTATATCCCCACAATACATTAATACCCATCTTCTTCAAACACCTATACAACTCTAGAGAGAGACTCCTACAATACGGGTGTGTAAAGTCTACATGAAAAACATCTTCATCGAAAAAAGTTCGTCCATGTAGTGAAAAGTCTATAATGTTGTCAGGGATAACAATAGATCCAGGTCGCAGGTCAAGGCGGAGACTCCCAACTGCACTAAAACCAATCACTCGATCTACGCCGAGGCATTTAAGCAACGTTATATAGGCTTCATATGGAACCCTATGAGGGGGGTATTCATGGTTCGGGCCATGTCTCGGTATGAAAACGACGTCTACATCACCTACATATCCACGGGAATAGTTTATCTTAAGACCTCTCCATCTGAAGACAAGGTTTTCATCAAGATTTAGAAGCTTCTCTAAACCAGTTCCTCCTATAATGCCTACACCTGCATACATCACATAAAGATATTCGTTAAAATATTGATTAACCCGCTATACTATGGTTAGGCGGGGATAATATGGAGATGAAAAACAAAGAATTCTACATGAAGATGTTGGATGAGGCCTACAAGGTGATCCCGGAGACAGGATATAAGCAAACAGAGACTAGATTCAACCCACCCCCAGCAAGAATAACCTACCTAGGGAAGAATAAGACGATTATTCTAAACTTCAAAGAGATATCAGAGTATTTAAACAGAGACCAAGACCTTCTAAGAAAGTTTCTAAGCTTGGAATTAGCTGCACCATCATCGCCCTCAGATGGGCGGCTGATAATGCATACAAGGGTAGATACACAGACTGTCCAGAACACCATAAACTACTTCATCAAGAGATATGTCAGATGCCCTGTATGTGGTGGATACGACACATCCCTTAGGAAGATTGGAAAAACTTTAGTTCTAAAATGCGAGATCTGTGGTGCGGAAAGCCCAACACCTCCTATAAAATAGTAGGGAGGCAGATACACTTGCCA
This sequence comes from Nitrososphaeria archaeon, assembly GCA_026982095.1. The sequence continues at coordinate 21,394 of JALSHT010000005.1, read as the reverse complement.
ACACAGAAGTTCTATGTAGAGATAAGAATGAATGAGAGGCTGGGCATGTTCATAACAGTATATGACAAAGAAGTCATGGAGGAGAATGAAGTATTCAGGGAGAAGCCATACAACATGATGGTGGATGAGGAAAAACTTGTGGAACTGCTTCGGAAAGCAGTATCAATTATCCTATATGGAAGGAACTGTATAGACATTGGTATTAGGGAGAAATTGATACACCCTGAGGCTGTATCATCATTACATGGCGTTGAAGTGGCTATATTCATAGACACCCACATATAATTAGGGGGAGAGGTATAATTACTACTGGTGTTGGAAGAATGGGAAAGAGGAGGATCATGTCTGAGAAAGACTTGAAAGACACACCACTTCCCGGTGAAGGGCAGGTTATTGGGATAGCTAAGAAAATATTAGGGGCTGACAGAGTTCTAGTAGCATGTGCAGATGGTAAGGAGAGGGTATGTAGAATACCAGGCAAACTAAGGAAACGAGTGTGGATAAGAGTGGGTGATGCCGTGATTGTAGAGCTATGGGGTTTCCAAAACGACACGAGGGGGGACATAGTAGGCAGGTATACAAACTCACAAAAGCAGTGGCTAATACAGAACGGTTACATACCAGAGTGGTTACTCTAAAATGGGGTTCGACGAGGAAATAGATAAGAGAGTAGAGAAGGAAGTAGAGAACTACATTAGAAAATACTTGATAAAGAAGAAGGACAGTGAGGAAGAGGAGATAGTAGAAGAAGTATTTGATAAAACGACTTTGATGAATCTATATTATTTGGTATCTAGAGGTGTGATATACGAGTTAAAAGGAGTGGTTTCCAGTGGGAAAGAGGCTAGAGTATATGCGGCCATAGATAATGTAGGCAATCCATTGGCAGTAAAGATCTATTTAGTGTGGACCGCTGAGTTTAGAAGAGGGAGATTAAAATATATTCTGGGAGACCCAAGGTTTGAGGAGCTCGACAACAATCCTAGAAAACTAATCAATGCCTGGGCATCAAAAGAGTTTAAGAATCTAAAGAGAGCCTATGAAGCAGGTGTCTATGTCCCAAGACCGATTAAACATTACAAGAATATAATAGTCATGGAATTTATTGGGGACAACTTCACCCCAGCCCCATTATTAAGAGAGAAGGAGGCGGTAACAGAATATATGCTCCTCCAGATAATAAGACAGGTTAAGATACTATATTCAGATGCTGAGTTGGTTCACGCCGATCTAAGCGAATATAACATATTCTACTATAGGAGGAAACCGATTATTTTTGACTTTGGCCAAGCGGTCGTAAAGACACATCCCAGTGCTGAGGCATTCTTGGCTAGGGATGTACAAAACATATTAGACTTTTTTAGAAACAGGGGTGTGGACACCCCCGAATATGAAGATATACTTAACTTCATCCTCTATGATGAGGAGGGTTAGGCAATGGTTGAATGGAGACTTCCAATAAATCCCGAAAGAATAGGGGTGGTGATAGGGAAGGCAGGTGAGGTGAAGCAGAGGATAGAGGCCCTCACACATACCGAGATAGAAGTAGACACGAAACAAGGGGTGATAAAGATCAGGGGGGAGTCTCTAGACGGCGTTATGACTGCTTCAAACATAATAAAGGCCATAAATTTAGGATTCTCACCGGAGAAAGCCTTCCTACTCTTAGATAGAGACCTGACTCTACACGTAATTGACTTATACATATATCTAAAGAAGAAGAGTGAGAATCATCTTAGGAGGGTTATGGGGAGGATAATAGGGGAGAAAGGCAAGACAAAGAGGATTATAGAGGAGACGACCAATACACACATATCCATATACAGGAATTACATAGCAATCATAGGAAGCTTCGAAGGAATATACGTTGCAGACGAGGCGATAAAGCTCCTTGTCAAGGGAAAACCGCATAAGGTGGTATATGAGTATCTCTATAACACAAGAAGCCATGGAGGGTTATACTGGGCTCCAAAGAGAGGATGAGAACTAGTCTATGTTAAATGATAGATATGTGTATATGTATATGTTAAGATGGTAGAGGAATATAAGGAATTAAGTCCCAGTGAATTTTTTTACAGAAACAGGGAGATTGCCGGATTCTCAAATCCGGCTAGATCATTATATACAGCCATAAGAGAACTCTTCGAAAATTCTATGGATGCTTGCGAACTAAATAGGATAAAACCAGAGATAATCATATCCCTCAAGAAAGTTGGCGAGAGAGAGAAAGCTGACGTCTACAGACTATATATACAAGATAATGGATCAGGGATTCCAAAGAAGCATATTCTAAATGCACTTGGAAAGATGTTATTCAGCAGTAAATACGTAATTCGACAGAGCAGAGGAACCTTTGGATTGGGAGGAACCATGTCCCTCTTATATGGTCAAATAACTACTGGCAGGCCGATAAAAGTCATCTCATCCGTGGGGAACTCTCAGATACATCAGTACATCTTTAAAATAGATGTCAGAAAGAACACCCCTAAAATATATTCGGAAAAAACTATTAGAAACACTAGGAGATGGAGGGGGACTATAATAGAGTTTTTCTTAGAAGGAAACTACCCCAAGGCCATGAGATATATCATTAACTACTTCAAACTCACAGCAGCAATAACACCTTATGCAGACATTGTGTTTTTAGACCCATATGGAACACTATATTATTTTCCGAGAACTATTGATAAGATACCCAAACCCCCTAAAACAATAAGACCACATCCCCACGGAATAGACCTAGAATATCTAAAGATGTTGATGGAGAAGACTCCACAACACACAACTATTCGGGACTTCCTAGTTAAGAATTTCCATAGAGTAGGTGGCTCCACAGCGCTGAGATTTCTTAAATATGCAAAGATAAGACCCGACATAAAAATAGGGGATTTAGACGACCAACTAATAGAGAAACTCTATATCTCTCTAAAGAATTACGATAAATTTCTAAGTCCAAATGCTGATATCCTCAGCCCAATTGGAGAGGACATACTTAGAGAAGGAATAAATAAAGAGTTCAACCCCGAATATATAGACGTTATAACTAGACCCGCCTCAAGCTACTCTGGACACCCATTTATAGTTGAGGCTGCCCTAGCCTATGGAGGATACATACCTGGACAAAGCGGCGACATAATCCTATTTAGATATGCAAATAAGATACCACTACTATATGATGAGGGGAGTGATGTATCATACCAAGTATTGGATAGGCTTAGACATAGTTATAAACTTGAGAGTGACAAGCCTATAGCAATATTCATACACATAGCCAGTACAAAGATACCGTTCAAATCAGTGGGTAAAGAGGCTATAGCCGATGTACCAGAGCTGGAGAGGGAGATTGAATTAGCGATGAGGATATTGATGAGGGGTTTCCTAAGGTATAGGAGGAGGGTTATAAAGAAGAGAGAGGTGAGTAAGAGGATAAAGACATACGAAAAATACATGGAGAAGATAAACTTATTCGCAAGTAGATTAGCAGAGAAAGAACCAGCAGACCTATCAAAGCTTCTAGATAAGATTAGAGAGAGGTATGGAGTAGAGAAAATCGAGGATATTCAGCCATAGAGATCCATCTTATCCTTAAGATATACATCAGCGATATACGATAGACCATACCTGCTAAACGCCTCTAACTCGCTCTTCCTCCTCAACTTCTTGAACTTTATCAACTCTCTCCTCCAGGGATCCTCGTTATACCTGGGATCCTTGAGAAGCTCATCCAATCTCTTCATATCCTTATCGTTGAACGGGTCGCTAGGCAACCTATACCTTTCAATATCAGACGCCCATATACCTATCCATTGAGCATCTGGAGTATGTAACTCCCTGACATGAGCCGAGTTTGCAGAGCCATAGACAATCACACCAGCGATATGAAGACCCCAGACATCACCGTCTGTAAATATATATATGGGTAACCCAAGCTCCATCCTCAAACGCCTAATCAAATATCTAGCGGCTCTTGGAGCTTGTCCAGAGGTACTTATCAGTATAGCCTTGTACTTCTCGTAAACCCTCTCCTCGATAAACCTGTTGAAGACGGCATCCTTCTCTATAACAAAAACTCTCTCCGCGCCAGTATCCACAAATTCACATGTCTTTAGACTATGGCCTATCATTAACCCGTCAGGATGCGTAAGTAGGTTCACCCTTCTGCCCTCATATCCAGGAACAGTATATTCGATGGTTAGGTCACCAAATATCGCAGCCCTCTCAGCAGGAAAAATGTTGAAATCCTCCCTCGGATACCCAAGAAAAGCTTCCAGATCCATTATCAACTCATCTGATTCAACCTGCTCCTCGAAATCAACTTCATAAGCTTGGGAGGAGTAATATACATCTCTTAAGGTACTTGTCCTCCCCTCCTCAATAAGTGATTTCGCGAATGAAGCTATCCATATAAACTGGGTAAACCTCCTCAGATGGGAATATACAGATGTGCTCCTGACCCTCTTCTTACTCCCCAAAACATACCCTCTTTCATTCGGATCATATTTTATATTAGATACGCTCCTACTAGGCATCTCGAGCTTAGGATGCTCTCCCCTATTAATACTTTCTAGAACCTCCTCACCCAAAGCCCTCAACTTCTTTACAACATTATACTTCCTATTCGCTATACCTCCCATACCCTCTCAAAAATATACTAGACCCCCAGCATATTCAAGTAAACCTATTTATAGACCAGATAAACATCTTATGGATAAGAAAACATCCAGAGAGGTGGTAAACTATGTCCAAAGAGATAGCGAGGACACCATTGATCGTAAAGCTAATATCTCTACTGCTATTCCTTATAGGATTGACACTTCTATACCTGGTCGTATCATCCACCGAACTTCCAAACCTACATAAGATAATAGGTTACAGCATAAGTCTACTCTTAATAGTAGTCCCTGGATTCATATTGCTTGCCAATGTTGTAGACTAAAGTATTTAACTTAATGACTACAAATACCTATATCCATAGGAATGTATGTGCCGCCGTAGCTCAGTTGGAAGAGCACCGGGCTGTTAGCCCGGTATAACCGGGTTGGAAACCCGGGGGTCCCCGGTTCGAGTCCGGGCGGCGGCGCCACAACCACCACTACTCTGAAATCAGGACAGTACGTTTAAGAATTATAATGAATATTATAGTTATAGTTTTAGGTGTGTGATGGAGGTGTTAATTCTGCCTGTGATAGAAGTTGTGATAGACAGGATGAAATATTATGCATGTGGAGAATGCTATCTAATCTACAGGGAGAAATCTATAGCGGAAGAATGTGAGACGTGGTGTAGTAAAAATAAGAGCTGTAACGAGCAGATAACATCCAATAGTATAGGATATCTAAAGTTTAAAGAGGCACCAAGTCTCCAAATATAGGTGACACACGACACATCATTAAGTAACTGTCTTTATATATATTATCCCAAGTGATATAAGGAATAGTTAGATACTATCAAGTAATAACATACCAAGATATTGGATGTCACGGTGTCAATATATGGAGAAATATGATGTAGTTGTATTAGGAGCGGGTATTACAGGACTCATAGCATCATATTATGCCACAGACGAGGGGTTTAAAACAGCTTTAATCGCCCCTGAGATCCCAAGCATAGTCTCAACGAAGAAATCGGTTGGGATAATAACACGACAACTCTATACGAAAAAAGAGATCAATTTAGCCGGCGAGACGATAAAGATACTGTTTGAGGTTCTACCCAACATATATCGCGTAATGTATAGCAGAGATTTTATAACTATAGAGGAGGAGAAGACCGCGTTCCAAGATTTCAGATTCTATCGCAAGACAATCCACGATGTAGATATATATTACTATGGTGAGACCCCAGACAAGTTCGACGTAATAAACTTGGCTGTAGGAGAAGCCATATTACATACAAAACAAGATGTTATGCTAGATACGGAGGCGACCATGAATAACATATACTCAGTAGTGAAGAATAGGACAGGATTAACAGAATATAGACTTAAAGCTGAAAAGTTGGAGAGAACGGGCTCAACCGAATACACCGTATATCTAGAGAATGGAGAGGCGTTGGGAGCTAAAAACGTGATTCTAGCAATGGGGAGTTGGAACAAATATTTCCTAGAGAATAATAGGATATATCTACCAGTAGCTACTTATGCCTGTATAGCTGTAAGATTCGAGGTGGATGGAGAAATACCAATAAGTGGGTCAGACGAGGTAAACTACATGTATTGGATGGTGGAGGAGGATACTGTAGTCGCGGGAGAATACTACCAATCTGTACCAATAATTAGGCCTGATAGGTTAGACCTAGTGGAGCTAGAGAACAAAGATAAGACCGTGAGAAGAGCACTAATGGATAGATTCAAGAGCGTTAAAGATCTCAGACTAAAAGAGTATATTGTGGGGCCATGCAGCGTCCCACTAGGGAAAAGGCCATTATTCAAAGAGGTCATGAATAACGTCTTCCTAATAGATGGTATGGCAGGATATGGATTCACACTGGGGCCAGCACTTGCTAAAGAAGCTATTAGCCTAGTAAGTCAAAGAATGGGTTAAAATAGCCATATCAATACCAAATCCTTAAGAGCTATAGGACAAACTATATCTTATGATAATATACGCCCCGGTGGTGTAGCCAGGTCAAGCATACCGGCCTTTCGAGCGATAGAGGAAAGCCGGTGAACCCGGGTTCAAATCCCGGCCGGGGCATCACACATCAGATATTAAAATCTTCCCTAATCTTCTTAACCAGCTTATCCGGATCCTTTGTAATATAGTTTGAGTGGCTCCTAAAAAAGGGGCTTATATCATCCTCAGTAAAGAGTGTATAGACCCTCTTCATATGGGTAAAGCCATAGTTCATCTCACTTAGAACCCCAGGAGAAAGTTTATTAGTCGGATAGAAAACTATCACCATGTCACTCTGGTCAATAAACAATAAATCCCTATTTACTGTACTATCGACAATATACTCCTCAGCGTCAACAACCTCCTTCCTAGGAACCTCTATATCAAACATATCAATATATATTGTGTCACCCTCCTGTGACTTCATCTTATCGATTAGAACGTGGTCCTCAACCATAATGGGGTCGAACACTATGATGTTATTCTCCCTCAAAATCTCAATAAACTCCTCCTTCCTCTCCATAAATTCCTCCTCTTTCTTGACATGCGTCATTGGATAGCTCAGATAGGCCCTTCTCATGATAGGTTTCTCACCCATCATCAATGGTTTCTCATACATATGGATGATGTTAAAAAGCATCTTGGGATCATGTGTACAAGGACCGGCTGAACTGGAGGGTATGATGTAGAAGTGCTTGTCGAGAATATCGGCAACCATCTTTGTTATAAAGATCTCTTCATCCTGCCATATCAATAACTCTCTGATAGATAACCTATCTCTCCAATGGGCCAAGCTATCATCGTTATATATCCTCTTTACAATACACCCCACAGAGTCGATAACTGTTAAGAGGATATCAGGATTAACTTGAACTAGATAGTGGTAGTCGAATGCGTGCATAAGGAACTTTCTCCATCTAAAACTCATATGTAGACTTATGTATAGATCAGATGATGATTCACCCATATCCCTATATTTCCCCACATCATGTACTAGAGACTCGAATACAGCCGCCCTCAAAAATCGTAGAGCCATCTCATCCAAGTCAAGTATCTTATCATTAGGTATTGATATCCTGAGGGACGCAGCCTTATTAAACATTTCAGGCCCAATATCCCTCAATTCAGAAGGTATCCCCTGAACCATGCTATACTCAACTGTACTGCTGAGGTAAGAGGCTCTACCGGATCCAGTTATCCCAGTTCCTAATACAATCATAAACCCTCCCTCCCCTATCGTTTAGAAGCAGATTCCTCATCAACATTCTCAACCAGATACTTCTCCCAGTCAATCATTAAGATGACAACAGTGAAAAGTATCGATAAGATAAATACAATCAATAGTATTACTGGATCTTCTCCCCCTAAATAACTCTTGACAGCCTCATATGAGTAGAAGCCTGCAAATGCTACGAAAGTTGATAGTATTGTCTTCCCAAGAAAAGCGGCCACAAATATCTTTGTCAAACTAAATCTCATGATACCCAGGGATGGATAGATAATATCGTCTGGAATAGGTGTTACTGCCAATATGAATATTAGCCACGCACCATACTTATCTATCAATAGTCTTAGAGCCTCTAGCTTCCTCTTACGCTTATCCGAGAGTACATATCTTCCCCCTCGAAACAATAAATATAGAGTTAACTCTCCAATCGTAGCCCCAATACCTGAAGAAATTCCTAGAAACACGGGATTAAATCTCTGGGTGGATCCAGCGAAGTAAATTATTGATAGGTAGGGTATCTGTACGAATATAGTTACCGAGCCGATGAAAGAGATAAAGATGAAGGCAACATATCCGTACTGACTGATCAACTGGTTAAAATCTATCTCGATCTGTATATGCGAAGAGAGTATTAGGAACTCGATAATTCTATGGATTAGGTCATCCACTACTCAACACCATACTCCTCAATTATCTTACTAATCTCTTTATACAGCTCCTCCAACTCATCCTCTTCCCTCCTCTTCCTCTTCTTCTCCCTTCCCTCCTCCTCACCCTCCTTCTCAACAGTCTCCTCAACCTTCACTTGACTGGATTGTCCCAGCCTCCCCTCAAGCTCCCTAATCTTCTCCTCTAATCTAACCTTCTTACTCTCATACTCCTTAACTAGATTGTTGTACTCCTCCCTCAACCTCTCTAACTCCGCATAAAGCCTATATTTTTTCAACTGCCTCTCTATCTCTTCAAGATCCCCCTCAAACTTTCTAATCAACGCATCTTTAACATCTTCAGGTATCTTCCCTTCTTCAGCCTGCCTCAAAACAGATATTATAGCCCTTTTAATCGCCTCCCTCCTAATCTCCAGCTCAGCAACCAAAGAACGATACGAAGTAGATACGTCATCAAGGGAGACCTTTTCCTTAACCAGAGAGTTCAAAACCCTATATCCATATACAACCATAGCGAGAGAAGAAGCCAACACTGTTGCAGGCAACAAATACTCTACGACCATGTTAACTCAATATATTTCTTTGCTCTCCGAATCATTTAAACCCTTTTCTATAGCGCCTACCACACCTCAGACACTTTATAGATATGTGTTTATATGGGCGGCTTCTCACTCTGTATATAGCGTTAAAACCAGGATATAAGGGAGACCTACATTTTTTACAGTAGAATAGCTTAAGGATATCTGGTTTAACCCCTCTAACCTTCAAGAGGATCTTGTATGCCTCGTCAAGAATCTCCATCTTTATAGATCTTTCGATATCACTATTAAGAAATATATCTAACAACCTATTAGCCTCCTCAACACCCCTTCTCTTCGCCTTCCTCGACACCATCGAATAAATTAAGATTTGCAACCATGAAAAATTAGAAGATTAAATTAGAGAGACAGTTGTATAGAGACAATATAAATATAACATGGTATGCGGCCGCCGGGATTCGAACCCGGGACCACCGGCTCTCTCCAAAAAATGGAAGGCCGGCATCCTACCAGGCTAGACCACGGCCGCCCAATCATAAATCGTTTTACTCGGGGAGATATTAAAAGTTTTGAGGATAGATATAGATTTAAGAGGTGATCATTATTAGCTACTCAGTTCCTCCTAGCTAATATCCTAAAATCTCTAGAACCCTCCTTCCAAAACTTCTCAACGGAATAGCCCAATTCATCACCCATATTTCTAAGCATGAACCAAGAGTCTGCATTAGACACAATCATCAAAAACTCTTCTCCTGACTCTATCTCCATAAGCTTCTTCTTAAAAAGTTCTAGTGCTGAGGAGGAACAGTCCTCCTCCTCAGCCAATCTACGGAGATCTATTGTCTTCATATCTACTTCTCGATCGGAGCACCAACCATATTACCCCATTCACTCCACGAACCATCGTACACTCTTACCCTTGGGAAACCTAGGAGATGCTTCAGGACGAAGTAGGTAAATGCTGCTCTCTCGCCAATCCTGCAGTAGACGATAACCTCCTTATCAGGAGTAACACCCAATTCTTCATACAGTTTCCTTATCTCTTCAACATCCTTGAAAGTACCGTCATCCCTAACAGCCTTGGCCCAAGGAATATTTACAGCACCTGGTATGTGACCACCTCTCTGAGCCTGCTCATTAGGGTACTCTGGAGGAGCAGTTATCTCACCCTTATACTCAGCTGGGCTTCTAACGTCCACCAACACAGCATTAGGATCCCTCAACCTCTTCATTACATCTAAGAAGAAAGCTCTCCTAGTTAGATCAACCTTCTCAACCTTATACTCCGTAGGCTTAGTCTCGGGGACGTCCTTTGTCATGGGGTAACCCAGTTCAATCCATTTATTCCTACCTCCATTGAGAATAGCGACCTTCTCATGACCGTATATCTCGAAGACCCAGAACGCGAAGGTTGCGAACCAGTTATTAAAGTCACCGTATAGCACGACAAAGTCGTCGTTGGAGACGCCCAGTCGAGACATCAAGGCCTCAAACTCCTCCGGACCAACTATATCTCTCTCCGGATACTTGTTAAGATCCTTCTTCCAGTCTATCAGCAGAGAACCTGGGATATGTCCCAGTTCATAAGCGGTCTTCGGCTCATAATCCACTTCAATGACCTTCAACCCTTCCTCACCCAGTCTACTCTTTAACTCCTCAGGTTGTATAACCACCCTAGACATATGTTTCACCTAATATAACATTGTTATATTCCTAAAAATAAATGTTTTCTTAAGTTAGGCTTGGTAATCAGTATGTTTTAATGGGCATGATCGTATCCATACTCTGGAGAGGTGGGTTGGCCAAACCAGTTCTAAAATATTTTCTAGATATGGGTTTCGAGGCCGACTACATAGTGAATACACCAAGAATTGGAGATAGGAATTTGGTAGAGGAGCTACTCGACCTTGGAAGAAGTGGATCAGCAGTTATTATAGTTAAAGAGGTTAGAGAAGAAAACCTCTTTGAGGCGTTATTAAGCATAATACAACTTTATAAGGATGTGGATTCCATAGTGATAGACCCGAAATGCATAAAAACCAACTATATACGGCAGCTTCTCGACGCTGGGTGGGACACAGTATTGGTTGGACGGGGAGAGTGCTGGCCCCACGTAGTATTAGACAAAGATAATAACGTGGTCAGATTGGGAAGTGAGGGGGAATACTCCATATACGGGGGATTGAAGCTGTCTAGAGGGTCGATGGAGAAGGTCATGGATATACTGCTGAAATCGTTTAGGGTGGATAAGGAGGGTCTTAACGAGATATTCAACATATTCCTGTCTAAATATGCATATCTAAAAGCTATTTTAATTCCTTAAAACTATTGTTGACTCCCTCCTCCACCCTATCCTAACCTCATCCCCTGGATTTGGTAATGACTCCCCCAACCTAAACGGCCTAAATACGATGAAATTTCTACCGTCTACATCTATATGAAACTCTATATACGACCCCTTAAAGATTTTAAACACTACCTTACCCTCCAAGATGTTATCCAATCCCTCTACATTTCCAATGTAAATGTGTTCAGGTCTCACTGCAACACCGACATTATCACCCGCCTTAACTTGCGGATCCAAACCTATAACCCTTACTCTCCCCAAATCAGTATCTATATGCTCATTATCATACACTGTACCCGGTATAATATTGATTGCCTCACCTATGAACTTTGCTACAAAGGTGTTCACCGGTTTTAAATAAATCTCCTCCGGAGTTCCTATCTGCATAACCCTACCACCCCTCATAATCGCTATCCTATCCGACATTATCATGGCTTCACCCTGATCATGTGTAACATATATGAAGGTTGTCCCAACCTCTCTATGAATCCTCTTCAACTCCACCATCATCTCCTGCCTAATCTTCAGATCTAAAGCACCCAAAGGCTCATCCAGCAACAATACCTTAGGTTCGATAACCAACGCCCTAGCAAGAGCCACTCTCTGCCTCTGACCACCACTTAACTGGTCGGGAAACCTGTTCTCCATACCTGGTAGCCTAACTACCTCCAATACATTCCTCACCCTCTCCCTAATCTCATCCTCAGAAAAACCCCTCATTCTGAGCCCAAAAGCAATGTTATCAAATACATTCATATGTGGGAATAGGGCGAGAGTCTGAAAAACCATTCCAATACCTCTCTTATGTGGAGGGAGGTTAGTCACATCTGAGCCGTGGAGCCTGACTATACCGCTATCAGGCTCCTCCAAACCAGCTATTATCCTTAATGTAGTGGTTTTCCCACATCCACTAGGCCCCAGTATACTAAAGAACTCACCATCCTTAACCTTGATAGAAACATTGTCGACAGCTATAACCTCCCCAAACCTCTTCACAATGTTCTCCAACTCAACCGAGTACATACATCAAGCACCACGTATATACAACCTTTTTCTAAGTAGGGGGTTAAATTTTTACTGCATATATACATTGCGTATCAAAACTCTTCCTAACTTTGAAGCCCACCTCCCTCAACCTTCTAATAACACCCCTTGCGAAATCTCTTCCCCTCTTAATCCCTGGCCTACCTATATAGTGCACCATTCTACCCCCCGGCCTCAAAACCTTCCAAACTCTCTTATAGAAATCCTTACCATAGAGGTGGCCTGCCAGAGACGGTCTTGGAGGATCATGTATAACAACATTGAAAAAATTCCTGGGGAGATCCTGTATCACATCATAAGCGTCTCCCACAATTATAGGGATATCCTCCAAGTCGTGGCTCCAGGGATTATACTTTGCTAAATCCAGTACAGCCCTCGATAACTCGATAGATATTACTCTACCTCCACGGCTAAGAGAGTGTATAGCGGTATATCCAAGGCCTGTACATATGTCTAGAACCCTATCTCCCTTTGACACATTGGCCAAGGACACCTTAGACATCGCATCCCTCCAAGGAGTGGTATCAACTACCCTATGCATCTTTATACCACTTATCTCGACTGTTGGAGCGTCCTCTGGAGATACACTATAGAGCCTATAGTAGAATCCATCCCTAAACATAGCTACCTTCCCATACCTACCTCCAGCCAGTAAATAAACATCCCCATACTCAATATGTCCAAGAATCTCTTCAACAGGGTAGGACAAGCCCTCCAAGCTAATCATACCCCTTTTTATCTGAACAGGTACAGAAGTTTTACCTAGATCTAGAGATAGGAAGACTATACCGTCAACACCCATGACCCTCTCGAGGAGCCATCTAGTCACCAATGGAACATGTAGAGAGGAGTAACTATATAATTCAAAGCTTTTCAATACCCCATTAAACTCCCCCACCTAACCCACCATACAACATATTTTTCCTCACACGTAAATTGCATTATTATTAGAGATGAGGGGTGAACTCAACCTATACGATAGTAGAGAGGGAAGGCTGAAGCCTGTGAGGTCTCTAAGGGGTGATAATACCATACGTATGTATATATGTGGACCCACAGTATACGACTACAGTCATATAGGGCATTTCAAGACCTTCATAATATACGACAGCCTTGTGAGACTGTTGAAATACCTTGGGTATGACGTAATCCACGTGGTCAATATCACCGATATCGATGATAAGATCATTAAACGTGCCTTGGAAGAGGGAAAAACCTATAGGGAGATAAGTGAAGAATATACTCAAGACTTTATAAACAACTGGAGAGCCCTAAACCTACTACCCCCATATGCACTACCTAGGGCTACATACCATGTTAGAGACATGTTTAGAATCATAAGTAAACTGATAGAGAAGGGGTATGCATATGTCTCTGATGGAAACGTATACTTCTCAGTAAGGAAGTTTAAAGGGTATGGGGAGATAAGTAAGCAGAAAATATCTGACTTAATAGCAGGATACAGAGTGGAGGAGGGGCCGGGCAAAAAGGATCCACTAGACTTCGCTCTATGGAAGAGAGTAGATGATGAGCCCTACTGGGATAGTCCATGGGGAAGGGGTAGACCAGGATGGCACATAGAATGTACCGCCATGAGCACGAGGTTTCTAGACCCACCTTTCGAGATACATGGAGGTGGTGAGGATCTAAAATTCCCTCACCATGAGAACGAACGGGCCCAGACAAACACATTTATAGATGGGGAGGCGGTGTACATCTGGATGCATGTAGGCATATTAAAGATGAATAAAGAGAAGATGTCAAAGTCATTGGGAAACATCGTAATTATCAAAGACCTAATTAGAAATGTCCATCCAGACGTCGTTAGAATACTTGTGCTCTCAACACATTATAGGAAACAGAGTGAGTACAGTGAAGAGAAGCTTATAGAAGCCAAGAACATCTACAGGAGTGTAAAGAGCACATACCAAAAGCTACTGAGAAACGGTGAAGGAGGTAATACAATGGATGTATCAAAATATAGGCGAAGATTTTTAGAGGCCCTACTAGATGATTTTAACACTGCACAAGCCCTCAACATATTCATGTCCTTCGTAAACGAGGTAGATAAGAATCTAGTCAGTGGAGGATTAAAAACAGATAGTTTAACAGATGCGGTAAAACTATTCAACGAATTCATCTACATTTATGGCTTAAGAATGGATGATCTTGAGATAGAGTCTGAAGAGATAGTCAAACTACTTGTAGAAGTCAGAAGGGAATTGAGGAAGAGGAAACTGTACGACGTAGCTGATCGAATTAGAGAGGAGTTGAGCAGATACGGCTACGTATTAGAAGATATAGGTGAGAAGACGATTTTCTATAGGTTATGATCTAAAACCCCTCCTCAACTAGCCCCGCTACCAGGAAAGGCAGTAAATAAGTCGCATCCCCCCATACACTCACATACTTAGCTGACAACCCGACTTTATTCCAAGATACTGCCTCCGACAACCTAGCACCAGATAAACTCCCATCATACTCAATAGCTGTAGAGAGCTGTATAGCATAGTCCAATCCACCCCTAAACTGATTCCACCAAATAAGGTGATGCTTAGAGACACCTCCACCAATTATTATACCCGCCGTCTTCTTAGCATCATAGACAACATCCATCAAATACTTCTCGTCAAGATAAAGATCCAATGTGAAATCCCTATGGAACTGTTGAAATACCCATATGTTATAACCGACAGCACCATCATACGGGGCAGGGACGATAACCTTCACATCTTTCTGAGCTGCAGACGTGAGTAGACTCTCACTTCTATTTATAAACATCCCTAGACGCCGGGAAAAGTCAGATGTAGATAGCCTCCTAACACCTTCACCATATAATTCACCGAGAAAAGCCTCAATCTTCTCCTGTATAATACTACCATAATTATCGAATGGAATAAGGACATTACCTAGCCTATGAACTTCATCAACCCTAAGTCTCTTATCATCCATATAGAAATCCCCCTCATAATAGTCCACATAGGACCTTGCTAGGTCATGATCCCATGTGCCACAAGTTGTTATGATGATGTCCACCCAACCCCTATCTACTACCTCCCTAATTAACCCACGTAATCCAGTAGATACGATAGCCGCTGGAAAACTCATTAAAACTACTATATCATCCCTATTGTCTAAAATTTCCCTCCATATCTTAAACGCAACACCTAACTGCCTCCCCATGAACCCACCCATCTCCCTCATAGACTCCAGGATATGAGATATACTAGGAGATTCACCGACAGTAATATCCTTAACAGGCTTCACCAACACCACCACTATAACACTAACAAACTTTTATCGAGTTTGGTCAATACTTTACCTCCCCCGCTTGTAACCAAAACCATATCCTCTATCCTTACCCCTCCCAAACCATCGATGTATATACCTGGCTCAACCGTCAACACCATACCCGGCTCAAGCACCTTATCTACACCAGTATATAATCTAGGAGGTTCATGGATCTCCAGCCCAAGGCCATGACCGGTTGAATGAGTAAAATACTTACCGTAACCACTCCTCTCAATCACATCCCAGGCCACTTGATGGACATCCGAGGCCCTAACGCCAGGAGATACCGCATCAACAGCAGCCTGTTGTGCTTCCAAGACAATCTCATAAATCTTTCTCAACTCACTCCCAACATTACCTATAAAGAACGTTCTGGTCTCATCACCATAGTATCCTTTATATGCAGCCACAAAATCTAGCGTTACTGGATCACCATCACCAGGCACCCTATCTGAACATCTCCAGTGTGGATATGCAGAGTTTGGACCACTGGCCACTATCAAGAAATCAAGTGTTTTATCAGCACCCGCCTCCATCATATAGCATTTACCCTTAAGCATAAGTTCGTTTTCAGTATATCCATCCTTTAACAAGGAGGATACCTTTGAAATACCTTCATCAACTATATAGGCAGACCTCTCAAGACTTTTAATCTCCATATCTGTCTTAACCATCCTAGAATCCATAAGTATACCAGTAGCGTCCACGATGTCATCGAGGTATCTCGATAAGATCCTATACTCTTCATGGGATACATACCTAAATGATATAGCCACCTTTCCACCATCTAAAACCTTCACAGCCGCATGATACAGATTTTCAGCAACCAACACATTACTCATTCCACCAATCTTCTTTCTAGAGTAGACGTACACAGCATCTATCCATGTAACTTTCGATGCTCTATCAGCCTCCATAACATTTACTATACCTATAACATCACCACTCTTTACATCGAGACATACAGCAGAGTAATCTATGACACCCCCAGCCAAATAATGTATGTTTGGCTCATCGAACACAAGTAGATAATCGACTCCCACCTCCCCTAGTCTATCAGCCAACCTCTTTATCCTAATAATATCCTTCTTCAACAACAACCACCCACAAAATAATTCCGTTTATTGAAGATTATTTATGAGGTAGAAATGGAGATAACAAGATTTCAAAAATTGATAAGAGACACCTACATACATCACGATAGTAGGAGAGGCTTAGACAACACCGTAGAATGGTTCCTCTCAGAGGTTTATGAGTTTATAAAGGCTTTAAACGGCGAGGGAGATATAGAGGAGGAGGCCGCTGACGTAGCTGCATGGCTCGTTAGTATAATGAACCTACTAAACATAGACTTGGATAATGCTGTCAGAAAAAGATATGGAGAGGGATGCCCAAAATGCATATCCATCCCATGTAGATGTGATTATAGAGAGACCCCCGATAAAAAAGTAAGGATAGAGATTAGAAACCAGTAGTTATTTGGACGTCGTCGATAGCTACATATCCAACTTTAGACACTGTCTGCACATCCCATGGAAGAGCCCACTCAACAGGTTCGGTCGATATAATCGACTTGGTAACCAGGTCTTTAATGTTCATAGAAAGTCTAGCACCAATAACAGGTCCACCTAGCTCCCCACCTTCAATATAAAACCCAAGATCTCTCTGCATAGTTGAAAGACTTCCTTCCCTATAATTTGAGAACCTGGTATACCACAAGTTTGTTATTAACAGCCCCCTATCCACCACCCTCAGAACCTCATCCAAGTCTCTAGCTACATTCTCCTCGTGAACATAAATCATATTATGGGGGGTTGGGAAAACGAGTCCAGCATGCCCATTACTCTCACGATTATACTTCTTAGCCAGAGTGTTATTAAATGCTAAATCCTTTAGAATACCATCCTCGAAAAAAACCGTCCTCTTCGTTGGTAACCCCTCATCATCAAAGGTCTTCACAGATGGAGATGACTCTAGCCTAGCATCATCATATAACTTGGCCTTGGATCCAATGTCCTGACCTAGATACCCAGTAAAGGCTGAATTACCCCTAATATACATATACGCAGATAACATAAATCCCATGTAACTCAAGAGATTTGCGAATGCATAGGGGGTAAATACCACCCTAGTAGATATCTTCTCAGGAAGCTTGGGATTAATAGATATATCCAACCAGTTATCTATCTCCTCCATCATCCTACTTACCTGTGTCTCATCAACGGATGTAGAAAGTATCGACCCAGTATAACTCACTTGTGAATCTTTAAACCCCCTAACCCTAATAGAGAACCTACCGCTCTTCAACTCACCTCTACTTCCATACGAGGTTAATATATAACTCTTGGAAGCCTCAGAGGAAATAATCCCACTGATCTTGTTAATGTTTCCAGCGTCATAATCCACTATAGACTCATATATCTCATACAGATGATCGGTATCGAAGAAACCATCATTATATACACCGGGGATGATATCATATACTTCAAACCCAACATCTGGCGGGATATACTCTTCCTGCTCAAAGGAATGTTTAAATATGGACTCTACATCTCTCACCACGTCATCCACATCGACGGTTGCCACCGATGAGATATTGGTCTCCACATATCTATCTCCCTTCTTAACAAATATATTTAGATAATCATCAATTGAGTAGGTAGAGACGTCATGAGCAGCGTTAGAGAAACGAATCTTGGATGAGTATTCTATCCCACCTCTAAGAATTACAGTGTCGTACTTCTTCTCCAACTTCTTCATAAGCTTCTCCATAAACTCCTCAACATATCGCCATCCTAGGGCATTCTTACCAAATTCTCCCGGCTCCACCATTTTACGTCGACCTCGAGGATATAGGTATATCCTTAATTAGGAGATACGGGCCACCCATACTTACAGGCATTACTTGCATGGGATCACCCTTTCCGCAGAAGCCTGGAAACAGTTCAACCTTATTAGATCTCCCCACTATATTCGAAAGAATCTCCATAGTTGTAGACTCTATCACGGGATACTTAACTGGTGGGCCTAACCTACCATTACTAATTAGGTATGCTTCGAAACCAGTGTATCTCTGATTTATCCTCCTATCGTCTATATTCCACTCGGTAAAATCCCTTATCAATATCCCCCTACCAACCTCCTCAATAAGCTCCTCAAGAGACATATGTCCCTCCTGGAAATAAGTTATACCCATTCTTACAATAGGTTCATCCTTATATGTAGACGCCCTACTACTCCCATTACTCTCTAAGCCGAATCTTGAGGCTGAAAACCTGTTTGTCAAGAAGCTATTAACTACGCCATCCTTAATCAATATTCTATTACCCGCTTCTATACCGTCATCATCATATTTATAGTACCCATATGACACTTTATACTGAGGATTGTCAACAACAGTGACCTCAGACGAGCCAATCCTCCTACCGATAGAATCCTTAGATAAATAGGATTCTCCGGCTTGTGCGCCCTCCATACCCATCACTCTATCAAACTCAAAGGGATGACCCACAGCCTCGTGAGCTATTATCCCAGTTATCTCAGGACCAACAATAATGTCATATTTATCGGTTGGCACTGCCTTCGCCTCAGTTAAAACTTTTTCCATGGCCAGAACTCTCTTACTCACCTCCTCAACTAGAAAATCGTAGTTAATAAACTCAGCCCCCTCTGCACTACCAAGCAAAATATTTTTAGTTGCGAAACCACCGTTCTTTCCCACTATAGACCCAAAAAATATTATCCTAGGTATGGAGGAGTTTATCGACACTTGATCAGATGATAGGAATAATTTCCTCTCTAAAGTGTAGAATACCATAAAAGACCTGTTAACAAGTTCTATCTTCTCAGAATCCCTAATACTCTTATCCACATCCTTCAAAACTTCCAGAACCTCCTCATAATAATCCATAAACGGCTTCTCCTCACCAACCTCATACTCAACTTCCTCAGAAGGAACATCATGAAGACTAAACTTATCGATTCCCTTAAGACTCAATAATCTTTTCACCCTGTTAATTAAGGAGATTACCAAGTCGTCAGCCAACGATTTAGATGGGTTATTCAAGGAAGCTATTGCTTGGACACCTTTGTTGAAAACTCTTACACCAAGCCCTATATCATGACCCCTCTCTATTGAGACAGGCCTACCATTATTAACGCTTATCCTCATATCGAAATGTTCAACAACTCTCACATCCAGGTACTCAGCATCTACTGTACCACCATAACTAACTATATATGATGCCACATCAACGAAATCATTCCACTTATCTCTATCTACACCCCTCATGTACAACATCCCTCGTGAAATGCATGTCCAATAATAATCTTATTGAGACACCCGATTAACTAATTATTTGTCGAAATCCTAATATATCTTGTCTTGATTATGGTGATGTAATGCAGGTCTACGACATGCTTGAAAGGGCAAAGAAGGTATTGGATGGTTTGATTAAGTTATCAGCAGAGAATATATCGAGGAGATACAATGTGGAAGCCATAGAGTATAGAGGATTGGATATAAGTCATACATCAATACCACCTAACTGGGTGAAAATATCGGGGCCCCGCGTAAAATACATAACCAACGACTTAAAACTTGCGAAGATAGTTAGAGACCTACATCACGTATCTGGATTCAAGTATTCGAGAATCCTCCCTAATAGAGAGACATACATAATAGACTGTAGAACAACCGACCAAATAACAATTAAAGACCTTAATAGATTGGGGGAGAAGGGATATATCTTAACAAGAATCCTTATTCTAATTTATCTGAGAAGTTTAAAAAGATTGAAAATGCTTTTAAAAAATACTAAATTTTAAAAATGTCAAAAATCAAAAAATAGACGTGGGTGATAGATATGAGGTTTGAAGACGAGTTTTTCGATGAGATAGACAGATTGTTTAAGGAGGAGATGAGAAGGATTAGAAAATTGATAACAGAGTTAACGAGGATTAGGACCCATGAGTTGAAGGAGCTTGGGATGAAGGGAGAGCCGATAGTGTTTGGATTCTCATACAGATGGCACAGTGGAATGGACAAACCAGAGATAAAATTCTTCGGGAATGTGAAGCCGCAGCAACCATTCGGCGTAAAAATAGATAATTCAGTCACTCCAGTATACGACATAATTGATAAGAACGATAAATACGAGGTGATTGTTGAGGTTGCAGGAGCCAAGAAAGAGGATGTTGATATAGAGTTGAGGGATGGAAATATACTGGTAAAGGCCAAAACACCCTATAAAAACTATAGGGTAAGCATTCCCATCCCTGGAGATGCCGTATCAGACGATATAAGGGCCAAACTGAACAACGGGGTACTAGTCATAACATTGAAGAAGAAGGGGAGCAGAAGTAAGAAAATAGAGGTTGAAGAGGATTAAGGCTTGAACCACTTAAACATTATATACCTCACACCACCATTTTTATCTACTATAGCATATACAAACCTCTTCCTCACTGATGTAGCTAATCTACCAGCCCTTACCAACTCATCCCCAGAGACCTGGGATCCAGATACTACCACATCGACAAGATATGGGGCATGTTCTATACCTGGTCCGTGACGGTAAACGGCGAAATCCACTCCAAACTTAAGTCCAGAAATAACTACATAACCCCGCTGTCTCAAGTCCCTATAAACGGTATACTTATGA
>JALSHT010000004.1 GCA_026982095.1 Nitrososphaeria archaeon | reverse complement strand
TACTCCTCCAGTATCTGAAGAGGAATAGTATCTTCTGTGGGTTTGGGAATTTAGGTGGGTCTCCAAAGCCTCCGTTAAATTCATCGTATGTTATTGATAGTCTCTTGTATAGCTCGTGTATGGGGTCTTCAGATAATTCTTTATACTCGTTTCCCACTGAGAATAGGCTTGTCCCGAGTAGTGTTTTAACAACTTCATCTGAGTATTTGAGTATTCTCTCTCTGTCGTTTATCCATAGATTTCGGACTCGCCTAGCCAGTTCAATTAATGTTTCTTTCGGGAGGTATGTAGCTACGAAGAAGGGTTTCTTATCGGGTGTAAGTAGGACTGTCAGGGGCCATCCACCGCTCCCCATTATCGACATGGCATATTTCATGTATATGGCGTCTATATCTGGTCGCTCTTCCCTATCCACCTTTATACATATGAATGTTTTGTTTAGTTCTTTGGCGACTTCCATATCCATGAAGGACTCTCGATTCATCACGTGGCACCAGTGGCATGTATAGTATCCGATTGAGAGGAATATTGGTTTATCCTCTTCCCTAGCCTTTTTGAATGCCTCTTCACCCCATGGATACCAGTCTATAGGGTTGTCTGAATGGAGTTTTAGATATGGGCTCTTCTCCTTTGCAAGCCTATTTGTCATTCTTGGTTACCGATAATTACAAGCATGGG
Source organism: Nitrososphaeria archaeon (assembly GCA_026982095.1). The sequence goes on along the minus strand of JALSHT010000004.1, from coordinate 4,827 downwards.
TGGATATATAAGGAGGTATATTGTAGATGGAAATATTTGGGTTACATGTAGATACTATGTATATATCTTTTTACATTTTTAGGGTCTTTGTAATTACAGCGTTGATTCCCTAATTATTTTTAAATGCCTCTATTTATATATGGTGGGTGTTATGGAGAAGGAGATATCTGTATTGTTGAAAGACGTGGTTTTCAAGGATGATTCATATGAAGTCAAGCTTGAGATGTCTATAGAGGGAAAAAGCTTTGAAATAACTATTCCCAATGTAGTTAGGAGGCCCAGCTTGGTTAGACATGAGTTTAGGGATGAGTATCTAGTTATAAAGTTGATTGATGAATCTGGTGAGGGTATAGCCTCATGCTGTGTACATCAGGGGCATATCGAGAAGGGATGTCTAGACTGTGAATCACTGGTTAATAAGCCATGTGAGTAATATGTCGTAAGGAGATATTTACTTATATTTTGTTATGTCCAATATTTTGTTTGAGATAGACATTAACTTTTCGTCTCTATTTACTGAAAATATAATGATATCTATGTAGTCTTTTGCCTCCTCGATGACATTTATAACACGATCTGCATTTTCCCGATCTAAATTGGCGGTCGGTTCATCCAAGATGAGTATCTTGGGTCTCTTAATCAAGGCTCTGGCTATGTCGACTCTTTTCTTTTGCCCATAGCTGAGTCTGTGAGGTTTCCGATTTTCAATATTGTTAAGTCCTAGTTTTTTAAGGAGGCAATTAATATCCTTCTTTATTCTATTTATTTGTTCTGGCTTTGTTTCTTCGAGTATAGACGCTATTAAATTGTTAGTAACATTTAATGAGCTGATAAATATTGGGTTTTGAAAGCTGAAGCCGATGTATTGGCGTAGATTTATTTCTCGATTATTATCACTATATTCTTTCCCGTCTATTATGTATAGTATTCGCCCACTTGAAGGTGGTGATATTAAACCGATAATGTTTAGTAGAGTAGTTTTCCCTGAGCCACTGGGTCCAATCACAGCAAGAACAGTGCCAGATTCAATTTCGAAGGATAAGTCTCTAAATACAGTATTTGGGCCGTAATATTTAGACACGGATTGTAGATATATCTCAGTTCTTCCATTCGATATAGGAACTCTATTCATGATGTAACACCTCCTGGAGAGTTTTCCTGTTGAAAAAGCCAGTAATTATCAGTGGTATAGCTATAGCGCTTATTATAAGGATTGGAAGTATATCAAACATCGTGCGTAATGTGTTTATTGTTGTCAAATCATCCTTTATCATTAGACGAATTCTTATATATAAATAGTTGGGAAGCTCTCCTTTAATGCCTGAGAATAGATAATCGAACAAAAAATTTTGTAGGTAACCATAGACGGTAAATGCTATTACTAAGGATAATAGGGAGATTATAACTGAAGGGAGTATGTAGTAGGATTTTATTCTCCACCCCTTCCATCCATAAATCTTTAGTAAGCCAAATTCCTTTTTTCTGCGAGTAAAATCTATAGCCTCAATGGAGAAGAAAGATAATAGGAAAATCAAAATAGACGAGGTATAAAGTGTATTTAAGTAGGCTTCCATACTCTTTACAGATGCACTGGAAATTATAGCGGACTGGCTTAATGGAGTGACGCCAGAGGATGGGAGGATTTGTTTAATACTCTCTATCACCTCAGGAATCAAAGCTGTATCATTTACAATTACATACGCTACTTGCTTTTTATTTTCCAATTCATTATATACTATCTTTACATATTCATTTGAGAAGGGGAATCTATTTGTTATAATGTGTTTCAAGAGTTCTCTGTCTATTACCCCATCAAAGAGGTAATTTGGTAATAGTATTCCCCCGAGTTTGACTCTAACAGTTTTTCCAGATATGTTGGACCTTGAATCGAGTATTTCACCCCAATCATTTATTTCCACTCTTTCATCACAGATCGCCACTTTATTTATCGAGTAATTGACATAAGAGATATTTCTCATGTCTAGTGAGATAAGAATATCTTGGGTTTTATTGATGATTCCTTGTCCTTCGACTATGTTGTTGAAAACCGTAATGACATCATTAGCAATATCCGTATCTATTGACAGAATGTTGTGAACGCGGGTAAAAAAACCTTTTGCCAACTCAAAGGAAATGTTTTCTATGGGCCGATCCAACTCTTTAGACAAGGCTTCAAGGTTTTTTAATACTTCTTCCCTCGGAATATTGTAATTGCTCGTCAGCTGAGATATATAGAATTCCAATATTGAATCTTTAGAATAACTATCAAAACATTTATTATACCCCCAGAAGATTTCAAGAGATATGATATTTCCTGTAATTACCTTTTCAACTCCTGGAATTTGTTCTATATACTTTATGTCTTCCCGAGATAAGAATGGAGATTTAATTAAATCTCCTATTGTTTCATTATCTTTATATAAAGGAATAGCAATAGTGTCCAGAGACACACTGTATATTCTTCCCTTGACTGGTACTACCTCTATTACTGATTCAGACATGAGAGCTATTTTTTGTAAATTGGTTCCAAGGATAATATTTATGGATTGAGTAGAAATTAATATGATGAGGACTAATGATAGAAGAAGTGTTTTTATTGTTTGAATTCTGATGTTTCCTAGAAAGCTTTTGATAATAAGGAAAATGAATGTTCTTGACATCTCTAAAAATAAAAAGAGAATTAGTTATATATCCAAGTTATATACCCTTCGTAGACAACTGAATAATTGGAGCTTGTAAATGGGGCCTCTATTATGACCAAAGCAGATTTGTAATTAGCGGTTATTGTGGGTGAAGATCCTCCAGCGGCTAATTCACCTTCCCACGTAATGTTGCCTCCTATGAATATCTTTACATTAACGTAATACGGACCTTGATATACCCAAATAACCCCTATTTTCTTATGTGTATTCGCACTTGTTATTTTAACGGAAACCGCATAGGGATAATCTTGGTATGCATCTCCAGGTTCTCCCCCTATAACCCTACCACTGATATACTCAGAATCTCTGATGATGTTAGGCTGTATATCAACAGCACTAACACCAGCTATGTTAAGAAGCAGCATCCCTACTGTGAACAGCAGCAATGTCATAATAAGTAAGTTATTGTTACTATGCTTCATGATTCTTCACCTAAAAAAAAATTAGGTTATCTACTTATAAATTTTATATTTGGATTTGATATTAGTAGACCATATAAAATTTTGATTATTATTTTTACAGGTCTACACTATATATCTTTATATGAATAGTTGTGTTAAGCCTAGGTTTTTTGATTTGGAGTTGTACTCAGTCTATAAGGCTGTTAATGAAGTTCTTGGAGAGAAAACTTGGGATATTGTATGGAAGGCTGGAGAGATTCTCTTGGATCTTATCTCCGATGAATTACGTCTCAACGAGGTTGAGGATCCTCTCGAGGCTTTGAGGCGGGTTGCCGAGTGGCTTAAGGATATGGGGTATATAAGTGATATTGAGGTTAGGAGGACTGGTGAGGATACGGTTGAGTATGTTATGTCTGACCCCATTATTACACCTGGTGCCAAGAAACTTATTGAGGAGGATATGGTTCCACCACATGTATCTACATCTCTAATGTTCGCGACTTTGAAGAGATATGGCTATGGTGCTGAGATGATTGGCGACACTGTCTTCCTTGAGGATGGTAGAGTGATTGAGAAGTGGAGACTAATAAAAATATAGGGGGTTTAGACGATCAGGAGATATAGAAGCCCCCCTATAAACCCTCCGATAAAGGGTCCTATAAATGTTGCCGTCAATCCATATACTAGATCCGGGTCTCTCTTCCCAGGTACTGGGAGTATGGCGTATGCAATCCTTGGTGCTAGATCCCTCGCTTGATTTAGGGAGAACCCTGTAGGGCCTCCAAGGCCTAGACCTATAGCCCAGAGCAGCATTCCCACGAGTAGTGGAGCCACCCATAGTGTATCCCCTACTAATGTTATTATTGCCATTACACCGGCAGCCAAGACAGCTGTGCCTATAGCTTCTGTGATTGTGTTTAACGGTATGTTCCTAATCTGTGGCATTGTCGTAAATACAGCTAGTTTTAGGTTGGGGTCTTCAGTCTCTATGAAGTGGCTGTAGTAGGCTAGGAACATGAGTACTGCTCCGAAGAAGCCTCCTAAGAATTGTGCGATGAAGACTCCAGGTACAACTCCCCAGTCTATAAGCCCAACATATGCAGCGGCAAGGGTGATAGATGGATTTACATGTCCATATCCATCCAAGGCTAGGGAGACCGCCACAGCTACCATAAGGGCTAGGCCCCATCCCGTTGTTATCACTATCCATCCACTCCCCTCTCCCTTAGTCTTCCGAAGGAGTACATTCGCTATTGCACCGTCACCGAGTAGGACGAGCATCATAGTGCCTAGGAACTCTCCTATATAAGGATCTGCCAATTAAGACACCAGAAAAAAGATTTTAACCCTCCTTCTAATTAAATTCTGTCAAGTTTAGATAGTATATTCCTTATGCGATTGAATATTGATATCCACATATTCCAGCTGAGCTTTCCAGTTTGGGTGTTCTGCCTACTTGGATGGTATGATGAGATTAGTGTTAAACCACCTAGTTTATATTCCTTTCCATGTCCAAATTCAAGTCGTTTAACGGGTATAACACCCATTTCATACAGTGTTTCCAGTGTATTCCTCCAGCTTAGATGGCCTAGACAGAGAATAACCTTTACATTTGACAGTAGGCTTAACTCCCTCTTTAAATATTCTCTACAGTTTATAATCTCTTCTCGATTAGGGAGATTCTTTGGCGGTGCACATCTGACTATCGCTGTGATATATACATC
>JALSHT010000003.1 GCA_026982095.1 Nitrososphaeria archaeon | reverse complement strand
CAAGGGGAATAGATCCATATACTGTAGGGCCTAAGCTATATACCCCTCTTAGGCCGATGCTTGGCCAACCAGCTACATCCATCTTAGAAGGTTATAACATTCTAGGTGTTAATACTGCTGCTGTAGAGTATAAATACGATGGTTTCAGGGTCCAGATACATATAGGGGAGTCGGGAATCAAACTCTTTAGCAGGAGGTTGACAGAAGTTACTGAGAGCTTTCCAGAGCTTATAGAGATAATCTCATCTTTCGATATCAAAAAAGGTATACTCGATGGAGAGATTATAGCCTATGAAAGGGGGAGTGGTAGACCCCTTCCATTTCAAGATCTTATGAAGAGGTTTAGGAGGATGGAGAGCCTCGAGGAGTATATTGAACGTATCCCAGCCACGATAAAACTATTTGATATTATATTTTACGATGGAGAGCTCATGATAGATAAGCCCTATAGTGTGAGGAGGGCGATACTAGATGAGAAGGTATCTAAGGAGTATCTATCAACCACCGTATATGACATTGGGCCTTCTGAGGCTGAGGAGGTTTTTAGGGAGGCGTTATCAATGGGCCATGAAGGTGTGATGTTGAAGAGGATGGACTCTCCATATATCCTTGGGAGCCGGGGTAAATATTGGGTTAAGGTTAAGGATAAGGAGACTTTAGATCTTGTTATTTTAGGTGCTGAATGGGGTCATGGTAGGCGTAAGGGTTGGCTAAGCGACTATTATCTAGGTGTTTATGATGAGGAGAATGGAGAGTATGTATCGGTCGGCAAGACATTCAAGGGTCTAACGGATGAAGAATTCCATTATATGACTAAGAGACTTCTATCATTAGTGGTTAAAGATGAGGGGTATAGAGTATGGGTCAAGCCTGAGGTGGTCGTTGAAGTCGACTTTAACGAGATACAGAAGAGCCCCAAATATAAATCGGGATATGCCCTTAGACTGGCTAGGATAAAGAGGATAAGGGAGGATAAGAGCCCCACGGAAGTAGCTACCTTAAATGATATACGTATGCTTTATAGAAAGCAGTTTACCAAGAAGGGTAGGGTGTGACTCTCCAAGTGAGGTTGAGATATACATTATCTATAAAATCGATTATCAAACCCCTTTTAGTGGCATCAGCTGGCTTCTGAGCCAGCTGAGAGCTCTTGCCGAGGCGGCCCACCTATAAGGAGGTGGGTGAGCCAAAGGCATATACACATCCCCAGAACCCTGGGGGTATTGGACCCCTAGGAGGTTGGGGGAACACCCTAAACCTCCAAAGGGGTATCTCTAAACGGGCCTATCCCCAGGGTTCAGAAGGGGAGGTGTATATGCAAGAAATAGGCCACCCATCTCCGAAGTGGTGGGTTAGCCGTTAAAGAGGCAGGAGCATCTCCACGGTGCCTCTGGGGATTCAGATACAAAGGGGCACGGGGGATGGCTGGCCACCATCTCACCGGGCAAGCCCCTGAGTATCTGAGTCCCTAACGGGCCCGAGAGGCAGTGGAGAAAATCAGCTGGTTCAGAAGCCAGCTGATGCACCCTCACCCCCTTTAACAATTCCTGAAATTATCTTGTAGGTTCCTAGAAGAACTAGGTCTAATGCTATATCACCATCTCTCTTTCTAGAGACGATTTTATTCTTGTCATCAATTATAATGAGGCTATTCTCCTCGTAGGGGAATACCGTATCCATTATTTTTAGTGCTAGATTTGGATATCCAGCTTCAGCTACATCCATTGCATATACAGCAGATTGTAGAGGAGTTGAGATTCTATATAGATTTCTATCCTCGGGATTGACTTTTATCCTTGCCTCTGACGTTATTAAAAGGTTGTTTTGACTGTTGTAAAGCCTGTTATAAAGCGTTGTAAAATGTTTATGAATTTTATTGGCCTCCCTCATAATAATAGGCCTACCAGCAGTGGAGCTGTCTACCCCCGCCCTCCATACCTTAGCACCACTACTGTTTATGTATTCGATGTAGAGACTGTCCATCCAGAAGCTCTCCTCTATCCTCCTATATACCTTCGTGTATAGGCTTTTAATGTATTCACTATATTCCTTATCTTTATCGAGGTATAGATAATATAGGTCTTCAAGAAGTTTTAGATATAAGGCGTTAGTATATAGTAGGCTTCCATCCCTCCTTAGAAGTGGTATCCAGTCTTCTCCCTTGGATTGCTCTAATAGTCCGTCTCCATTTATGTCTCTCAACTGTAGATATCTTAGTCCAGCCTTTATCGCCTCCTCAATAGTCTTGTCCCAGTATTGGATGTGGGCCGAATATTCTACAATAGATTGTAGGGCATATATTGTAGAGTCTATCGAGGGTGCCTCAGCATGAATCACCTTTTTATTTCCTTCAAGCATGTCTGGGAAACCACCCTCTGAATATTCTGTGGTGGTCCTTCCTTTACTGACTCTTTTATATACATCCTTAATTATGATTGGCTCACCTTCACTCAATTGGCTTGATATAATTATCTTTAGAGCCTCATCGGCTATACTTGCGTATCGAACTGTGTCGTAGATTCGGAGGCTCTTGAGGGCATAGTAAAGCTTTCTAATATCTATCTTCCTATTCCTCAATCTATTTGATATGGTGTGGAGATATGTTCTATACTTTGTCTGATGCTTCTCTATCTCGTCAGATACTTTTCTATAGAGGGTAATATCTATCTTCATCTCCTTCTAACCTAACCGAAATATTTAGATGTTTGATGCTATAATCTAAATATATATTTAGCTTGTAGGGTGTTGCGAATATGGATGTTGAAACGAGGTTGGAGCTGTTTCTAAGGCCGCCTACAAATGAGATTTTGACTCTTAAACGTCTCAAGGAGTATATTGAGACTGGCACTCCACTTAGACATTATATTGGTTTTGAAATATCCGGCTTCATGCATTTAGGTACCGGACTTGTACCTATTCATAAAGTAGTTGATCTCCAGATGGCTGGTGTTGAGACAATCATATTCCTTGGCGACTATCATAGCTGGATAAATAGGAAGTTGGGAGGTGACCTCGATAAGATTAAGGAGGTCGCCGGAGGTTATTATGTAGATGTTTTCTCTCGTATGATTGAGTCATTAGGAGGTGAACCCAGTAAAACGAGGTTTGTCCTTGCATCGGAGTTTTATGAGGAATATGGACTCAAATATTTTGAGAATTTCTTGAAGGTTTCCATGTCAACAACGTTATCTAGGGTGAGGAGGAGTATATCGATCTTAGGTCGGAAGTTGGGTGAGTCTGTAAACTTTGGTCAACTTGTTTATGTGCCTATGCAGGTTGCCGATATATTTAGTCTAGGGGTTAATGTGGCCCATGGTGGTATGGATCAGAGGAAGGCCCATGTAATAGCTATTGATCTTGGGGAGAAGTTTGGTTATAAACCTGTTGCTCTTCATCACAATCTTGTTTTGGGAGTGGGTTTGACACAGGAGGATGCTGTTAAGATTAGGGAGGCTAGAGAGAGTGGTGATAAGGATAGGTTTGTGGATACCGTCCTAAATATTAAAATGTCTAAGTCTATACCAGAGACAGCTATATTTCTCCATGATTCAAAGGAGGATATAAAGAGGAAGATTAGGAAGGCGTATTGCCCTCCCGACGATGTTGTTGTCAACCCGGTATTTTCAATGCTTGAGAATGTTGTATATCCATTTATTATTAGGAAGGGCTTAGAATTCAAAATTGTAAATCTAAAGACAGGCTCTGAATCTATCTACTCCTCTATAGAAGAGGTTCGTGAAGAATATATGAAGGGAGGTATACATCCACTGGACCTTAAAAATGCTGTGTCGGAGTATCTGTGGATGATGATTAAACCTGTATCTGATTATCTAAGGGATGGTCCGGGAAGGAAATATATTGAGGAGTTGGAGAGCCTCGGTATAACGAGGTGAAGTGGCTTGGCGAGGATATTGTTGACTAACGACGATGGATATAGATCCCCGGGGCTTAGGAGATTGATAGATGCCCTTAGGGACTTGGGGGAGTTGACAGTTGTATGTCCTGAGCAGCAGAGGAGTGCAGCAGGGTTGAGTGTAACCCTTCATAAGCCTCTAAGAGTTAGGAGAGCCATATATAAGGATCAACTCTGCTATCTAGTGAATGGTACGACTGGCGACTGTGTAAGTATGGGTTTATTCCATATTATGGAGAAGCCTCCTGATATAACGGTCTCAGGAATCAACATAGGTGAAAACGTTAGTCTCCTAGAGTTTTTCATGAGTGGTACGGTGGCCGGTGCACTTCTTTCAGCTCTCCATAACATACCTAGTATATCATTTTCTAAGTCTATGCCTAAAGCTGATGTAATAGGTGGTGAAGTGGTTAGAGGCGGCTTCAAGATGGCATCTCTTATTGCTAGGGAGATAGTCAAAATAGTTCTTGAAGAGGGCTTACCAGAGAATGTAGACCTCTATAATATAAACTTCCCTAAACAGATTACACCTCAATCAAGGATAGTTGTTACTAGGCTTGCCAGACTATCTTTAAATACGAAACTCTATGTTAGATATGACCCAAGGGGGAGAGAGTATTTCTGGCTCTGGGGAGAGAAGTTTAAGAGCTTCCCTAAAGGGACAGATGGATATGAGGTATTAATAAACGGTAACATATCGATGACTCCCATATCACTATCTAACTTGTCATCTACCCCTAACCTTAGGAAGGTCCAGCATATTGCCGATGCTGTTAATGATGTCCTTGATGGATTGTTTAAGTAATCAATATTTAACTCTTCTTTGTAATATCAGACTTTAATATGGTTTTTCATGACCATATATTGATTAGTGGTGTCCTTATATGGAGAAATACGACGTTGTAGTTGTAGGGTTGGGGCCTGGAGGGGCGTCTACGCTTTATAAGCTTGCTAGTTATGGGATTAAGGTGCTCGGTATCGATAGGAGGCGTGAGATAGGGGTTCCAATTCAGTGCGGCGAATTTATTCCACAGTATCATGAATATAGTAAGATACTTCCTGAGGTGGAAGAACCCTATCTCGAGATATTTAAGAAGATGCCTATGAAGCTGGTTTCTAATGAAACCAAATCTGTAAGTGTATTTACTCCTTCTGGTAAGGAGTATAGCGTTAATTTCGATGGGTATGTAATTGATAGGGAGGCTTTTGATAAGTGGATTGTGAAGGAGGCGGTGGACCGTGGTGCTGATGTAATGATAAATACTGTTGTATACAAGCTGGATAGAGATGGTACGGTATATGCAAGGGGTAAGATGGGAAATTTTGAGGTGAAGGGAGAGGTAGTTGTTATCGCGGCAGGCACTTCATCTACTTTGTTGGAGCAGGTCGGCCTCTTCAGGGAGGTTGATGAGATGAATCTTGGACATGTGATTAACTATCAAATGGCTGGTGTAGATAGTGATCCATCTGTGGTTGAGATGTATACGGGAAAGGATTATTCACCCGGTGCCTATGCATGGATAATCCCTAAGGGGGATGGAGTTGCAAATGTAGGTTTAGGAATTAGGTATCCATATGTCGACGGTGAGAAGGATATAAATGTTTATATGGAGCGGTTTTGGAGGATGCATCCCATTGCTAGTAAGAAGCTTGAGAGGGCTCAGCCACTTTCATATGTCGGGGGCTTAGTGCCTGTGGGGCCTCCTCCCGATAAGACTGTCTCTGGAAGGTTCCTATCAGTTGGTGATGCTGCGAACCATAACATAGCTTCATTGGGGGCTGGCATTGTAACTAGCTCTATAGCTGGTATAGCAGCGGGGGAGACCGTCTCAAAATATTTTGCCGGTGAAGT
>JALSHT010000002.1 GCA_026982095.1 Nitrososphaeria archaeon | reverse complement strand
GGGGGGAAAGAATGACGCTGGAGAAGAGGGGTGAAGAGAGGGATAAAGATGTTGAGGGGATCTTGAGAGAGGTTATTCATCTAATCGAGTTGGCTAAGCCTGTGGAGTATAAAAGTGGCAGGTATTGTAAGGTGATTAGAATCGGGAGTGGCAGTAAGAATAGTGAGTTTGGATATTTCCTCACATACTATGATGATGGAACGATTACTGTGACATTGAAGAAGTATAGGAATCAATCTAATTCATTTGCAATATTTAAGCTCACGGATAAAATTATCGATGTCGAGGATTTGGATACCTTTGTTGATAAAATGTCTAAGATCTTCAATATTGTGAAGGGGATAAGGGGTAGAAACTATGATAGGGGTATCGATAAAGAATTGATATAAAAAGGGGGTTTGATTTTACACTTCTAGGCCACTATACATGCGCTCCATCCACATTCGAGGCATTTGAGGCATCCTTCTGTATTTATCAGTGTGGTGCTTCCACACTCTGGACATGTCTCCACATCTTTTTTAATCGTGGGCGTCTCTGAGACGCCTCCGTCCTCGATAATTGTTGACGTGGCTTTAACCAGTCTCTCACTAACCTCCTCCCCCATGCTAGGCTTCTCAATACCGAGCTTCTCCAGCATATCTAGGGTCTTATTCTCTACTATCTGGAAGTATCTACCTTTTCTCTGGCTTGGGGTGACTAGAACCTGCACAGATTTGGAGCCGTCTCTGTATATGGTTATACCCTTAACGCCTAGCCTGTAGCTGAATAAATAGGCCTTCTCAACGTCGTCCACAGTCACCCAGCTAGGCATGTTTATAGTCTTACTTATGGACTCTGTTATCCATAGACCCGCTTCATACTGCATCCTTATGTGGTCCCACCATGGAATGTCGTAGGCCACTGGGAATAGCCTCTTAAGCTCCTCTGGAATTTCATCCAGCCCCTGTAGGCTCCCGCCGTTATCAGCGATCTTCTTCAGTATCTGCTCATTATACAGCCCCCTCAGCTTTAGCTGTCTCTCGAACTCCATATCAGTGTAGAAGAATACTCCTACCGTCACCCTCTTCTCGAACACTAGGGCGAATATCGGCTCTACCCCTGAGGACGTGTCTACTATCATCGATATTGATCCTGTTGGGGCTATCGTCGTGACACCCACGTTTCTAACCCCATACTTCATTATCTCCTTCTGTAGAGTCTCCCAGTCTAATGTCCAGTACTCTCTCTTGTAGAATCCAGCTACTGGCATGGCACCTTTGGGATAGTCGCTCTTGTGGTATAGTGGGAAGACACCTCTCGTCTTCGCCCTCTCCACACTCTTTCTAAGTGCGTGATATGTCATGAACTCTGTTATCTTCCTTGTGAACTCAAAGCCTTCTTCACTGTTATATGGTATGCCTAACGCGGCTAGTGTGTCTGCTAGGCCCATTAGACCTAGGCCTACGCGTCTAAGGTTGTTGGTGGTCTCCTCTATAGCTTTCACCGGATATTTGTTTACATCTATCACGTTGTCTAGGAATTCATATGCCGTCTCTACAGCCTCTTTGAATGCGTCCCAGTCGAACTCTGCGGAGCTATCCTCCTTGAAACGTAGGAATGCATATAGGTTTAGGCTCCCTAGGTTACAACTCTCATAGGGGTATAGAGGCTCTTCTGAACATGGGTTTGTGGAGCGGATTAGGCCGAGGGAGTTCTTCATCACGTTGTAGTCATTTATCCTATCTAGGAATAATAATCCTGGATCCCCAGTTCTCCACGCGTATTCAGCGATTAGTCTAAATAGTTTCCTGGCATTTACCTTCCTCACCTTCTCTCCGTTTCTTGGGTTGACCAGCTCATACTCCCCGTCTTCATCCACTTTCTTCATGAATTCGTCGTTTATCATTACAGATATGTTGAAGTTTTCTAATACGCCCTCCTTCTCCTTCGACGTTATGAATTTCTCGACGTCTGGATGCCATACCTCTAGTATACCCATGTTTGCGCCCCTCCTCTTTCCTCCCTGTTTTATCACGTCTGTTACTGTGTCTATTATTCTCATGAATGATACTGGTCCGCTTGCCACTCCACTTGTTGACGATACTATATCGCCCTCAGGCCTCAGCTTACTGTAGTTTATTCCTACTCCTCCTCCACTCTTGAATATCATTGCCGCGTCTTTTGCTGCGTCCATGATGCTCTCTAGATCGTCGTCCATGTCTAGGACGAAGCATGCCGATAACTGTCCCAGTCTAGTTCCAGCGTTGAATAGTGTTGGGCTGTTGGGCATGAACTTCTTACTCGTCATCAGGTTGTAATAGCTCATCATTTTTACAGCGTATTTCTCATGCCAGCCCTTATCTAGTAGTTCTAGAACCTTCCTCCAGGGAAGCTTCATCTTACCCTGTCTATTTAGCCTATCGTATAGTTCCTTCATCCTCTCTAGGTGCCACTTGTTCCAAGTTACCCTCTCTCCATCTTCCAGGGTGAACCCATATCTTCCATCATACATATCTGGTATGAAATCTTCTTCCTCATGAGGCTGGATGCCTCCGTCCTTATCGTATATCTCTGGGTCATAGAGTATATCTGCTATGACTATAGCCATGGCAACCCTCTGGAAGAGCTGCTTAGGGCTCTCGATTACCTTTCCCTCCTCATCCTTCAGGAGGTATCTGCTTGCGAGTAGGCGTATGGAGTTTAGGCTTAGGGCCTTGTCTACTTCATCGAGTTTATCCTTGTTTAGGAGTAGCATCTTCTCCTTACGTATCTTCTCTCTCTCCCTGCGGTAGAGTATGTATGCTTTTGCAACCTCGTAGAGGTCATGTTTTACTAGACTGTACTCGACAATATCCTGTATATCTTCAACATGTGGAGATTTTCCGTCGCCATATTTGTCATTAAGTATCTCTACGACCGTATTAACAACCTTCTTCAAAATCTGTGGGTTGTAGCTGTTTACTGCTAGCATAGCCTTTCTAATCGCGTTCTCGATCCTATGGATATCGAACTCCACTACTCTCCCATCCCTCTTTATCACGGTGGATACCCTAATCTCCATTTAAATACACCCCGGTTCCAGGAGTGCACCATTGTCGGTGGGCTATTAAAAATTAGTTGTCTAAGACGTATTAAATCGGGACTATGTTGGGGGAGTTGAGTGAAAATAAAGGGTAGCCTCGTCCAAAGTCTATGCTGTTGTCTCTAACTTTTATCATCTATTGTGTGTTTGGCTCGTCATATCCTGGGATGTAACCGTTCTCAAGTAGGCATCTATGTGCGTTTATACTCCTCGATATTATCTTTACAGCTCTATCCCACAACTCTTCTCTACTAGGCTTCTGCCTAGCTACTCCCTGTTTTATGCTCTGGAGTGCTGCGGCTACCGCCATCCTAGGGTATACCTCCCATTCATCCATTCGGGGGACGATATACTCTTCGTGTATCCCCCTCTCTTCGGCGAATCTAGCTATCTCCTCGGCTGCGGCTATACACATCTCATCTGTTATCGTCTTGGCTCTAACATCTAAAACTCCTCTGAATATTCCTGGGAAACCCAGGCTATTATTTATCTGGTTTGGAAAATCGGATCTCCCCGTTGCTATTATTCGGGCTCCCGCCTCCTTAGCATCCCATGGCCATATCTCCGGTATTGGATTTGCTGTAGCGAATACTATTGGGTCGTCATTCATAAGACGTATCCAATCCTTCTTTATTGTGTCAGGCCCCGGTTTTGATGCCCCCACCACTATATCAGCGTCTTTAAAGGCGTCTCTAACGTCTTCTATCTGTTCAGGGTTGGTTAATTCGGCAAGCTTATATTTCCAAGGATTCCTCTCCTCCTCTATGATATCCTTTCTACCAGCATGTATCACTCCCTTACTATCTACTAAGTACATCTTCTTGGGGTCTGCGCCGGCTAGTATGAGGACCTCTGCTGCCTTAGTGTTTGCAGCCCCTACTCCGAATAAAACTATCTTTACATCACTGATTTTTTTACCCACTATCTTAAGTGCGTTTATAATCCCGGCGAGAATTACTGTAGCTGTTCCCTGTTGGTCATCATGCCACACAGGTATCTCCAACCTTCTCCTAGCCTCTTCTAAAATGTAGAAGCATTTTGGCTTCTCAATGTCTTCTAGGTTTACGCCTCCTATACTTGGTTGTATCGCCTCTAGTATTGAGATGATTCTGTCTGGGTCCTTTTCTTTTACCGCTAGTGGGAAGGCGTCTACTCCTCCTAAGTATTTAAATAGTAAGGCTTTGCCCTCCATGACGGGTAATGATGCCTCTGGACCTATATCCCCCAATCCCAGGACTCTAGACCCATCTGTTACAACGGCTATTGTATTCCATCTATTAGTATATTCGAAGGATAGGTCTCTATCCTGGGCTATAAGTCTTGAGACGCTAGCTACACCGGGTGTATACCAGATATCGAAGTCGTTTAAGCTTTTGATGAAGCATTTTGGTATAGTCTCTATCTTTCCTCCGTAAAACTTATGCAGTTGTGGGGCTATTTTGCCAGGTCTCTCGGCTTTCTCCATGAGGTCTTTTATCTTGTCCTCCACCTCTCAACACCACGCAATATAATATATAAAAAGGTGTTAGTATGCGTGGGTGGTATAAATAGTATAGGTGGGTTTCTATTCTTGCTTTAGGCTTGTGACTTTAGCTATGAAATCCTCTAGGTTCCTCGACTTTATCAATATGCTTAGAGCCTCCTCCCTCCCTAATGTTTTTACAGCCTCCTCAAAAACCTCTAGAAAATCTATTTGTCTCTCTGCTTCTGGTCCACATCCCCTTAGGCTGTAAAACCTGTAGGATGCTTCATCTCTCGATCTCCCCATGTATATCAGTAATGCTATTGAAACTGTCCCTGTCCTTCCACATCCTGCATAGCAGTGTAGATATACCTTCTCCCCCCTATTAATGGAGTCAACTATCTCTTTTATCGCTTTACCAACTCTATATATTGGCTCGACATCAAAGTCTCTTATGTCTAGACATATCCATTTGCAGTTCCTACAGATGGGTTTTGCTCCACAGTCTAGAGATATTATCTTATCAATCTTGATATCTATATAGATGTTTCCCGGACCTACGTATAGGTTTGGGATTAGTTCAACTGGGGCCATATTAATAATCAGAGTTTTATTGGAGATAAATTAATTCTGTTTGGGGGGGTTTGATATGCCGTCTATAGATATTCCCGATAGCCTATATAGGCGCCTTAACAGCTTATCCAGTAAATTAGGTACTTCTCCAGATGAGTTGGCTATTGATATTTTAAGGGATGGACTTTCTAGGCTTGAGGAGGATGTTGGGGATGAAGTCGTTAGTGAGGAGGAGAGGAGGAGGATTTTGGATAGATTGAGAAGCTTGGGCTATCTGGACTAGTGGGTTGGTGGGGTTAAGTGGTTAGTAAACCCCATGGTGGGAGGCTTATAAATAGGGTGGTTCCCAGTCATAGGGTAGAATATATGTTGTCCCAGGTAGAGGAGTTGACTCGGCTTGATATAGATGATGTAAGGTATAGGGATGTTGAGAATATAGGGTATGGAGTATATAGCCCTTTAACCGGATTTATCGACTCGGTTGAACTAGAGTACATCTTGAATCACATGAGGTTGTCGAACGACCTCCCTTGGACTATACCCATAGTGTTGGATGTGGATGGTGGTGTAGACATTGGTATAGGTGACTTCATAGCTTTATACTATGATGGGACGCCGGTTGCTGTTATGCAGGTTGAGGATGTCTTCAGGTTTGATAAGAAATTTTTTGCGGAGAGGGTGTTTAAGACTAGGGATGTGGAGCATCCGGGGGTTAGGAGCGTGTATGAGATGGGCGATTTGTTGGTTGCAGGCCCTATAGAGTACATTCCACTATATAGGGATGGTTTTGAGAACTACTACCTAAGTCCTAAGGAGACGCGGGTTTTATTTAGGAGTAGGGGTTGG
>JALSHT010000001.1 GCA_026982095.1 Nitrososphaeria archaeon | reverse complement strand
TTGTGGAGAGGGTAGATAATGGGATATTATGGATGAACATAGAGGGCACCATCATACATGTCGCATCAAAAACCCTGGTGGATGCAAAGAAACTATTGGAACTCTCCATACAAGCTGGATATAAAAGTAGTACGCTCTACTCAATGAGTACAAGAGGTATAACCGTTGAAATACTATTGTCAGATAAGTATAGCATTCCAGTATATACTCATGAGAAGGGACTTATAATATCCAGAAACGAACTCAAGTCCATAATCAAATACATAGAAAATAGATTTAGGGATATAGAGAATGCAAAACACAAACTTATAAATTTATTATTGGAATATAAAGCCTATGAAAATACGAATCGCGGAGCCATACATCGATAATAAGATAAAGGAGAAAATCTTAGAGGTCATAGACTCGAAGCAATATGTTGAAGGCAAATATACACAAGAATTCGAAGAAAAATTCTCCAGATATATAGGTGTAAAACATTCAATAACAGTCTCAAGCGGAACATCATCACTCTTATTAATATTAAAGGCCCTCGATATAGGACCTGGGGATAAGGTAGCCGTCCCAGATTTCACCTTTATAGCCACACTCTCCCAACCTGTTTTATTAGGGGCAAAACCAGTTCTAATAGACGTAGATTACGAAACTATGTGTATGGATCCAGATGACCTAAAAAAGAAGATGGATTATAAAGTCAAAGCAGTAATACCAGTACACCTGTTTGGTCATCCAGCTCCCATGGATGAAATAATAGAGATAGCTAAGGAGTATGGAGCATATGTAATTGAAGATGCAGCCCAGGCTCATGGAGCCAAGTATAAGGATAGGTATGTAGGGGCTATAGGAGATGTAGGGTATTTCAGCCTATACCCATCTAAGAATATGGGTGTATATGGAGAGGGAGGCGTTATAACAACTAATGACGACAATATTGCTAGGAGAGTTAGGAGGCTTAAGAACCATGGATTCGAGAATGGAGAAGTTGTTGAGTTTGGATACAACATGAAATTTAACGAGATAAATGCGGTGGTAGCTCTCGAGACATTGAAACATCTTCATCACTGGAACACAGAAAGAAGGAGAAATGCCGAGATCTATAACGACTATCTATCAGGTCTCGATTTAAAACTTCCCATTGAACGTGAATATGCATATCACGTTTATAACCTCTATACTATAAAAACAAGTAGAAGAGATAAGTTAGCTAACGAATTGAAGAGAGAAGGTATAGCATATGGGATTTACTATGAAAAACCACTCCATAGTCTAAATGTTGTTAAAGAATTGTTAGGAAAACATAGGCTACCTATCAGTGAGATACTATCGAGGGAGGTAATAAGCCTTCCAGTCCATCCATTTCTCAACCCAAGTGATATTGAGGAGATATCAAGGATTGTAAAGAGAGTTCATACTTAATCTAACTATAATGACTGTTGAGGAATTGGAGACAACATCCCTCTAACGACATCCATATCCAAGGTTACCCCATTAACTGCAAGAATCAAGAACCCATCTTCATTAGCTATATCCCTAAATAGGGAATCCATATCTAATTTCTTCATCTCCAGAGCCTTACTACCAAGAATCTTCATGACTTTATCGTAATACATCCCACCTAAGATGACCCTCTCTATTGAGTCATCATCCCTAACCTTTTCAAAGAAGGGAAGGAAAAACTTTGTTCTATCGATTCTGTCACCTCTGAAATAGGCTATGATATATATTGGCCTATCCATAACATAATTCTTCTTAAGATACTCTAGCGCTATACTGGTAGTGTCTGGATCATTTACCTTACTAAGGTCAACATAATAGAAGCCATATGTAGAGACCCTTGGTTTAATCTCCCAGACAATCCTATTAATAACCTCATTATACTCATAGTATGTGAGTGGAGGAAGCCCCATTATATCCATAAGCTCCTGAAGGATATATACTCTCTCAACACCAGGCAACATTGACTCTGAATAGGGAATATCTATGATCCTGAGTTCAACACCATACTTCGAAGCATAATCCCTTAATATAGGGATAACCTTATCCCTATTATCAATAATCGGCTCGGCATAAATCGCATAATCCACGTTCTTTAATGTCGATCCAAAGGTATGGGCCAACTCCTCAAGAGATTCACCCAACTCGGCGTGTTCCAACCTAAGATTTGGGATTATCTCTATATGGGGTTTGAATAAGAAGTGTATATACCCATTTGTATATTTTGAAATGGTCTGATTCTCAAAGCAATAAATATCAGATTTAAAATCAGCTATTATCCCAGCATTCTCATGGTCAAGGAAGAACCTCTTTGGATTAGGACCCCTATCTATATGATATGTAACCCCTCTATAGAATATCTTTGGTTTGGAGCCTGTTACCTTCCCAAGGACATCCAACTCCCTTCCATGGAGAACACTATATATATCCTCTACAAGACCAGATTTACCACGACTTCCAGAGACTAGAATACGGTATTTGGCTTCCGAGAGATTCTTACGATATCTCTTGATGTCATGCCTGCTGAGCCTATGAATTTTGTATGCAGTGTCTATATGATTATCGATTACTAAAGTCATAGTACTCTCCGGCACCCTCGTATCATTTACATTAGGTATGTGGATGTTGATTGATATTTTTAAAGATTAATATATACTATAAATAATAAAGCCGAAGACATAGAGGATGATAAACTCACTAAACCAAACCGCCGTTATCTTCATATAATCCGTCCCACTCATCAATTCTTTATGACTATTATATGCGATGATACCCGCGATTATTGAGAAGAAGACAGCCGAAAAAGTAGGGTTAAGGACTATATATAGAGTTGCCGAAATCACTAGTGACACCAAGAGTGCAAGATAAAATAATCTTCTTCCATATATCAAATATCTTCTTACAAAAAAGTCAATAGCAAATATAGATGAGACAAAAGCTAGAACAAATATAACGAAGATAGAGGGATCCTCAAGGGTATATAATACTAGAAAGGGGGTTGCCAACACTCCTCCAGGGGATATCTTGAAACGTGTATAATAAAAATAGCCTAATGTGAACCCCACCGTCAATATCAAGATATACTTTACAAACTCTATCATATTAACTACCTTATACGTTAGAGGGCCCCCAGTATATAAAAATTATAACGAATCATATATAACAATTAGAGATAAAAGGGGATATAATTGAGGTATATAATAGTTCTTACGAAAGAGACTATAAATCCAGATAATGAACGTAGAAAAATCGGTATCTTAATGGAGACATTCAAAAAAGATATAAGACATGTGATCCTAAGAATAGATAGTAAACACATAGAGATCGATATCAATACAGATCCACACACATTAGACAAAATAATAAAGGTCCTTAATGATAATGGATACCATGTAATTGACAAGGTATATATTGAAGGTATAGAGAGAAGCTATGGTCACTGGAGAAAGGAATTCATAAGACTATATGATCAAGGTAGGTATTGGGAGATACATGAGATGTTAGAGGACATATGGAGGAGTAGCGGGGACGGATTCATTAGAGCCCTAATACTCCTTATGATACCCTATATAAAGATTCAAATGGGCCAATACGATAAGGCTATAAAAGCATTCAAAAGATTCCTAGAATATCCCTGTAAGGATGAAACCAAATACGGGATAAATCTAGAATGCATTAAAAACCAAGTTAGGAAAATAATGGATAAAAGAGAAGCTTATCTATATACCCCGGTAGATATAAAAAGATGTATAGAGGAGAATAATATTGCTACTCAACCTTAAGCTCTACTTCAGATGCCTGAAAACCAGCTCCCTTATGGCTACCATCGCAGTAAGGCTTATTATTACTCTGTCCACATCTGCATAGTGCAAAGACTACCTTCCCATCCTTCATCACTAGATAGGGCCCATTCTCCTTACCTTTGATTACAACTTCTCCAGACATGTTGATATACCACCACAAAAAAATTTTGAATGGTTCTAAAATAAAAACTTTACGTCATCTGTTTAATCCACTCTCCAACAATATCATAACCATACAAATCCTCTAGCATCTTCCTACCTTCTGGAGTAATCTTTGCTGGAGTCCAAGGCGGATCCATAACCAATTCAACAGTAACCTTCCAATCGTCTCCGAGAGCCTCCTTAACAGAAGATTCAGCATCATCTATTATGGCGTAGGCAACGGGACATCCAATAGAAGTTATTGTCATCTCTATATAGACCTTCTTCTCATTTATATTCACATCAATCTTGTAGACTAGCCCAAGATCATACACATTAACCGGGATCTCGGGATCATGCACCTTCCTCAGCGCATCAACAATCCTATTTTTTATATCGTCTGGGTTCATGGAAACCACTCCATCTATACTATAACACCGTTAATACATAATAAATTTTTTCATCAATCTTAATTTCTATATGGTCTATAATATTATATTATGCATCCAGAGGATGGCGGTGAAGAGATACTTCCGATACAGGCAGATGAAAAAACTGTTAGAGATCCTATACTAATACATAAAAATAGGATTTACAAAAGAGTTCCCTTCAAAAGAGAATCTGATATGTTCCACTATCTAAGCAGGTATAGAAAACTTTTGAACCGGATATTCGGGGATGAATCTATAATTCTCCCAATTGAGAAGGTAATAGGAATAAACAATAAAATAATTACAGACGGACTCCTACTCAAAATCAAACAAGGCGGTGTTGAATTATGGGTTATAGAGATGGAGATGCTACGCCATGGAGTACAGAGTCACATAAGGGATCAGCTAAATAAGATTAATGATGCTCTAAAAGAGATAAATCCATGGAATCTAGCTGCGAATATATATAGAGAGCTCAGGAAAGATAGATATAAGTTCAACAAGATTAGGGAGAAGGTCTTAGGAAAAAGGAAAGAGAGTGACGATTTAATTCCTGAAATTAAGAAGGCGGTGGACAACTCCTCAAAAAATATACTCTTAATTATTGACATGATCAATAGAGAGTTGATTGAAGCTGTAGAGGAGGTGAAAAAATCTAATAGAAATATAGAAGTCGTCATTATGCAGAGATATGTAGATATAGATGGAGACCCCTCAGATATGGAGAATGAGATACTCCTTATAACCCCTATGAAAGGTAGTGAAGTTGATAAGAAGAAAATTAATGTTAAAAGCTATACAAAGAGGAAGATGGATAGATACTGGAACTCAGTATTAAAAATAGTTAGGAATCTTGGAAATGAAGTCAGGAGGAAAGAGTATAAGAAAGTACGCTACTACGTTGCATATACAGATGGAAAGCCATTCCTCCTAATGAGGAAGATGAGGAAGAAGGGTGGAGTCGAGCTATGGATAGATAGTGAGATTCTAAGTGAAGATATAAGACGTGAATTCCAGATACCCAACAAAGTCGTATTAACAGGAAGGGGGAAAATGTATAAAAAGATTTTGGGGGAAGATGTTTGGGCAAAAGCTTTCAACTTCACCAGTAACGAAGTACCACTGGAGACTCTAAATAAGATGCTACACAGAATCTTCAAGGGAGAAGTATCTACTGAGAATGGAAACTCCAAAGACTCTGAAGAACTTCATCAACATGACCAGCGACACGAACATTCCTCCAGACCTTCCTTACAACACCCTGAGGATCAATTAGAAACGTAGTCCTAATAACACCAAAATATTCCCTTCCATACCGCTTCTTCTTACCCCATGCACCATACATCTCTAACACCCTATGCTCCGTATCACTCAATAGTATTACCTTCAACGAATGCTTCATCCTAAACTTCATATGGCTCTCTATAGAATCTGGGCTAACCCCTATAACCACAGCGCCTAGCTTCATAAATTCATTTAGCTTAGAAGTAAAGTCCAGAGCCTCTCTAGTACATCCAGATGTATTATCCTTCGGATAAAAATACAGTACAACCCATTTACCTCTGAAATCCCTTAGACAATATTCATTCCCATCGTCAGAGGGTAGACAGAAATCAGGAGCTAGAGACCCCTCACGAACCTCGGATGGCATAACAATACCACCAAACTAAATAAAATGGGGACGATTGATATATCAATACGGCATCAAATTCCTCTCCATCAGCATATTCCTAGCTTTATACACCATACCCGTTAAACTACCAGGATCACAACCTTTAAACCTATTAGAGGAAGATATTACATCACAAATACGGGTTATCGGAATATCAGGTACATTTAAGCTCGCCACCGCAACAGCAACACATATAGGATTATAATGTTTAAACAACGGATAAAGCTGTTTCAAATACTCAGGATTCAAGGAAAAAACGACGGGAAACTGTATCATATTGTTATCAGTCATTATCTCAAGGACACTTCTATATAATGTTCTAATAGTATACACGAAACGCCTAATACTACAATCTTTAGGCCTATACTGTCTTATAACTTCGATAAATTCTCTATTTAACTCTTTAGCCAAAGGGTTATCACCACATTCAATTGGGTTATAATCTATACACAATATATTTTTGCGTATAAAACATTCAACAGCCTTCTCAACATCAAACTTCCGATATTTTCCCAATTTTTTAACCATCCTATTTTTTAACTCCTCTATAAATTCTTCATCATATGGGATATCTTCCATACATATCACCTACTTACTTATACATACTGGATTATCATTTATGTATGTATAGGAGTTTAAATTAACATATATCCTTATATCTGCCGAACATATATAATATATTCAGTATTATTTTTTACTAACTCATGTTATGTAGTAACGGCTACGAATTCAGGCATCTCCTTTTTAGCATATTCCTTACCTACAAGTGAAGACGCAGCCCCTATTAGATGAACTACCGTGAATAACAGGAATACATTGAACCAGTTACCAGGTCCACCAAGCCAAGGAACTATCATAGCACCCAATATACCCCCCACCCTACCCATTGAACTCGCCCATCCACTGCCCATACCACGTATATGAGTTGGATACTGCTCCGGAGTATACGTATATAATGCAGCCCATGCACCTAAATCAAAGAAGCTGAGTATCAAGCCAGAGGTATATAGCTCCAAGACAGTCTTAGAGTTGGCGAATAAAATACTCGAGACAGCTGTCATAAACAAATATACAGATAGAACGGTTCTCCTCCCGACTCTATCAACGAGAAAGACTGCGCTTAAATATCCAGGTATCTGGGCTAAGGTAATTATAATAAGGTATGTATATCTATTAGCCTGCATGTAAGCCTCTAT